>NZ_CAJPGH010000027.1:0-112510 GCF_905339605.1 Burkholderia sp. BCC1972 | reverse complement strand
CGACGGGATACTCGTTCGCTTCGTCGCCGTGGTACCGGAAGTACCCGACGTACCGGAGGTGCCAGAGGTACCGGAAGTGCCCGACGTACCGGAGGTGCCCGAGGTGCCGGAAGTCCCCGACGTACCAGAGGTACCCGAAGTAGTCCCCGACGTGCCGGAAGTCCCCGAGCTGCCCGAACTACCCGACGTCCCCGAACTACCGGAAGTCCCCGAAGTCCCCGAACTGCCGCCCGTCCCGGACGTGCTCGGCTTGATCGTCGGCGGCGTCGTCGGTCCATCGACCGAGCCGCAGCCGTACAGCGCGAGCAGTGACGAGACGGCCATCGTTACCGTCGTCTTCTTGAAGAATTTGTGCATGTTGGCCTCGACATTGGAAGTGTGTCCAAGCCTCCTCTGCAAATTCCGCGCCACGAAAGGTTTCGCGAAACGGTGTCGCGCTTTGTTGCGGAAATCGGGAATATCGACGCGATTTAAACGGAGTAATGGCGGTTTCCCGCGACGGGCACGTACGGTGCGCGGGCCGGTCCGTCGCAATGTTCCCGTCAGCCGACGTAACGCGTGGCGCGATGTTACGTAGCGTCCGACATAGCGGGACACGGGCGGCCGCGAACCGAGGGCCGCGTCTTTGACGAAACGCGCGGGGCCCGGGAACATGACCGGACAACGCCCGCTGCCGGCGAAGCCGAAGCGGCCACGACTTCAACCAGGACACGGACATGAGCGAACAGGACAGGGAATACGGCAAGGCGCGGCGGATCGACGTGATGGGCGAGGCATTCGTCGAGCGCGCGATGCGCGACCTCGACGGATTTTCGCGTCCGTTGCAGAACTGGCTGAACGAACACGCGTGGGGCAGCACGTGGCAGCGGGGCGGGATCGACCTGAAGACGCGCAGCCTGTGTACGTGCGCGATGCTGGCGGCGCTCGGCCGCAGCACGGAACTGAAGGGCCACATTCGCGGCGCGCTCAACAACGGCGCGAGCCTCGTCGAGATCCGCGAGGTGCTGCTGCACAGCGCGCTCTATGCAGGCGCGCCGGCTGCCGTCGAGGCATTCCGCAGCGCGCGCGAGGTGATCTCGGATCTCGGGCTGTCGGTGCCCGACGACGAAGCCTGATTCCGCCCGCGGCGTTGGTTGCCGGGCACGGAATCAGGCGTTGCCGTGCGGTCGCGGCTTACGCGATGCGTACCGTCGGCGCGGCTTCCTCGGCCGGTGCTGCGGCGACCTCGAGCAGCCAGTCGGCCGTCGCATCGGGAATCGTGACCGGCAGCATGTGGCCGCCCTCGACGACCTTCAGCCGCACGCGCGCCGACTTCTTCGCGAGCGCGTCGCCGTGCTCGCGCCAGTTCAGGATCGGATCGGCGCGGCCGTACAGCACGTCGACCGGCAGCGCGAGATCCGCGTAGCGGCGCTCCATCGCGGGCAGGTCGGCGGGTGCCGACAGCAGGTCCGTCGCCGTCGCGTAGAACACGTGCGGGCGCATCCCGAGCAGGCCGCCGCCCTTGACCGGGAAGTCGCGCGGCACATCTTCCGGCGCGAACACCTGGCGCACGGCCTTGCGGCCGGTCAGGATCGTGAGCGGGATCGCGAAGGTCCACGACACGAAGCGGCGCACGAGCGGCGACGGCAGCATCAGCGGCCGGAACGGTGCGGGCGGCTCGGTTTGCTCGTGCGACAGCGGCGCGATCAGCGCGAGCCGGCTCACGCGGTCCGCATGGTTGAGCCCGACCGCCAGCGCGATCGCGCCGCCGAGCGAATGGCCGACCAGCACGGGCTTGTCGAGGTGCAGCGCGTCGATGAACGCGGCGACCGTGCGGGCCTGCGCGTACACGTTCGCCTGCGAGCTCGCGCCGCGCAGCGAGCGGCCTGCGCCCGGCCGGTCGATGAGGATCACGCGATGCTGCTGCGCGAGCCGCGTGAGCGGCAGGTACGCGAAGTTGCGCCAATTCCCCGCGAGCCCGTGAACGAACACGATCGGCGGGCCGTTGCCGTATTCGACGTAATGGATGCGGTCGCCGCCGATGTCGACGAAGCGGCCTTCGGGCGGAAACGCGCGCGTCACGCGCCGGGCCACGTAAGCGGTGAACAGCGCGAGCGCGGCGAGTACCGCGACGACGCCGAGCAGTACGTTCTGGATCAGATGGAGCACGGGGGTCATGTCGGCCTCAACGGGTTTCGAGTGCGGGTTCGGCGACCTGCGTGGTGGTGGCCGGGCCGGCTTTCGCGCGGCGTTCGAAATGCATCGCCGAATCGGCGAGCGCGCTGAATTTCAGCGAGGCGAGATCGCGCACGTAGTTCTGGTGGAATTTCCACGGCTTGTGACGGCCTTGTTTCGGCAGGATGCCGGCCGCGCGCTGGATGTAGCCCGAGCTCAGGTTGACGGCCGGCACGTCGCCGAGTTCGCCGGCACCGAGCCGCGGCACGCACGTGTCGTAGTCGTTCGCGCGCATGTGGTTGAGCAGCCGGCACACGTAGCGCGCGATCAGCTCGGCCTTCAGCGTCCACGACGCGTTCGTGTAGCCGAACGACGACGCGAGGTTCGGCACGTCGCTGTACATCATCCCCTTGTACGACACGGTCTCCGGCAGGTCGACCACGCGGCCGTCGACCGTGACGCGCGCACCGCCGAGCATCTTCACCTTCAGCCCGGTCGCGGTGACGATCACGTCCGCGTCGAGCTGCTGGCCGCTCTTCAGCTTGAGTCCGGTCGGCGTGAAGCGCTCGATCTCGTCGGTGACGATCGACGCGCGGCCCGCGCGGATCGACTTGAACAGGTCGCCGTTCGGCACGAGGCACACGCGCTGGTCCCACGGCATGTAGCGCGGCGTCAGGTGCTTCGCGACGTCGAAGTCGGGGCCGAGCTGCTTGCTGGCCGCGCGGATGATGAACTTCTTCGTCTGGTCGGGCTTGCGGCGCGACACGTTGTACAGGTAGATCGTCAGCAGTACGTTCTTCACGCGCACGAGCCGGTGCGCGAGCCGCGACGGCAGCACGCGGCGCAATGCATTCGCGATCTTGTCGCGCGCGGGCAGCGACACGATGTAGGTCGGCGAGCGCTGCAGCATCGTCACGTGCTGCGCATCGGCCGCCATCGACGGCACGAGCGTGACGGCCGTCGCGCCGCTGCCGATCACGACGACGCGCCGGTTCGCGTACGACAGGTCCTTCGGCCAGTGCTGCGGATGCACGAGCTTGCCTTCGAACGTCTCCATGCCGGGCCAGTCGGGCCGGTAGCCGGCATCGTAGTCGTAGTAGCCGCTGCACATGAACAGGAAGCGGCAGGTGTAGACGAGCGTGTCGGTCGCGCCGTCCTGCGTGCGCTCGATGCGTACCGTCCAGCGTGCGCGGTTCGAATCCCAGTCGGCCGCGACGACCTTCTGCCCGTAGCGGATCGTCTTGTCGATGCCATGCGCGCGCGCGGTGTCTCGGATGTAGTCGAGAATCGTCTGGCCGTCGGAGATCGCCTTGTCGCTGTGCCACGGGCGGAAGCTGTAGCCGAGCGTGAACATGTCGGAATCCGAACGGACGCCCGGATAGCGGAACAGGTCCCAGGTGCCGCCGATCGCGTCGCGCGCTTCGACGATCGCCACGCTCGCATGCGGGCAGCGCTGCTTCAGGTGATACGCGGCGCCGATGCCGGACAGGCCGGCGCCGACGATCAGCACGTCGAGGTCGCGATTGTCGCGATTATCGCCGCTGTCGCGGCGGGCGGCGGGGGCGGGCGGCGCATCGCGCCGGTCGGTCGTCGTCGAGGTCATGCGGGTTCCTTGGCGGGCGTGGTCGGGCGCGCGGCCGGGGTGTGCGCGCGGTCGAGGTTGCGTGCGCGGGCGCGGCGCACGTGGCGCAGCATCAGCCACTGGTAGCCGGCGCCGAGCAGGCGCGCGATCCGGTCGAGCCGGCGCGCGTCGGCGCCGACGAGCACGCGGCGCGCATTGCGCTCGACGCCCGCGAGGATTTGCCGCGCGGCGTCGTCGGCCGTCGTCGCGTTGATCAGCCGGTTCGCCTGGCGGCGGTGGGTTGCTTCGTCCTGGCCCGTCAGCGCGTGGATGCTGGTGTCGACGCGGCCCGCGTCGACGATGCCGGTCGCGACGCCGCCCGGATGCACGCAGGTCGCGCTCACCGGCGCGCCGTCGAGTTCGAGTTCCATCCGCAGCGCCTCGGTGAAGCCGCGCACCGCGAACTTGGTGGCGTTGTATGCGCTTTGCGTCGGCATCGCGATGAGGCCGAACAGGCTCGACGTGTTGACGATGTGACCGTCGCCCGACGCGCGCAGGTGCGGCAGGAACGCCTGCGTGCCGTGCACGACGCCCCAGAAGTTGATGCCGACGATCCATTCGAGATCGGCGAGGCGCGCGGTCTCGGCGCTGGCGGCCAGCGACACGCCTGCGTTGTTGAAGATCAGGTTGACCTTGCCGTGCTCGGCGCGCACGAAATCGGCCCATGCGAACACCGCGTCGCGGTCGGCGACGTCGAGTCGCCGCGTGCTCACGTGCACGCCGTGCTGCGCGCACGCGGCCGCCGTGCCGGCGAGCCCGGTTTCGTTGACGTCGGCGAGCGCGACCTCGCAGCCGCGCCGCGCGAGCTCGACCGCGAGGCTGCGGCCCATGCCCGAACCGGCGCCCGTGATCGCGGCGACCTTCCCGGAAAACCCCTTCATCCGTCGTTCCTCCCGTTCCGCTTGCGCTGCACCGGCGGCGCGCCTATTGTGGTGTTTGTCGTCACCACTTTAGTTTTCGGGTGTCCTGATGTCAAATAGCGGAATGGAGAAAGCACTCGAAACGGAAAAAAGGGGCCGGTCGTATGGCGGCGTGGCGCCCGAGGTACGGGCTGCCGAGCGGCGCGACGCGCTGATCCGCGCGGCGACGCGCGTGTTCGGCACGGTGGGTTTTCGCAAGGCGACCGTGCGGTCGATCTGCCAGGAAGCGAAGCTGAACGATCGCTATTTCTACGCGGCGTTCGACAGCACCGAGGATTTGCTGCGCTGCACCTACCTGCACCACGCGCAGCAACTGCATGACGCGGTCGCGCAGGCGGTCGCCGCGCGCGGCGGCGATCTGCGCGAGAGCGTCGACGCGGGGCTCGCCGCGTTCTTCGCATTCCTGCGCGACCCGTGCGCGGCGCGCGTGCTGCTGCTCGAGGTGATGGGCGTGAGCGCGGATACCGACATGACGTACCAGCGCATGCTGATCGATTTCGGCAAGCTGATCATGGCGATCGGCGCGCCGCATGAAGCGGCGACGCCCGCGGAGCGCACCGAGCAGCGGCTGATCGGGCTAGCGCTCGTCGGCGCGATGACGAACGTCGGCGCGGCGTGGCTGCTGACCGAATATCGCGATCCGGAGGCGCAGATGATCTCCAGTTGCAGGAAGGTGTTGCTGGGGACGTTGGGAACGGGCAGGTAGCTGGCGCCGGAAACTGTGGCTCGGGCATGAATCCGTCGAAACGACTCAGGCATATTTGCACGCGCATCGAGCCATGAAGGGGGGCAACGCCTGCGTCTCGATGTTCTGCCGATCGTCGAGCGGCGTGGCAGCGCTACATCCGATGGAAAGAGACATCATGATGCCCAGCGTCATCATCAAGGATCTGTCCATGCTTCGACCTCACTGAATACGTTTCGCCAAGCTGCAACTGCTAAAAACAACTTTGCACGACGCGTCTTCACACAGGCCTATCACGGATTTCTCCGCCTCTGGCCGAGTCAGGCTAGTTGCAACGCTATAGTGAGTATCGGCCTTCGCTACCGCCACGCACCTGTTGGAGTAAGCGGAGACCAATTCGCACTTCCTGGAGCCCAGGTCGAGACAATTTTTCATGGCGATCTGCTCCGCCTCGGATCGGCTTGCTTTGTCATGCGACGCGCCAATGTTGTGGGTTTCCTGGGCGTCCAACGCGACCGCGCCCCAACGCTCGATATAAGTGACGTTGAGCGGTGCGCCCGGTATGGCCTGATTCCCCGGCTGGCCATAACCAGGGATAGGGCGGCAAGAGGTCGTTTCTTGCCCACCTTGTGGAACCGTGCCAGGAGGACAGCCGCCCTCTGCATAGGCGTGAGTACAGAATGAGAATGCAGTGACCATGAAAGCCAAGGCGAGTTTGCTTTTCATCGGAGTATCGACCTCAAGAAGTCACCGGGACGTGTCGGTGAGGGGAGATGACGTAGGGTAGAAAACGCGATCGGCCTTTCAATGCGCCGCACCGGCACTCTGCGGGTAGCGGCTGTCCGTCAGGCAGGCGTGCAGCCAGGCGGTATCTTCGGCGCCAAGCTCGACTTCGGCATCCAGCTTGGGCAGCGCCTTGGGCGCCAGCGCGGGGCGGCCCGGGTGAAGATTCCAGCCTGCGCTCGCTTTGCGCGCCTCGTCCACGGTGTCCGGGCACGGGCTGCCGCCTTCTGAACCGTCGCCGCATGCCGCCACGGTTTCCAGCCGGCCCTGAACGACGTTGCCCACCAGGCGTGTCTGGTAGTAGCCGCCGCTCGCCCAGTCATCCATCAACGTGCAGACCCGGTCTCGGTTCTGGTAGCGGCGTGCGCTGAAGCAGCCGTAGTTCAGTTCCTGACCGCCCGGCAGGAAATCGCATCCTGTCTCGAAACCTGCGAATGCCCCACCCGTGAATTGCGCCAGGAACTTGCGCTGCTGCAGCGCCGTTTCCAGCAAGCGCGGCGTGGCGCGGTTGGCCTTGCCGGGCTCGCTCAGTGTCTCGGTGCGCTGACGGATCGCTTTGAGCAGACTCGCGCGTAGGGCCTTGCCGTTCGGCGCGCCGGCGAAATCCTGTGGATTCGCGAAACGCTGGTCACGCGCTTCGATCCAGCGCTTCTGGCCGCGGACGAGCATCGCGCGCAGATCTGCGTCGTTGCCGGCCTGCTGCATGACAATCGCGTAGGCTTTACCCATCTCGGCATCGGCGGCCTTGAGCTTCTCGTCGGCGCAGATCGTACGTTCGACAGGATTGCTGGCCTTTTTGCAGTCGATCGCGTGGGCAGCGGCGGTGCTGGCAAGCAGCGCGATGCAGGCGGCGTATCTGAGGAGGGCTTTCATGTTGGCTTCCGGGCTCGTTCCGTGAGTCAGGGTGCGGGATGCAAAAAAGTCGGGGTTGTGTCATGACGATTCATGTTTACGCGCGTAACTGTGCGGACCCGTCACGGCGATGTCATGTCGAAAATGCCGCTTGGCGGCGTCGTGCGAAAGAGCGCGCGATGGGTGAATCCAACAGCGTCGTCGACGGGCGAGCCATGCGTGTGAGACTCGGGCTTACTTCAAAAAAATATTAAGCAACGGAAATAAATCAGCGGTTGTCTCGCTGCACGTATCTCCTGATTCTGCGGAATTCTAGTCAAAGTAGATAGACTGGTATACATTGGCTGGGCGCTGTGTGGATTCGACGGTTGACAGACATATCAGTGACATCTTCGTAAGCCGATCGCTGGAGCTGGACCTCGCTAATACGAGGTGGATGCGCTTCGCGATTGGGATTTCGCGCGCCGGTTGATGGCGATGCAGTCGCCGAAATGCGCGAATCGAACGACTGGCGAGTCAACGAACATTGAGCCGTGAACAGAATGCGATTGCGTGCCGTTCGGCCTGTGACCTTCCTCAACGCATCTTATTGCGCTGTAGCGCCCCGACATCACCTATGAACGTCATCCGACTGCTTGTCCTGCTGACGCTGCTTGGCGTTGCATCGCTCAGTCACGCTCAAGTCGCCTGCCCCCCGGGCTGGATTCCCTACAGCGCGAGTGACTGCGGTCCAGATAACCGACAGCAAGGTACTAACGGGGTTCAGCCTCAACGCCAAATTCGCTGGGCCTCGCGTTGGGGTGCGGTTGTATCCAGTCAAGGTGCGTTCGGCATCGTGTCCGACATGCCGGATAAAGACAGCGCGATTTCTGCCGCGCAGCGGGAATGCCAGGCCCGCGGAGGTGTGAACTGTTCCGTCAACAACGTGTACGCGAATTCATGTGTCGCGGTCATGGCCAACGGGCAGATCATCTGGACGGAAAATGCAGGCACGTCGGAAGAGGCGAGCAGTATGGGCATGAAGAATTGCGCTTCAAAAGGGGCGGCGAAATGTTGGGTTTACTACGCCGGATGTAGTTTGCCCCAGCGACTGGAATAACACGAAAAGCGCTAGACGCGTTACAGAGAACATGCGATCCAAAATCCTTTCAATCGCTTGCCTGGTCAGTATCAGTATCACCGCGCACGCCCAGGTGGCATGTCCGTCAGGCTGGATTCCCTATAGCGCGACGTCTTGTGGCCCGGCCCCCCGCGCGCAGGCGGCACCCACACAGCAGGCGCCCACGTTCAGTTTGGCGACGACGTGGGGAGCGATCGCGACCGATGGTGTAAAGGGCGTACTCGGCACGGCCGTCGGCGGGGAAAGCGAACGCGGAGCCGCGCGCACGGCGATGGCAGATTGCCAGGCCAAGGGAGGGGCTACCTGCAAAGTTCAGTTGACCTACTCCAACGGCTGCGGAGCCATGATCGTTGGAAGCAAAGGATTCAGTACGGCCGGTGCTGGCACCAAGGAAGAAGCCATACAGAAAGGCATGGCGATCTGCCAGACGGATGGCGATACCGCGTGCCGTCTCTATTACACCGATTGCAGCCTGCCAAAAAGCGCTCACTAGCGGGCAATTGCCGACCCGGAGCTGGCGCTCGGGCATATGCGGGAACCTCAAAACATGAAGCACTTCAACACCCGCCTTCTCCTGTTGAGCGTTGCGACGTCGTTTGCATCGTCCGTTTCCGCGAGCGGCCATTTGCCGCCGGTGGATATGCCGCCGCAATCGTTCGCCAGCTTCGACGCGTGCGTGGAGCATCTTCGTCAGTTGTACGCGGACGACCTGGCCGGCGCGAAACAGGGCCCTCAACAGATCGAGGGCGGCGCGACGCGCGAGGCCGTTGTCGATACCAAGGGCGTCGTAACCAACGAACGCGATGAAGCGCATTACGACGCCGAATTGGGTTGGTCGATTCGCAAGCCCGGCGGTGATGCCGTCGGCAATCGCTGGATCCAGACGAACTACAACTTCGAGCGCTGGAGCCGGACCTGTCGGGGCGCTTCGTTGACCGGCACAATGGAAAGCGGCTTCACGTCACCGTCGGTCGAGCCGTTACGTTAGGGTGTCGGCCCTTCCAAATAGGCATCTACGGCGTTTCACTTGAATGTGTATCGTGGCCGGTGTCGAAGTCGTTGCTCATGAGAAGACCCATGCAGGCGTATTGAGCGCCGCTCTCCGCGTTTCTTCGTTTTTCCGCTACTTCGACCGTGAGCGCCTTGTCGTAGGCGCCGCCGGCATCTCCCCCAGCCTCCCCTTCATCGCCTCGACAAACGCCCGCACCTTCGGCGACGGCAGCCGCGTCGACGGATACACCGCATGAATCCCGGCCGGCGCCGTATGCCAGCCCGGCAGCAGCCGCACGAGCCGGCCGGTCGCGACGTCGTCCGCGGTCGAGAAATCCGTCAGCAGCCCGAAGCCACCGCCCGCGAGCACGATCGCGCGGCACGCGGTCGCGGTGTTCGACACGACCGGCGCGACGCAGCGCACCGACGCGCGGCCGCCCCGCGCGTTGTCGAGCTCGAGCGTATGCGGGCGCGGCAGCGACGACAGCATCACGTACGGCAGCGCGGCGAGCGCATCGGGATCGCGCGGCAGCCCGTGTCGCGCGACGAACGCCGGGCTCGCGACCAGCCATTTCTCGTAGGTGCCGAGCTGCACCGCGCGATAGTTCGAATCGGCGAGGCGGCCGATGCGGATCGCGACGTCGAGGTTGTCCGCGACGAGATCGACGACGCGGTCGTTCGCGACCAGTTCGACGGCAAGCGCCGGATGCCGGTCGCGCAGCGCGACGACGGCCGGCGCGACGACCAGCGCGCCATAGTCGATCGGCACGCTCACGCGCAGCGTGCCGCGCAGCGGCCCGGCGTCGGACGACACCGCGTCGAGCGCGGCTTCGGTGGCGCGCACGATGTCGCGGCACGCGTCGTAGAACACACGGCCGGCATCGGTCACGCTCAGCCGCCGCGTCGTGCGCACCAGCAGGTTCGCGCCGACCTCGGATTCGAGGCGCTGCATGTGCGTGCTGACGACCGTCTTCGCGAGGCCGAGCCGCTCGGCGGCGGCCGTCAGCGAGCCGGCGTCGACCACCGCGACGAAGATCGCCAGCCGGTTCAGGTTCACGTCGCGCAGATCGGCCATCGTCGATTGTCCTATGAAAGCGGAGAATGTTTCCGCGATTATCCGTCTTCTGGCGACGAACGGCGAGCGCTACGCTGGAGCCGTTCGTCGCCGACTCCCGGCGGCGCGAGATTCCGGAGTGTTTTCCATGTCTGCCGCCAGCAAGCCCGCCTCGCCGATCCGCGTCTATTCGTTCCTGCTCTCGGGGCACGCGCATCGCGTCCGGTTGTTCCTGTCGCTGCTCGGCCTGCCGTCCGAGATCGTCGACGTCGATCTCGCGGCCGGCGCGCAGCGCGAACCGGCGTTCCTCGCGCTCAATCCGCTCGGGCAGGTGCCGGTGATCGACGACGGCGGCACCGTGATCGCCGATTCGAACGCAATCCTCGTGTACCTCGCGAAGCGCTACGGCGATGCGCACTGGCTGCCCGACGATCCGGCCGGCGCGGCCGTGGTGCAGCGCTGGCTGTCGTATGCGGCCGGCCCGATCGCGTCGGGGCCGGCCGCCGCCCGGCTCGTGACCGTGTTCGGCGCGCCGCTCGACCCGGAGGCAGCCAAGCGCACGGCCGCGAAGGTGCTCGACGTGATCGATCGCGAGCTGGCCGGCAAGCCGTTCGCGGCCGGCGCGCAGCCGACCATCGCGGACATCGCCGCGTACACCTACATCGCGCACGCCCCGGAAGGCGGCGTGTCGCTCGAGCCGTATCCGCACGTGCGCGCCTGGCTGGCGCGTGTCGAGGCGCTGCCGGGCTTCGTCGGCATGCCGGCGACGCGCGCGGGCCTGCTCGCCGCGTAACGCCCACCGAAGCCGCGCCTGTTCAGGGAGAACGCGATGAACGCGCCGACCGCCGTCGTACCGGGTTGGGAACTCGACACCGCGCCGTTTCACGCGGGCGAACTCGCCGTGCAGCAGCGCGCGGGCGTGACGGAGGCCGCGGGCGCGGCCGGCCGGCGCGGGATCCGGCGCTTCATGCCGGACCAGCACCGCGCTTTCTTCGCGCAACTGCCGTTCTTCGTGCTCGGCGGCGTCGATGCGCACGGCCAGCCGTGGGCGACGCTGCGCGCCGGCGAGCCGGGTTTCGTCACGTCGCCGGACGCCCGCACGCTGCGCATCGCGGCGCGGCCGCTGCCGGGCGACCCGCTGGCCGGCGCCTGGCAGCCGGGCGCGGCGCTCGGCGGGCTCGGGATCGAATTCGATACGCGGCGGCGCAATCGCGTGAACGGCGTCGTACGCGCGGTCGACGGCGACGCGCTGACGATCGCGGTCGAGCAGAGCTTCGGCAACTGCGCGAAGTACATCCAGGGTCGCAAGCCCGCTTTCGTGGCACGTGAAGTCGATCCCTCGGTCGCGCCCGACGTGTCGGACGCATTGAGCGACGCCGATCGTGCGCTCCTCGCGCAGGCCGATACGTTCTTCGTCGCGAGCGCGAACACGTCGGCGGACGCGGGCGCGGCGCGCGGCGCGGACGTGTCGCATCGCGGCGGGATGCCGGGCTTCGTGCGCGTCGACGATACACACACGCTGACGACGCCGGATTTCAGCGGCAACCGCTTCTTCAACACGCTCGGCAACCTGCAGCACGATCCGCGCGCGGGGCTGCTGTTCATCGATTTCGACAGCGGCGACCTGCTGGTTGTGGCCGCGCGTGCGGAAATCGTCTGGGACGGGCCGCTCGTCGCGTCGTTAGACGGCGCGCAGCGTGTCGTGCGGTTCCATGTGCGGGAAGTGCGGCGCCTGCGCGCGGTACTGCCGTTCCGGTGGTCCGAGGTCGAGCGCGCGCCGCAGTTCGCGGCGATGGCGGCGCGCGCGGGCGCTGCGGCGACGGTGGCGCCTGCGCCGGTGTCGTCCGTATCCGCACCCGCCTCGGCCCCCGCATGGCGGCCGTTGCGTATCGCGAAGATCGTCGACGAAGCGCGCGCGATTCGCTCGCTTCATTTCGAACCGGCGGATGGCGGCGCGCTGCCCGCGTACGAAGCCGGGCAGCACCTGACGTTGCGCGTCGCGCTGCCGGGCAGCGATGCGCCGTCGATTCGCAGCTACACGCTGTCCGATGCGCCGGGCGGCACCGATTACCGGATCACGGTGAAGCGCGAAGGGCGAGTATCGGCGTGGCTGCACGATCACGCGCGGGCAGGCATGACGCTCGACGCGCAGATGCCGCGCGGCCGCTTCACGTTCGACGTCGAGAGCCCGCGCCCGGCCGTGCTCGTGTCGGCCGGCATCGGCATCACGCCAATGGTCGCGATGCTGCGCCGCGCGCTGGCCGACGACAAGCGGTCACGCCGCGTCGTGTTCGTGCACGGCGCACGTGAAGCGGCTGACCGGCCGTTCGCGACGGAACTGACGCGCATCGCGGCCGCCGATCCACGCCTGTCGCTTCACTGGTTCGACAGTCATCCTGACGAAGGCTCGGCCGCACGGGCCGGCCGCATCGACATCGCCCAGCTGAAGCGGATCCTGCCGTTCGACGACTACGACTTCTACCTGTGCGGGCCTGCGGCGTTCATGCGCGACCTGTACGACGGGCTGCGTGCGCTGAACGTGCCGGACGAACGCATCCGCTTCGAGGCGTTCGGGCCGTCGAGCGTCGCGCGCGGCGCGACCCGCGCGTCCGTGACGCCGCCGGCGGCGAGCGTGCCGGTCGTGTTCCGGCGCACGGCGCGCGAAGCCGCATGGACGCCGGCCGACGGCCCGCTGCTCGAATTCGCCGAGGGGCAGGGCATTGCGGTGCCGTCCGAATGCCGCTCCGGCTCGTGCGGCACGTGCGCGACGCGCGTGCTGTCCGGTGCGGTCGACTATGAGCAAACGCCCGACGCACCGGTCGAACCGGGCTGTGCGCTGCTGTGCGTCGCGCGGCCCGCGACGGGCGCCGTGGAGCCGCTCGTGCTCGATCGCTGACGGACCCTGCGACATGCCGCCGCAGACGGCCTGCTGCGCCAAAAGCGCGCGCAACTGCTTCTTTTTTCGAATGCCGTCCGGATCGACGATAGCGTCAACCGATTCGATGAAAGGAGCCCATCATGAAACTGCTCGCCATGGTTCGCCTGGTCCTGTGGAGTTTCTTCGGCGTGCGCAACAGCAAGGCGCATGCGACCGATCTCGCGAATACCAACTTCACGTTGCTGCCGTTCGTCGCAATCCTGCTGGCGGTGCTGGTCGGCGCGGTGATCTACGGCGTCGTGCATCTCGTCGTCGATCCGACCGTGACGATGCAGGGATTCTGAGCGGCAGGTGAACCGGTGGCGGCCGTCATGCCCGCGCCGGTTTTCGTTCGCTCGACCGGCGCACGACTGCACCGGTTGTCGAGGTCGCCGCGCACGACGCGCATCGCGATCACATCGCCGCCGCTGTCGCACGACCCGAAGCGTATTTCCCCCGTCCCGCCGTTCCCGCCTCCCGTTCCATCCGATTCCACGGCCCTCCGTCCCGCAAGGGGTAAAATGCGCGCCACGCCGCGTTGTCGCGCGCGACGGGCAGGCCGCCGTTCCAACGAACGGCCGGCGCAAGCGCCCGCCGCCTGCGCCGGGGCGTTCGAAGCGTCCCCCGCATGATACGACCGCGCGATGCCGCCGGCCGCCCGCCCGCTCCCGACGAACCCGTCGGCCGCTGCGTCGGTGCCCGGTACGTCACCTGAATCCGATGTCCCATCCTGCGTCTTCCTGACCGACCGGCATGCGTGCATGCCGTACCGTCCGATTCGTCTGATGAATGTCGTGTCGTTGCATGCGTCCGGTCGTGGTGCGGATTTCGTCGGCGGGTGCACGCTTCGCAGCTTCGTAACGTGTTTCGACAGGGTCGAGTGGCGAGTTTTCCATCCAGAACAATGACGGTGAATAGAACAACAGCGACATCCGCACGGCGGCGTCGCACGAAGGTCGGGCTCGGAGTCGGCCTCGGCATCACGCTTTTCGCGGCGCAGGCCGCCGCGGCACCGGGCGACGCGCCCGTACCGGCGGCCGACGCGGCCGGCACCGCGACGCTGCCCGCGATCACGGTGAGCGGCGAGCGCGGCAGCACGCTGCGCGCGCGCGAAGCGTCGGTCGCAGGGCTAGACGACGCGCCGCTGCGCGACACGCCGGCGTCGGTGAACGTCATCACGCGCGCGCTGATCGACGACCAGCAGGCGAAGCGCCTGAGCGATGTCGTGCGCAACGACGCGTCGGTCGTCAACGACTATGCGCCGGTCGGCTATTTCGAAGGCTTTGCGATCCGCGGCTTTCCGGTCGATCTCGCGAGCGCGATCCGCATCGACGGGATGACGGTGTCCGGCGAGCAGAACGTGCCGCTGGAGAACAAGGAGCGCGTCGAGATCCTGAAGGGGCTCGCGGGCATCGACAGCGGCGTCGTCGCGCCGGGCGGCGTGATCAACTTCGTGACCAAGCGCTCCGCCAACGTCGCGAGCGTGACGGGCGGCGTCGACAGCCGCGGCTCGACGTCGGCGGCCGTCGATCTCGGCCGCCGCTTCGGCCCCGACCATCAGTTCGGTTTCCGGATCAATGCCGCGAAGGAGAACATGCACTCCTACATCGACGGCACGAACGGGCGGCGCACGTTCGGTTCGATCGCCGCCGACTGGGACATCAGCCCGCGCGCGAGCCTGCAGCTCAACGCCGAATTCCAGCAGTGGATCCAGCGCTCGGCGCCCGGCTACCAGTTGCTCGGCGGCACCGTCGTGCCGTCGGTCAAGACGACGTCGAAGGCGCTCGGCACGCAGCCGTGGGCGAAGCCGGTGACGACCGATGCGCTGAACCTGAACGCGCGTTTCGACTATCAGTTCAACGACGACTGGAAGGCCTACATCGCCGCCGGCCGCAGCCGCACGATGATCGACGACAACAGCGCGTTCGCGTACGGTTGCTCGTACGCGGCGAGCTGCACGGCCGGCGCGACGTCGCCGTTCTTCTTCGGCGCGAACGGCGACTACGACGTCTACGATTTCCGCAGCCCCGGCGAATACCGGCGCAACGACGACCTGCGCGCCGTCACGACCGGCAAGTTCGCGACGGGGCCGCTGCGGCACGAGCTGACGCTCGGCGTGAGCGTGCAGCGCCGCGTCGTGCACATGGCGACCGCCGTGTACGACTATGTCGGCAGCGAGAACATCTACGGACCCGACGTCGCGTTTGCACCGTCGCCGAACACGCCCGGGCCGTCGTATCCGCAGCTCGATTCGTGGCAGTACGGCGTGTTCGGGCTCGACCGCATCAGCCTCGGCGAACACTGGCAGGTGCTCGCGGGCGGCAAGGAAGTGCTGCTGCGCCAGCGCAGCTGGAGCAGCCTCGACGGCGACACGACGCACACCGATCGCTCGGTGTTCCTGCCGCAGGTCGCGCTCGTCTACAAGCCGGTGAACGTGCTGTCGCTGTATGCGTCGTACAGCAAGGCGCTGTCGCTCGGCGACCAGGCGCCCGTGCGTGCAACCAATGCGTATGCGTTCCTGCCGCCGGTCGAATCGCACCAGATCGAAGTCGGCGCGAAATACGACTGGCTTGACCGGTTGAGCCTCACGGCCGCCGTGTTCTCGATCAGCAAGCCGTTCCAGTTCGCCGACCCCGACCCGTCGGGCACGTCCTACACGTTCGTGCAGCGCGGCACCCAGCGCCACCAGGGGATCGAGCTCGGCGCGGCCGGGCGCGTGACCGAGCGGCTGGGGCTGACGGCCAGCGTCGCGGCGATTCGCGCTCGCGCGGTCGACTCGGGTTCGCCGGCATATGAAGGGCACCAGATCATCAACGTGCCGGCGCTGCGTGCGTCGCTGTATGCGGACTACGCGGTGCCGGGCGTCGCGGGCCTGAACGTGCTCGGCGGCGTCGAGTACAGCGCGGCGCGCAACGCGAACGAAGAAGGCACCGCACGCGTGCCGTCGTGGTTCGTGTTCAACCTCGGCGCGCGCTATACGACGAAGATCGGCGGCCATCGCACGGTGCTGCGCGTGTCGGTCGACAACCTGTTCAACAAGTTCTACTGGCGCGACGCGGGCGAGCAGCAGGGCGATGCGTACCTGTTCCCCGGTGCGCCGCGCACCGCGCGTGTATCGTTGACCTATGATTTCTGATCGTCGGGACCCGGCCGCGTGACGCGCGGCCCCGGCAGCCAACCAGGAGAGCACAGACGATGTCCCCACTCGAAATCGCCGGCGTGATCGTCAGCGCACTCGCGATCTGGCTGACCGCGAAGCGCCGCATGCTGTGCTGGCCGGTCGGGCTCGCGTCGGTCGCGCTGTACGGCTGGATCTTCTTCGATGCGAAGCTGTATTCGGACATGCTGCTGCAGGGCGCGTTCGCGGTGCTGCAGGTGTACGGCTGGCAGCGCTGGCTCGCGCAGCGTGCGAGCGAAGCCGACGGCGGCGCGGCGCCGGCCGGCGACGTCGCGCCCGTCACCGGCGTGCGGCCGCTCAAGATGCTGCCCGACCTGATCGCGGCCGTCATCGGCAGCGCGCTGCTCGGCGGCATGATGGCGCGCTGGACCGACGCGGCGCTGCCGTTCGTCGATGCGTCGCTGACCGCGTTCAGCCTCGTCGCGCAATACTGGACCGCGCGGCGCTACATCGCGTCGTGGGGGCTGTGGATCGTCGTGAACGTCGTGTACGTCGGGATGTTCGTGTTCAAGGAACTGTATCTGACGGCCGGACTCTATGCGCTGTTCATCGGGCTGGCCGTCGTCGGCTGGCGCGACTGGAGCCGCACGGCCGCTGCGTTGCGCGCGGCGGCCGGCGGCGCGCTGGCGTCGGGCGGCAGCGCGCGCTGATTCACGCACGGATTCAACCACGGAGCAACGTCGTTCATGTCATTCCCACTCGAGCCGGACGGCCCCTTGTCGCGTGACGTCGCGCCGCCTCAATTCGGCGTGGACGGCGAGCAGGCCGAACGCGACTGGCCGTTGATGACGCACGACGAGGTGGCGGCCGTACTCGCGCGGATCGACGGCGCGGGCGAACCCGTGCGGCTGACGTGGCACAGCCCGCGGCAGTTCGCGGCGGCCGTGCTCGTGCGGATGGCGGACGGGCGCGGGCTGTTCGTCAAGCGTCACCACGCGAGCCTGCGCGATGTCGCGGGGCTCGAGGAAGAGCATCGTTTCATCGCGCATCTGCGCGAACGCGGCATCCCCGTGGTGGACGTGCTGGCCGATCGCCACGGCGCGACCGCGTTTGCGTCCGGCGAGTGGACGTACGAGGTGCACGTGCTCGCGCCCGGCGTCGACCCGTATCGCGGCGTGATGTCGTGGCAGCCGTTCACGCATCCTTCGCACGCGTACTCGGCCGGCCGCGCGCTGGCCGAACTCCATCGCGCGTCGGCCGGCTACGACGCACCCGCGCGGCCCGTGCGCACGCTGCTGTCGAGTTTTCGCGTGCTGTCGTCCACCGATCTGGCGGGTGCGCTCGAACGCTGGGTCGAAGCGCAGCCGCTGCTCGTCCGTGCGCTCGGCTCGCGCGACTGGCGCGGCGACGTGGCCGAGGCGATCGGCCCGTATCACGCGCGTCTCGTGCCGCTGCTGCCTGCGTTGCCGCCGCTGTGGACGCACGGCGACTGGCATGCGTCGAACCTGCTTTGGACCGATGCAGGGCCCGGCGCGCAGGTGCGGACCGTGCTCGATTTCGGCTTGTCGGATCGCACCTGTGCGGTGATGGATCTCGCGCTCGCGATCGAGCGCAATACGGTCGACTGGATGGCGCCGCCCGAGGCGCGGCGCATCGAGTACGACCAGATCGACGCGCTGCTCGACGGCTATGAATCGGTCGAACCGCTGGGCGACGACGCGTACGCGGCACTCGTCGCGCTGCTGCCGATCGTGCATACGGAGTTCGCGCTGTCGGAAGTCGCGTATTTCGGCTGCATCATCGATGCGCCGGCGATCGTCGATATCGCGTACGACGGCTACCTGATCGGGCACGCGCGCTGGTTCGGCGAGCGCGACGGGCGGCAACTGCTCGACTGGCTTGTGCAGCGGCGGCGTGAGAAGCAAGGGCGCGCTTGATTCTCGAGAATGCGCGGATAGTTTCCCGGGTTCGGTGATCGACATATCGCTCGAATCGAACATCGAGATCTCGTTCGGATGGATTCGATGGACCGGCGCACGCGAGCGTTGGAGGTACACGGGTCAACGCAAGCGCGGCGGCGGTAAATGAGCCGAATGCATGTCAATGGCTGGTACAGCAGTTGTCGAGGCAGCCGGGACTCACTTGGATGGTCACTTCACGTGTTTCCGACGTCGATCCGGCTGCGCTGCCGGCTGGATAAATTTGCGTTTTTATCTGAAGCGGTGCGTTTATCAGACCGTCGTCTATGACGACTTTCGCCGCCGCGGAAGCTCGTTTCGTTGCAAGTCGTTCCGAATCGTCCTCAATCTTGGAAGCGCTCCCAATTATAGTGATCCAGTTTTGAATTGGATGCTCGGAATTCATTGCTGAAACCCATTGTCCAATTCGTATTTTTTCGGATTCGGATATCTCGTGGCTGTTGTGGGGGAAGGCTACGAAAAATTGCTGTGACGGCAGATTCTGTGCTCCCTGGCATTCTGCCGCAGAGCTTGCCGGTAAAAGGAGTGACGTTACGATAGGAAAGATCAGTGACGTGATAAAAATTCTCATGGTGAATTCGGCTCCTTAATCCGCAAAAAATTCTTCACCGTAGATCACGAACCCTGTGAGGGTATCCGCGTTCCTTAATGCCTGGTCAGGATTGGCCCTTGCCCATGCGGCCGCCGTGGGATCGAGCCCGTAACGAGGATCGCCGCTACCGAAGGTGTCGACGAAGTGAGTGACTTCGTGAATGAGCGTGGATAGGCGGGAATCTCCGAACATATTCTGATCGCGTAAGCCGGTACAAAACTTCATCGCAATACTGATAAGCCTGCGCTCCGTGTTGGGCCCGCAAACGTGAGCGGCTTCATTCTCGATATCGATCATGTTCGGAACGCAACCTAACATTCTATCGAGATTCGGATCGCTCCGAACGAAATGGTGTGGTGTTAGCGTTTTTAGAACCGAGAGATGCCGTGAGAAGCCGTCGAGAAGGTATTGTCGTGTTTTTTCGTCGCATCGATTGAACCAATAGATCATTCTGTCTTGGGTCGTTTTGTCATACCGCTTCAGGTCGGTGATCCTGCGTTCAACTAGAATTATGGACCATTTAAGCAGTCGCGACGCCATAATTCTAAATTCTCGATTGGTCATGTTGGGGCAAATGGGTGTTGTGTTGATGTAAACAGCAACCATCGATCCCGGGTTTGTGTTGGTGACGGCTCCGGAGTGAACGAGAAACCATTCTTTGTCTTCGCCAGTGTCAAAGTCGTACTCGTTGTGATCGAAGAGGTTTTTCATTGATTTAAAGTCTCGATTCGTAGATTTTCAAGGAGGCAGCACGACCTTGAGGTCATGAAGCAGCATGATTTCGTTCGTGTTGCCGGGACCTTGAACAGTCATCTTTTCGAGCGAATACGTCTATAGAACTAGTTCTAAATTTCGAGAGATATTCTTTATGCTGACGTGATCGTCCGAGCAGATATGCACGTCGATTCGGCGAGTACACCGCGCCCGACATGACGGAAATATCATCTTCGCCTCATGTTCGCACTGCGGCCCGACCGTAGCATCGGTCGCAAACCGTTACCGCAGAACCGAACATGCTCAAGCTCTCTCTCGCCGCGGCCGTCGCCTTCGCGACCGCCGCGACGGCTTTTGCGCAGCCGTCGCTGTCGCTGGGGCCGACAGCGGGCCCCGCCGCACCGGTCGACGCACCGCCATCCGACGCGCTTCCGGCCCCATCGTTGACGCTTCCCGATGCGCTCGCCGTCGCGGCCCGCAACAATCCGGCGCTGCGCGGTGCACGCGCGGACGTCGATGCCTCGGCTGGCGCGCTGATGCAGGCCGGCGCGCGGCCCAATCCCGAAGTGTCGTTCCTGCAGGAGGGCTTCAGCCGCGCCGAGCGCACGTCGACCGCGCTGATCAACCAGACCATCGAACTCGGCGGCAAGCGCCGCGCGCGGCTCGACGTCGCGTCGTACGGCCGCGAGTCGGCCAGCGCATCGCTCGACGAACAGGGCGCCGTCGTGCGCGCGGACGTGATCGCCGCGTTCTACGGGCTGCTCGCCGCGCAGCGACAGCTCCAGGTCACCGAGGAATCGGCTGCGATCGCCGCGCGCTCCGCGGATCTTGCGGCACGTCGTGCACAGGCCGGCAAGGTGTCGCCGGTCGAGGCGACGAAGGCGCAGGTGGCGGCGGCCGGCGTGCAGATCGAAGTCGTGACCGCGCGCGGCCGTGTCGAGGTCGCGCGCGAGAAGCTCAACGCGGTGATGGGCGAAGCGCGCGGCGGCCGGCTCGCGGTGCTCGGCGACCTGGAAGCCGTGCCGCCGGTCGAGCCGTTGTCCGCGCTGGCCGCGCAGCTCGACGATTCGCCGCTCGCGCGGATCGCGCGCGCCGAGATGCTGCGCTCGAATGCGGCGGTGTCGCTCGAACGCGCACGGCGCATGCCGGACGTGACGGTCAGCGCGGGCGTGAAGCGCGTGACGACGGGCGGCGTGCCCGACAACCAGGCCGTGGTCGGCGTATCGATCCCGATTCCGCTGTTCAACACAAACAAGGGCGCGCTGCTCGAGGCGACGCACAAGGCCGAGCGCGCGAACGCCGATCTCGATCGCGAACGCACGCGCCTGCGGCTGGAACTCACGCAGGCCTACGCGAATTTCGAGGCCGCCGAGCAGGAAGCACAGCGGTTGAAGTCCGACATCCTGCCGGCCGCGCGCCTCGCGCTCGACGCGATGTCGCGCGGCTACGAACTCGGGAAGTTCAGCTTCCTCGACGTACTCGACGCACAGCGCACGCTGTTCCAGGGGCAGTCGCAATACGTACGCGCGCTCGCCGACGCCCATTCGGCCCGCGCCGATATCGGCCGGCTCGTCGGCACGCCGCTCGCGGCCGTCGCGCAATGAGCGCCCCTCTTACCTGAAGGATCATCATGTCACGCAGCAGAATCTTCGTTATCGCGGCGGCCTTGCTCGGCGGCGCAGGGATCGTGATCGGCGCGCTCGCCGTTACCCGGAGCGGGAGCAACGCCTCGGCGCCCGCGGGCGCGGAAGCCGCGCAGCCGGCCGACGGCGCCGGCGCGCACGGCGGTGTCGTGCTCAAGCGCGGCAAGCTGTCCGTCGAGATCGTGATGACGGAAAAGCCCGGCGACGCGCGGCTCGTCGTCTATCCGTTCGTCGACGGCAAGCCGGCGACCAGGGACATGACCGTCTCCGGCACGCTGGTGCGGTACGACCGCACGCACGAGCCGCTGCGTTTCGACGCGTCCGGCCAGAAGTTCGTGTCCGCGCAGTCGATCGCGAAGCCGCACGTGTTCGACGCGACGATCGACGTGAAGGCCGGCAACGACGCCGCCTCGTTCCCGTTCGCACGCACCGACGGTGCGATCGCGCTGACCGATGCGCAACTGGCGACCTCGAAGATCGCACTCGCGAAGGCCGGCCCCGCGCAGATCGCGACGCCGTTCCAGCTGCCGGGCGAGATCAAGTTCAACGAGGACCGCACCGCGCACGTGGTGCCGCGCGTGGCCGGCATCGTCGAGCAGGTGTCGGTGTCGCTCGGGCAGAACATCGCGAAGGGGCAGGTGCTCGCCGTGATCGCGAGCACCGATCTCGCCGACCGCCGCAGCGAACTGCTGACCGCCGAGCGCCGGCTGTCCGGCGCGCGTGCGACCTACGAGCGCGAACGCACGCTGTGGAAGGAGCGCATCTCGGCCGAGCAGGATTACCAGCAGGCGCAGGTGCAGTTGCGCGAGGCCGAGATTGCCGTGCAGAACGCGCGGCAGAAGCTCGCCGCGCTGAACGCGCCGGTCGGCGCGGGCGCGCTGAACCGCTACGAGCTGCGCGCGCCGTTCGCGGGCACGATCGTCGAGAAGCATGCGACGCCGGGCGAGGCGATCGCCGCCGATGCGAGCATGTTCGTGATCTCCGACCTGTCGACCGTGTGGGCCGAGATGGCCGTGCCGGCACAGCGGCTCAACGACGTGCGCGTCGGCCGCGACGCGACCGTGATCGCGACCGCGTTCGAATCGCGTTCGAGCGGCCCGATCGCATACGTCGGCTCGCTGCTCGGCGAACAGACGCGCACCGCACCGGCGCGCGTCGTGTTGCCGAACCCGGACGGCGTGTGGCGTCCGGGGATGTTCGTGAACGTGTCGGTCGACGCGGGCAAGCAGGGCGTGCCGCTGGCGGTGGCGAGCGACGCGCTGCAGGACGTCGACGGCGCGCCTTCCGTGTTCGTGCGTTCGCCGAAGGGGTTCGTCGCGCAGGCGGTCGAAACGGGGCGGCGCGACGAGCGCGCGACCGAGGTGCTGAAGGGGCTCAAGCCGGGCCAGGAGTACGCGGCGTCGAACAGCTTCGTGCTGAAGGCCGAGCTCGGCAAGGGGAGCGCCGAACATGAATGAGTATGACGTATGCGCCGTCGCGCGATTTGCGGCCCGACTCGCGGCCCGCTTTCCGGCCCGCCGTGTGACCGGCCGGGCGGCCCGCGCGGTGCGGGCGACCGTTCCCCGTTTCAAGGAATCCCGACATGTTTGAGCGCCTGATCCGCTTTGCGATTGCGCACCGCTGGCTCGTGATGCTGGCGATCGCGGCCGTGGCCGCGCTGGGCGTGTTCAGCTACCAGAAGCTGCCGATCGACGCGGTGCCCGACATCACGAACGTGCAGGTCCAGATCAACACGTCCGCGCCCGGCTATTCGCCGCTCGAGGCCGAGCAGCGCATCACCTATCCGGTCGAAACCGTGATGGCCGGGCTGCCGGGCCTCGAGCAGACGCGTTCGATCTCGCGCTACGGGCTGTCGCAGGTCACCGTGATCTTCAAGGACGGCACGGACATCTACTTCGCGCGGCAGCTCGTCAACGAGCGCATCCAGGAAGCGAAGGACAAGCTGCCGGCCGGCATCGCGCCCGCGATGGGGCCGACGTCGACGGGCCTCGGCGAGATCTACCTGTGGACCGTCGAGGCCGACGCCGCCGCGCGCAAGCCCGACGGCACGCGCTATACGGCGGCCGACCTGCGCGAGCTGCAGGACTGGGTCGTCCGGCCGCAGTTGCGCAACGTGCGCGGCGTGACCGAGGTCAACTCGATCGGCGGCTACGTGAAGGAATACCGTGTCGCGCCGAACCCGGCGAAGCTGATGTCGTACGGGCTGACGCTCGCCGACGTCGTGCGCGCGCTGGAACGCAACAACGACAACGTCGGCGCCGGCTACATCGAAAAGCGCGGCGAGCAGTATCTCGTGCGCGTGCCGGGCCAGGCGCGCAGCGTCGACGACATCGCGAACATCGTGCTGACCAACGTCGGCGGCGTGCCGGTGCGGATGAAGGACGTCGGCGTGGTCGACATCGGCCGCGAGTTGCGCACCGGTGCCGCGACGTCGGACGGCGAGGAAGTCGTGCTCGGCACCGTCTTCATGCTGATGGGCGAGAACAGCCGGACGGTGTCGAAGGCCGTCGCCGCGAAGATGGAGGACGTGAACCGCACGCTGCCGGCCGGCGTGAAGGCGATTCCCGTGTACGACCGCACGGTGCTCGTCGAGAAGGCCATCGCGACGGTGAAGAAGAACCTGCTCGAAGGCGCGATCCTCGTGATCGCCGTGCTGTTCGTGTTCCTCGGCAACATCCGCGCCGCACTGATTACCGCGCTGGTGATTCCGCTGTCGATGCTGATGACCTTCACCGGCATGGTCAACGCGAAGGTGAGTGCGAACCTGATGAGCCTCGGCGCGCTCGACTTCGGGATCATCGTCGACGGCGCGGTCGTGATCGTCGAGAACTGCGTGCGGCGGCTCGCGCATGCGCAGGCGGCCGCCGGCCGGCCGCTCACGCGCGACGAGCGCTTTGCGGAAGTGTTCGGTGCGTCGCAGGAGGCGCGCCGGGCGCTGATTTTCGGGCAACTGATCATCATGGTCGTGTACCTGCCGATCTTTGCGCTGACGGGCGTCGAAGGCAAGATGTTCCACCCGATGGCGATCACTGTCGTGATGGCGCTCGCGGCCGCGATGGTGCTGACCGTCACGTTCATTCCCGCGGCCGTCGCGCTGTTCATCGGCGAGCGTGTCGAGGAGAAGGAGAACCGGCTGATGGGCTGGGCGCGGCGCGCGTACGAACCGGTGCTCGCCGCGTTCATGACGCGCCCGGCGCGTGTGATGATCGGTGCCGGCGCGATCGTGCTGGTCACGCTCGGGCTCGCCACGCGGCTCGGCAGCGAGTTCATCCCGAGCCTCAACGAAGGCGACCTGGCTGTCTCCGCACTGCGGATTCCCGGCACGAGCCTGTCGCAGTCGGTCGAGATGCAGAAGTCGATCGAGAAGACGCTGAAGGCGCGCTTCCCCGAGATCGAGCGCGTGTTCGCGCGTACCGGCACGGCCGAGATTGCCGCCGACCCGATGCCGCCGAACCTGTCGGACGGCTACATCATGCTGAAGCCGGCCGACCGGTGGCCCGACCCGAAGAAGCCGCGCGACCAGCTCGTGCGCGAGATCGAGGAGGCGCTCGCCGAGCTGCCGGGCAACGCGTACGAGTTCTCCCAGCCAATCCAGCTGCGCTTCAACGAGCTGATCTCGGGCGTGCGCAGCGACGTCGCGGTGAAGATCTTCGGCGACGACATGGCCGTGCTGAACCAGACCGGCGAACAGATCGCGGCCGCGCTGCAGAAGGTGCCGGGCGCGTCGGAGGTGAAGGTCGAGCAGACCACTGGCCTGCCGGTGCTGACGGTCAACCTCGACCGCGACAAGCTCGCGCGCTACGGCGTGAGCGTCGCCGACCTGCAGGACTCGGTGGCCGCGGCCGTCGGCGGGCAGAAGGCCGGTACGCTGTTCCAGGGCGACCGCCGTTTCGACATCGTCGTGCGGCTGCCCGACGAGCTGCGTTCGGACATCGAGGCGATCAAGCGGCTGCCGATCGCGCTGCCCGCGCCGGCCGCCGGCGCCAGCGCGCCGCTCGCGGCGGCACCGTACGTGCCGCTGGCCGAACTCGCGACGATCGACGTCGCGCCGGGCCCGAACCAGATCAGCCGCGAGGACGGCAAGCGGCGCGTGGTCGTCAGCGCGAACGTGCGCGGCCGCGACGTCGGTTCATTCGTCGCCGATGCGCGCGAGCTGTTGCAGCAGGACGTGCGCGTGCCGGCCGGCTACTGGGTGTCGTGGGGCGGCCAGTTCGAGCAGCTGCAAAGCGCGAGCGAGCGCCTGAAGCTCGTCGTGCCGCTCGCGCTGTTCATGGTGTTCGTGCTGCTGTTCGTGATGTTCAACAACGTGAAGGACGGGCTGCTCGTGTTCACCGGCATTCCGTTTGCACTGAGCGGCGGCGTCGTGTCGCTGTGGCTGCGCGGGATTCCGCTGTCGATCACCGCGGCGGTCGGCTTCATTGCGCTGTCGGGCGTCGCCGTGCTCAACGGTCTCGTGATGATCTCCTTCATCCGCAACCTGCGCGACGAAGGCGTGCCGCTCGACGCTGCCGTGCGCGATGGCGCACTCACACGGCTGCGGCCCGTGCTGATGACCGCGCTGGTCGCGTCGCTCGGCTTCCTGCCGATGGCGTTCGCGACCGGCACCGGCGCCGAGGTGCAGCGCCCGCTCGCGACGGTCGTGATCGGCGGTATCCTGTCGTCCACGGCGCTGACGCTGCTGGTGCTGCCCGTGCTGTACCGCGTCAGCCATGCGGTGTCGTGGCGCGCGGTGTTGCGCGGCGCCCTCGGCGCGGGCGTGCTGCGCCGGCTGGGTTTATTCAAGGGTAATGCGTGATGCGAATTCTGATTGTCGAGGATGAACCGAAGACGGGCGCGTACCTGCGCAAGGGCCTCACCGAGGCCGGCTACGTCGTCGACTGGGTCGAGGACGGCATCACGGGCCAGCACCAGGCCGAGACCGAGGAGTACGACCTGCTCGTGCTCGACGTGATGCTGCCGGGGCAGGACGGCTGGACGCTGCTGCAGAACCTGCGGCGCAGCAAGTCGACGCCCGTGCTGTTCCTCACCGCGCGCGACGACGTCGGCGATCGCGTGAAGGGGCTCGAGCTCGGCGCCGACGACTATCTCGCGAAGCCGTTCGACTTCGTCGAACTCACCGCGCGCATCAAGTCGATCCTGCGGCGCGGCCAGCCGCGCGACTCGAACACGCTGCGCGTGGCCGATCTCGAACTCGACCTGACGCGCCGCAAGGCCACCCGGCAGGGCGACACGATCCTGCTGACCGCGAAGGAATTCGCATTGCTGTGGCTGCTGATGCGCCGCGAAGGCGAGATCCTGCCGCGCGCGACGATCGCGTCGCAGGTATGGGACATGAACTTCAACAGCGACACGAACGTCGTCGATTCGGCGATCCGGCGACTGCGCTCGAAGATCGACGACGCGTACGAACCGAAGCTGATCCACACGGTGCGCGGGATGGGCTACGTGCTCGAAGCGCGCGGCGGCGCGGCTGCATGATCGCGCGCCTGCTGCCGCGCACGCTGCGTGGACGCCTGACCACGCTGATCGTCCTGTCGACGTCGGTGATCCTCGCGTCGAGCGGTGTCGCACTCTACGAAGCGCTGAGCAATCGCGTCGAGACGACGGCGGCCGAACAGATGGCCGGCATTTCCGCCGCATTGGGTGCGCACCTGGCCGAGGCGCGCACGACGGCCGACGTCGCGCGCAACCCCGACATCTGGATCGACCAGTTGCACGGCCATCCGAACATGGATCTCGCGATCTTCGACGCCACGGGCACGCGCCTCGTCGGCACGCCCGGCTTCCGCCCGTATGCGCCGCTGATGTCGCTGAATGCAGGGCGCGTGCCGGTCGGCGTCGCGCCGCCCGGCGCACGGCATCAGTATCTGGTGACGACCGTGCCGCTCGCCGGCGGCAGCGGCGGCGCCGGCGCGCCTGCGGTGCGCGTCGCGGTGCAGTATGACCGCAGCGCCGACGTCCTGCTGCTGCGCACGCATGCTTATACGATCGTCGTGATCGAGGTGTTCGGCGTGGTGCTCGCGGCCGCGATCGCGTACGGCATCGCGGCGCTCGGGCTGAGCCCGCTGCGGCGCTTCGCGGCGCGCGCCGAGCAGATGTCGACGAGCCGGCTGGCCCATCCGCTGCCGGAACTCGATACGTCGGGCGAGCTGAAGGAGCTCGAGCACGCATTCAACGGAATGCTCGAGCGGCTGAACGAGTCGTTTACGCGGCTGAGCCAGTTCTCGTCGAATCTCGCGCACGACATGCGCACGCCGCTCACGAACCTGCAGGCCGCCGCGCAGGTCGTGCTGTCGCAGCCGCGCAGCGCGGATGAATACCGGAACGTGATCGAGTCGAGCATCGACGAATACCAGCGCTTGTCGCGGATGATCGAGGACATGCTGTTTCTCGCGCGCTCGGAGCAAGCCGGCACGTCAATCGGCGTGCGGCGCCTGAATGCGGCGGAGGAGGCCGAGCGGGTGGCCGGCTACTACGAGTCGCTGGCGGAAGACGAAGGCGTGACGGTGAGGGTCGATGGTCACGCGTGGGTCGATGCGGACCTGACGTTGTACCAGCGCGCGCTGAGCAACCTGCTGTCGAATGCGCTGACCTATGCGCCGCGCGGCAGCGTCGTGACGATCGATTGCGTCGAGCAGCGCGGCGCGACGACGATCGCCGTGTCGGATACGGGGCCCGGCATTGCCGCGGAGCATGTCGGGCGGATCTTCGAGCGCTTCTACCGTGTCGATCCGTCGCGGCACAATTCCGCGTCGGGCACGGGGCTCGGCCTCGCGATCGTCCGGTCGATCATGGACAATCACGGCGGCGAGTGCGGCGTCGACAGCGATCCCGGCCGGCGCACGACGTTCTGGCTGCGCTTTCCGCGACGGCCGGCCGAGCCGAACCGGCCGGCGGCCATCAGCACCTGACATCGCGGGCGGGCACGCGCGCGCGTTCGCCATGAGGCGGCCGCGCGCGGCGCGCTGCCCACGGTCGCGTGACCGAGCGTCATTGCCGCGCGGTCAGGTTGTCGTGGTTATCGGCCTGCGGCTTCTTCTCGCCGCCATGCACCGAAATCCCGTGAAGCTCCTTGTTGCGCGCGACCATTTCGCCGCTCGGCGGGTATTGCGTCTTGCCGGCCGGCACGACGCCGTCGTGCTGCGCCTGTTTCAGTTCGTTGACGACCTGCGTGCGGCTCTTGCCCTGCGTTTGCGTTTCCGCGAATGCGGCCTGCGCGGCCATGCCGAGCGACAGCGTGGCGGTGACGAACAGTGCTGCGAGTTTTGCCGTTTTCATCGAGTGCTCTCCTTGATCAGGTCGCCGGGTGGCGAACCATGGACCCAGTATGCGAAAGCAACCGTGCGTGACCGTGATCGCGAGATGAAAAAACCGTCAGATTGCGCAAGCAGGCAGCGTGTCGTTGGGACCTGACCGACATGACGCAACCGTCATGTTCGCGTCACGGGCGCGATGAGCGGGAAGCGGAACATGAAGTCTGCCGTTGGCCGACAGCGCCGAAGGCATTCGTGCCGTCCGCGGCAGCAGCATAGAAAGCGGGCGGCCCTGTTCAGACTCTCGTTCCGGATCGAAAAGTGGATCGTCCCGCCATCCGTCTAGCCTTGATCGCAGTCCTGATCGTCCCGCTGTTCGCGGGTTGCGCATCGACACGTTCCGGCACCACCGCAGCCGCGCCGGCCGCTGCACGCAAGCCGATGCCGGTCGACCTGATGCCCGGCGAGCAGATCGACTATGCCGGCCATCGCTGCGGCAATCCGAACCTGTATGTGAAAACGCATGCGTGCCTGTTCCCGCAACGCAATGCCGCACCGTGATCGTCGGCCGTGCGACAAAAAAAGGCCCGGTACTCGACGAGTCCGGGCCTAACGCGTGATCGTGCCGTGCGACAACGACCCGCTGCGTGGGTGGGAACGGGCGTGGCCCGTTACCGTTCCGATCGTAGCGACATCACGCATCGCGAACCTGATCGCAACATGAAATTTTCGTCACGCAGCGAGCCGGGCTGGCCGCTGCGCTCAGAACCGGTGGCGCAACCCGAGGTTGACGATGCCCTGCGTGCGTGTGCCGCCGTAGCCGTATGAGCCGATCGATGCCTGCGCCGTTTGCGTGCCGCCGTCGAGCGTGCGCTGTTCGCCGTTCGCGCGCTGCCACGCACCGACCGCATAGAGATCGGTGCGCTTCGACAGCACGTAGTCGGCGCCGGCGGACACCTGATGGTAGGTCGCGCCCGTATCGCCGCGGGCACGCGTGTAGCTGTAGCCGACGCCGACGAGCAGGCTGGGCGTTGCCTGATAGTTGAAGAAGCCGCGTGCGGTGTCGTACTTCTGCGTGCTGCGGAACGCGGACATCGCGTCGGCCTTGTACAGTGCGTTGCTGTAGTCGATGCCCACCGCGAACGGCGCGAAGTTGTAGCGCAACGCACCGCGCGCGATGCCGATCGCTTTCGCGGAAATGTAGCCGCCGTTGACCAGCGATCCGTCGAACGTGCCGTCGGACGTGCCGTTCCAGCCGGTGCGGATGCCGTCGGCGAGCGCTGAACGGTTGGCCGCGTAATAGTAGCCGCCCGCGACGTCGACGGGGCCGTTGCTGTACGACAGGCCGGCCGACCAGGTCTGGCCCGCACCGCTCTTGCCGGCCACGCCGCCGAGCGCGTACATGCCGACGAACTGGAATCCGCCGATCACGGGTGACGTGTACTTCACCGCGTTGTCGGTGCGCGACGACGTGTCGTAGTTGTCGACGTCGCCAGGTGTCGCGTACACGCTGCCGAAGTAGAAGTCGCCGGTGACCGGCCATGCGACGTCCGCCAGCGCGTCGTACTGGCGGCCGAGCGTCAGCGTGCCCCAGCGCGCGCTTTCGAGGCCGACGAACGCCTGCCGGCCGAACATCCGCTTGCCCTGGCCGAGTTCGCCGGTGTTCGGGTTGAAGCCGTTTTCCAGCGTGAAGAGCGCTTTCAGCCCGCCGCCCAGGTCTTCCGCGCCTTTCACGCCGAAGCGGTTGCCGAGCAGATTGCCGTTGCCGAGGCCGACGAGATTCCTGCCGTCCGCGTTGGCGTTCCACACGTAGGTGAGCGACGTATCGAACAGGCCGTACAGCGTGACTTCCGACGCATGCGCCGCATGCGCCGCATGGGCGGCCGCGAGCAGCGTACCCGACATCATGACGAGCCGAACTGGAGTTTTCATGGTGTGCCCCTGAAGTTCAAGAAGATCGTTTCGTGGATCGTTCGATGCCGGCGCGGAGCCTGTGGTGGCATGCCGGAATATCGCGATCGCGCTGGCGATTCTGGAAAGCGTTCGGATCGTGGAGGTGAGGGACAAATGAGAAAAATGTCATCGCCGTGTCATGTGTGCTGCATCGAGCGATAAATTTCATTCGGACTGCGATGAAGGGGATGAGGGGGCGGTGACGAAACCGTCATGCTGCGATCACGATTCCGCACCGGCGCCGGCTCAAAGTGAAGGCTCCCGTCACGGATTTCCAGCAAGGAGCAAGCAACATGAACATTCCGCGCCCGATGATCGCCGTCGCAGTTGCCGCACTATCGATTGCGGCCTTCTCACAGGCGGTGGCCGCCCAATCCAGGACTCGGCAGGAAGTGCGTCAGGAACTGGTGCGCGCGCGCCACGACGGCGTGATCCCGAGCCCGAATCACGATTACCCGGCGAGCCCGGCTGCTATCGCGCGGAATCAGGACATTCATCGCTCGACTGTTCACCGCGGCGAGCAGGCGCCGATGGTCGATGCGCACGACAACCGTTTTGCGGTTCGTTGATCGTTCATTCACGGCCGGGCGGCGCGATGCGCGTCGGCCGTATCCATATGTGGAAAGGAGCGTGTCATGCGCAATATCGCGAAAGGAATCGTGCTGGCGGCGTGTCTTATGTCGACGACGGCGATGGCGGCCGGCTGGCCGGAACGTGCGCTGTCGCACGCGCCCGCCCATGACGTCGGCAGCCGTGCGAACGAGCGGATGCGCTGCGAATTCGCGGCCGTGCCCGCCGGCGCGTGGACCGCGACGTTCACGCGAGGGCAATGCGAGGTCGGCAACGGCCGGCTGACGTTCGTGCCGGCCGATGCCGGAAGCGAGTCGACGATGACGGAGAAGCGGATCGTGCTCGGCGATGTCCGTACCGCATCGCATCAGTCGCGCAAGCTGAAGGAACAGCTGCAGTTGACGACGCGCGATGAAGTCATCGCACTGAACGTGCTGACCGACGACGGCAGCCGCAAGTCGCGCGAACATGCGATCGACCTGTGGGCCGCGTTGCGCAACGCGGGCGTCACGCCCGTGAACGGCATGCGTATCGTCGATACGTACCCGACGGGCGCGACGACGTGGTAGCCGGCGCGTACGGCTTATCCGGCCTTCACCGACCCTTCGAGCAGGAAGAACACGATGAAGCCGATGAAGAACGCGGCCGTTGCGAACGGCGTTTCGGGCACCTCGTGCGCTTCGACCAGCAGTTCTTCGGTCACGAGGTACAGCAGCGCGACGGTGCCGAGCCCGAGCAGCGCCGCGTAGAGGTTCGCCGGCAGGCCGGCAAACGCTGCGTTGCCGGCCACGGCCGCGAGGCTCAGCAGCGCCGCGAGCCCGACCGGCACGACAATGGATAGCAGCCGGCCGATGCCGGCGGCGGCAAGCGCCGCGCTGACCGACAGCGCGAGGAACAACACTTCGAGCGTCAGCGCGACGGTCAGGATGATGCCGCTTTCGTCGCTGGCCGAGAACGCGATGCCGAGCACGAGGCCGTCGACGACGAGGTCGATCGCGGTGACGACGATCAGGCTCACAGGGAGCCGCGCTTCCTCGAAGCGTGTCTCGATCGCGCCCGACAGCGCGCGGATCGCGAGCATCAGCGCGAGGCCGAGCACGAACCCGACGACGACCGGAAACAGCGCATGCGCGCGGTCTTGCGGCAGCAGTTCGAGCGCGGCGGCCGCGAACACGATGCCGCCGGTGAAATGCTGGATGACGCTCGACGTCTTCGGGCCGGGCGCACGCCACGCGGCCGCGAGGGCGCCGAAACAGGCCGCCAGCACGGGCGGTAACGTGAGCAGCGCAAGCTTCGCGGTCGGTGTCATGAGGCCCCTCGGCGGTTGGCGTGCCGCAGCGCAGGCTGCGTCGCACGATCGTACGCGCCGGGTGTCGCCCCGGCATCAACCGGCGATTGAACACCTTGAAGCCGCTTCAAGGTCAAGGCATTTGACGCGGAGCGCACCGGTCGGCCGGCACGCCTGTTCCGGTCAAAGCTGCGCGAGCGCCTGGTCGAGGTCGGCGAGCAGGTCGTCGATATGCTCGATGCCGATCGACAGCCGCACCGTTTCTTCCTTCACGCCGGCCTTCGCGAGTTCGGCCGGCGACAGCTGCCGGTGCGTCGTCGACGCGGGGTGCGTCGCGAGCGACTTCGTGTCGCCGATGTTGACGAGCCGCGTGAACAGCTTCAGCGCGTCCTGGAACTTCGCGCCGCCGTCGCGGCCGCCTTTCACGCCGAACGTCAGGATGCCCGGCGCGCGGCCCGACAGGTAGCGTGCGACGAGCGGATGGTCGGGGTGATCGGGCAGGCCCGCATAGTTCACCCACTCGACGTGCTCGTGGCGCGCGAGATGCTGCGCGATCTTCAGCGCGTTGTCGCTGATCCGCTCGACACGCAATGCCAGCGTCTCGATGCCCTGCAGGATCTGGAACGCGTTGAACGGCGAGATCGCCGCGCCCATGTTGCGCAGCGGCACCACGCGCGCGCGGCCGATGTAGGCGGCCGGCCCGAACGCTTCCGTATAGACGACGCCGTGGTAGCTGACGTCCGGCTCGTTCAGCCGCTTGAAGCGGTCGGCATGGTCGGCCCACGGGAACTTGCCCGAATCGACGATCGCGCCGCCGAGGCTCGTGCCGTGCCCGCCGAGATATTTCGTCAGCGAGTGCACGACGATGTCCGCGCCGTGCTCGAACGGGCGCAGCAGGTACGGCGACGGCACCGTGTTGTCGACGATCAGCGGGATGCCGTGGCGATGCGCGACTTCCGCGAGCGCGGCGATGTCGGTGACGTTGCCGAGCGGGTTGCCGACCGATTCCGCGAAGATCGCCTTCGTGCGCGCATCGATCAGCGGTCCGAACGACGCGGGGTCGCGCGGATCGGCGAAGCGCGTGGTGATCCCGTACTGCGGCAGCGTGTGCGCGAACAGGTTGTAGGTGCCGCCGTACAGCGAACTCGCGGACACGATGTTGTCGCCGGCTTCGGCGATCGTCTGGATCGCGTACGTGACGGCGGACTGGCCCGATGCCAGCGCCAGCGCGCCGATGCCGCCCTCGAGCGCGGCGATCCGCTGCTCGAGCACGTCCGTGGTCGGGTTCATGATCCGCGTATAGATGTTGCCCTGGACCTTCAGGTCGAACAGGTCGGCGCCGTGCTGCGTGTCGTCGAATGCGTATGCGACAGTCTGGTAGATCGGGACGGCGACCGCGCGCGTGGTCGGGTCGGGGCGATAACCGCCGTGCACGGCGATGGTTTCGAGACGCCAGTTCGGATTGGCCTGATCGGTCATGGGTGCTCCGTTTGTTGTTGTGAAGGTCGAGGGTCCTGCCGTCGGGCGATTATAGGAGCACGTGCGCTGCGTTCCTTAGAACGAATGGTTGGTTGCTTATGGGGGCGTCGCGCATAGAATGCCCTTTTCCCGCAGACGAAAGGTGCGCGATGGATCAGGACCAGTGGAACCAGGTGGATGCGTATTTCTCCGCGACGCTCGTGCCGTCCGACGATGCGCTCGACGCCGCGCTGGCGGCAAGCGACGCGGCCGGGCTGCCCGCGATCAACGTCGCGCCGAACCAGGGCAAGCTGCTGCAGCTGCTCGCGACGATCCGCGGCGCGCGCCGCATCCTCGAAGTCGGCACGCTCGGCGGCTACAGCACGATCTGGCTCGCGCGCGCATTGCCGCCCGGCGGCACGCTCGTGACGCTCGAGCTGAATCCCGAGCATGCGAAGGTCGCGACGCGGAACATCGCGCACGCCGGGTTCGCGGAGGCGGTGTCGGTGGTAGTGGGCAGCGCGAAGGAGAGCCTCGCGCGGCTCGTCGACGCCGGGGAGGCACCGTTCGATTTCATCTTCATCGATGCGGACAAGGACAACAACGCGATCTATCTCGACGCGGCGCTGAAGCTGTCGCGGCCCGGCACGGTGATCGTCGTCGACAACGTCGTGCGGGGCGGGCGCGTGGCCGATCCGGACAATCGCGAGCCCGACGTGGTCGGCGTGCGCGCCGGGTTCGCGCGTCTCGCGGCCGAGCCGGCGCTCACGACGACGGCCGTGCAGACGGTCGGACAGAAGGGCTGGGACGGGTTCTCGATCTCGATCGTCGGCGCGTGACCTGACGCGTCAGTGCGCGCCGGCGGCCGCGTCGGCGCGGCGGTACAGGCGCGGCCACTGGTCCTGGAACAGCCCGTTGCAGGTGCCGTGCGTCGCGATGTCGTCGAGCAGGAAGCGCCGGCCGTCGAAGATCCACGACGCGGTCGAGCCGCAATCGCCGGCACTGCGCAACCGCACCTTGCTCGACAGCATCGCGCTGGCCGGATCGTAGCCGGCATCGGTCAGTTCGTTCGGGAACGATGCCGAATCGAGGCCTGCGTTCGCGTTCTCGCCGAAGTTCATCGCCGTCGGTGCGTACGGTGCGGTGCGCCGGATGCGATACCACAGGTCGGTGTGGTTATACATGCTGCTGGTCTGGCACGGGATCGCGACGAGCGCCTCGTCGGCCGAGATCGCGACGGCGCTCGACGCCTTCCTGCGATCGGCCGCGGACATTTCGTCTTCGACGTCGGCCGCGCATTGCTTCACGTCGGCGCCGAATTTTGCGAGCACCGCGTCGACGAGCGGACGCTGTTCGGCCGCCGACAGGTTCGCGACGGGCGGCGGCGCCGGCGTGACCGCGGGCGGCAGCGCCGGTGCGGGCGGCACCGACGACGCAGGCTTGGTGCCGGGGTGCAGCAGCGCGGTGACCGTGCCGATGCGGCCCTGCGTATCGTCGATCAGCAGCAGCGCGGCATTCAATCCCGACAACGGCGTACGCGCGGTGTGCGCCGATGCCGGATCGCCGAAGCTCAACGCTTGTGCGTTGCGCGATGCGGAGAGCCAGGCGGCCACCGTCGCCGGATCGTTCGTGCGGACCCGGAACGGGTGTGCCTGGTCGTCGCTCTTGTCGCCGAACGCATGCCATTGCGCCGGCACCGCGTCGAACGGGCGGCCGTCGACGCGTGCGGTACGCAGGTCCAGCGGCGCCGACGCGTAGAGGTCGAGCGACGGTTGCGCATCGGGGCCGGCATCGCGCGTCAAGCGCAGGATGAGCGTGGGGCGGGCATCGTCGATATCGTCCGCATGGCTTTCGGCCACGCAGCGATTGCCGTTGTCGCAGACGACCGACCAGCTCTTGAAATCGCGCTCGACCGGCGGCCGCGCGAGCGGGCGGGCCTGTGCAGCGATCGGGGAAACGGCGAGGAGGACGGCGAGGGCAAGCGGAAAACGGTGCGGCATGACGGTTCGTATCGACGGTGAAAGGGCGGGCGGAAGATGCCGGACTGCAAGCGCATCGTCAGCAAGCGGTGCAGGTCGAGTGCAACGACGCGAACGGCGACAAGTATACCGCTGCCGCGAAGTGCGATCGATGTCACGACCCGTCGCAGGCGGGTATGCATGTTGCCGGCGGGCCGGCAACAGCGGCAGATGGACCGACGGCGCGATGCCCGCAGGCACCGCGCCGTCCGTCTTTCAGCGACAGTCGACCACGTCGCGCAGGAACGTGTCGAGCATCGCCACGTCGCCCCACGGCCGCTTGTATTCGCGGTCGTGTTCGACATCGGCAAGCATCGACTCGACGAGCGCGTGGATCGCGGGCCGGCGCGGCCCGTACTCGCTTTCGTTCGCGCGCATCTTCAGCGCGAGCAACGCATCGAGTTCCATGCGCACCGCCGGCTCGTGCACGGTGCCGTCGACGAGATCGGCGAAGCGCATCGGCGGCATGCCGAGCCCCATGTCGATCCAGCGCACCGCGAGCAGCGGCCGCAGCACGTACAGGTACTTCTTGTAACGCACGGTGTCGCCTTGCAGATAGCCGCGAAAGTTCTTCTTCGCCATCGCGAGGTAGTGATGGCGCCCGCGTACCGGCGAGAAGAATGCCGCCGCCAGCGACCGGAGCCGCGGCGCCCAGCGTGCATCTTCGCGATACACGACCGGCGAGTCGAGCCATTCGAGCAGCGTCGGGTTCGAGCGGCGCAGCAGTTGCAAGGCCTTGCGCAGCTCCCAGCCGCTCACGTCGAGCTCGTCATCGAGCGGCCGCTCGATCACGTCGCGTTGCGCTTCGACGCTCAGGTACCAGTCGCGCCGATGCACGTACACGAAGCGCACGTCGTAGTCGCTGTCCGGTGACGCGAAGCCCCAGCCGCGGCTGCCCGATTCGCACGCGAACAGCACGCTCACGTCGTGGCGGCGCTCGACTTCCGCGAGTTCCGCCATCACGCGCGCCCGCACGGCCGGGGCGACCGGATGCGCGCTGCGCACGGGCGTCATGGTGTTTTCCGTTTTCATGGTTGTCGTTTCCCTTTCTTCGCGCGCGGCCGCCGGCCATCGGCCGCGCACCGCGCTATCCCTTCACGCACACCACCTGGCGCAGCGTGTACACCACTTCGACGAGGCTGCGCTGGGCCGCCATCACCGCGTCGATGTCCTTGTAGGCCATCGGGATTTCGTCGACGACGCCAGCGTCCTTCCGGCATTCGACGCCCTGCGTGGCCTTCACCTGGTCGTCGGCCGTGAAGCGGCGCTTCGCTTCGGTGCGGCTCATCGTCCGGCCCGCGCCGTGGCTGCACGAGCAGAAGCTTTCCGGGTTGCCGAGCCCGCGCACGATGAAGCTCTTCGCGCCCATCGAGCCCGGAATGATCCCCAGTTGCCCCTTCTGCGCGGACACCGCACCCTTGCGCGTCACGAGCACGTCTTCGCCGAAATGGCGTTCGCGCTGCACGTAGTTGTGGTGGCAGTTCACCGCGTGCTCGTCGACCGCGAACGGCTTCGCGATCACGCCGCGCGTCGCAGCGATCACCGCGTCCATCATGGCCTGCCGGTTGCGCCGTGCGTAGTCCTGCGCCCAGCCGACCGCTTCGACGTAATCGTCGAAGTGCCGGCTGCCTTCGGTGAAATACGCGAGGTTGCGGTCCGGCAGGTTCGCGATGTGCTGGCGCATGTCGGCCTGCGCGAGTTCGATGAACAGGCTGCCGATCGCATTGCCGACGCCGCGCGAGCCGCTGTGCAGCATGAACCACACGTGGTCCGCTTCGTCGACGCACACTTCGATGAAGTGGTGGCCGGTGCCGAGCGTGCCGAGATGCGCGTAGTGGTTGGTCTTTTCCAGCTTCGGATACTTGTCGACGATCCGCTGGAAGCCCGGCTGCAGCGACTTCCACGATTCGGTCACGGCGGCCGGCGTGCGATCGCCCCACGCGCCCGGATCGCGGCGGCCCGGCGCGCGGCCGTGCGGCACCGCGCGTTCGATCGCGCTGCGCAGCCCGCCCAGCGAATCCGGCAGGTCGGACGCTGTGAGCGTCGTGCGTGCGGCCATCATCCCGCAGCCGATGTCGACGCCGACCGCGGCCGGGATGATCGCGCCCTTCGTCGGAATCACGCTGCCGATCGTCGAGCCCTTGCCGAGGTGGACGTCCGGCATCACCGCGATGTGGCTGAAGACGAACGGCATCTGCGCGGTGTTGCGCAGCTGCGCGCGCGCTTCGTCCTCGACGGCGACGCCTTGCGTCCACATCTTCACCGGCTTGCCGTTCGCCAGTTCCATTACCTGATAATCCATGCGATTCATTTGCTCACCTGATTCATTCGATCGTCCGGCGCGACACGCGTGTGCCGCGCCGGGTCCTGCATTACGTGCCCTTGATGCTGACGAGTCCGTTCAGCACCTGGTCGAGGCCGCCGAACACCGAGATGCGATCGATCCGTTCCGCGACGCGCTCGAGCGTTTCCAGCTCCTTGAGCCGCAGCGCGGTCGGGTTTTCTTCCATCACCTTCGCGGTGTTCAGCAGCGAACGCGTGGCCGCCGTTTCCTCGCGGCGGCGAATCACGTTCGCCTGCGCGGACTTCTCCGCCTCGACCACCTGCGCGAGGATCGTCTTCATGTCGCCCGGCAGCACGATATCCTTCACGCCGACGCTGCGCACGTCCACGCCCGAATCGCCGAGACGGGCACGCACCTGCGCGATCACGACCTCGTCGATCGACTGCTTGTCCTCCAGCAGCTCGTCGAGCGAGCGCGTGCCGACCGCCGAGCGCAGCGCGAACTGCAACTCGCGGTACAGGTGCTCGACCGGCTTCTGCAGCTGGCCGAACGCATGCAGCACGTCCGCATAGCACCACGTCGCCGACAGGTTCAGCCGCAGCGCGACCTTGTCGCGCGTCAGGATTTCCTGTCCGCCGACTTCGATCGCCTGCAGGCGCAGGTCGACGAGCTCGACCGCGACGTCGCGGTTGAAGCGCCAGAACGCCGAGGTACCCGCGTCCAGCAACCGCTCGATCTTGCCGTCGATCTTCAGCACACCGACGTGGTACGCCGGCACCTGTGCCAGCAGCACGCCCGTCAGGCCCGCCACGCCGCGCGCCCGCAGCGCCGGTTGCGCGATGCGCTTCACGAGCGCGGCCGGCAGCAGGCTGTCCTGCGTGAGGTCGACGCGTTCGAGACGGTGCGCGGCCAGGCCGCGCCAGTACAGCCGGCGCGTACCGGGCGCCAGGATCTCGACGAGCACGTCGTCTTCATAGCGCAGGCCCGCTTCGTCGTCGGCGAGATCCATCGCGACGAAGTACCGCGCGAGCACGTCCGGTGCGTCGTGACGCAGGTAGTCGGCCAGCGCGGCGTCGGCGAGCGGCGCGTCGAGACGCGCGGTCTGCACCGACAGGCGCTTGAACGGATCGAAGGCCTTGAACACGCCCGGTTCCAGCACCTTCACGAAATCGCCTTCGCTCATCAGCAGCGCGCGTTCGTTCTTTTTCACTACATGACGCATCCACATATTCTTGTCCTTTTTTTCAATGACCGCCGGGTGACGCGCATCGTGCGGATCGCGGTGCGACGCAACCGGGCGGGCGGCGCGCTGGCCGGCGTCGAAGTGCACGGCGACGCATCCTGCATCGCGTCGTCGTGCGCATTCGCACCGGCCGTGCGGCCGCCCGGCCGATCGCGCGGAACCGCAACCGGTCCGACGCGCGGCGGGCCTGTCGGCCCGCACCGGCGGGTACTGCTTTCATAACGAGACTGTCCTTGCGGACAGTGTTCGAGCGGGATTCGAACCCGCCACCGGCCGGCTTTCGCCGGCTGCTCCACCTGACTGAGCTTCCGAACAATGGGCGCTCCGGGATTCGAACCCGGACGAGGCATCCTGGCGCGCGCCCCTTTGCCTTCATCTGTCCATGGCGGCATGCGCTGCCGCGACGAACGAGGTTCGGCGGCGGCGCACCAGCAGGGCTTGTTGAACCCTGGCTCGCGGGCCAGCGGGACATCCGGCGTCTTCTATTTAGCGAGGAGCGTGCCAGTGGGCGTGTTTGCGCGTTGAATATTTTTAATTCATTGAAAGTAAAGGGGATTTTTTGAGGCGGGTTTCTTTGGGGCGATGCTCTGTGGATATGTCATCCAGGGAATCCGATACAATGGGATCGCTTCTTATCCCATGAGATAAATATGCGAAAGACCGTCGCCATCGGTTTCCTCGGCACCGTGCTCGACCAGGGCGGCCGCGCGCCGCGCCGTTACCGCAAATGGCGGCCGACGATTTCGCTGTGCGAGCAGCCCGACCTGCCGATCGACCGGCTCGAACTGCTGCATCCGCAGGACTACACGCGTCTCGCCAACCAGGTGCGGGACGATCTTGCGCGGCTGTCGCCGCAGACCGACGTGCGGCTCACGCCGGTCACGCTCCACGACCCGTGGGATTTCGAGGAGGTCTACGCGACGCTCCACGACTTCGCACGCGCGTATCCGTTCGACCTCGAGCACGAGGATTACCTGATCCACATCACGACCGGCACGCACGTCGCGCAGATCTGCTGGTTCCTGCTGGCAGAAGCGCGCTACCTGCCTGCGCGCCTCGTTCAGACGGGGCCGCCGCAGCGGACCGACGAGGGGCCGAGCGGGCCGGGCACGATCTCGGTGATCGATCTCGACCTGTCGCGCTACAACCGGATCGCGCAGCGCTTCACGCGCGAGCGCGACGAAACGGTGTCGTTCCTGAAGGCCGGCATCGCGACGCGCAACGCGCGCTTCAACGCGCTGATCGAGCAACTGGAGCGCGTGGCCGTGCGTTCGCGCGCACCGATGCTGCTGGTCGGCCCGACGGGCGCCGGCAAGTCGTTTCTCGCGAAGCGCGTGTACGAGCTGAAGCGCGGCCGCCATCGGCTCGCGGGGCCGTTCATCGAGATCAACTGCGCGACGCTGCGCGGCGACGCGGCGATGTCGACGTTGTTCGGTCACGTGAAGGGCGCGTTCACGGGCGCGCAGTCGGCGCGCGCGGGGCTGCTGCGCGCGGCCGACGGCGGGCTGCTGTTTCTCGACGAGATCGGCGAACTCGGGCTCGACGAGCAGGCGATGCTGCTGAAGGCGATCGAGGAAAAGCGCTTCCTGCCGGTCGGCGCGGACGTCGAGGCGACCAGCGATTTCGAGCTGATCGCGGGCACGCATCGCGACCTGCGGCAGATGGTGGCGGCCGGCACGTTCCGCGAGGATCTCTATGCGCGGATCAATCTATGGACGTACGAATTGCCGGGGCTCGCGGAACGCCGCGAGGACATCGAGCCGAACCTCGAATTCGAACTCGACCGCTTCGGCCGCGAGCAGGGCGAGCAGGTGCGTTTCAACGTGGAGGCGAAGCGGCGCTATCTCGCGTTCGCCGCGTCGCCGCGCGCGGCGTGGGCCGGCAACTTCCGCGAACTGTCGGCGTCGGTCACGCGGATGGCGACGCTGGCCGATGCGGGGCGGATTACCGAGGAACTCGCCGAGCAGGAAGTCGAGCGGCTGACGCGCACGTGGTCGTCGCCGGCGGGCGCGGGGGCGGTCGACATGTGCGTCGACGCAGTGTTCGGCGCGCGTGCGGCGGAACTCGACCTGTTCGACCGTGCGCAGCTCGAACGCGTGCTCGACGTGTGCCGAGAATCGGCGAGCCTGTCGGAAGCCGGGCGCACGCTGTTCGCAGTGTCGCGGCAGAGCAAGAAGCAACCGAACGATGCGGACCGGCTGCGCAAGTATCTCGCGCGGTTCGGGCTCGATTGGGAGGGCGTGCGGCAGGCGCTCGGTGGGGCGTGACGAACGCGGTGGCGCGGCTGGCGCGATTGGTCAGGCTGCCGCAGTCGCCGCGTCGTGAAACGGTGCCAGGAATCCCCAATCCGGGTGAGCCGCCGCGATATCCGCAAGTCCGCTCGCGAACGCATGCGCCGGCAGCCACGGATATCCGAACGCCGCATGCAGCGTGCCGAGCTTCAGCGACTGCGGATCGTCGACCGTATCCATCCGCGCGATATGAATATGCAGCGCGGCAATTCGCGCGACGTCTTCGCTTGCGTCATCCCCCGCGAACTGCCAGCGATACGTGCCATGCCCGATCCGCAGCGCGCCGCTGTCCTTCTGCCGCATCACGACGAGCCACGGCATGCGGCTGACGCCATGCGCGTCGACCCCCGGTTCCGTGCAGACGTAATAGGTCCGGCACTGCTCGAACCGCTCGCCGAATTCCTCGACCAGCGTGCGCGCAATGGCAGCCGCGCCGGTCACGCGCGGCGGAAAATCGATATCGTCGCTCGCGAGCGAAAAGCTCAGCTCGGCATCGGCCGCGAAGCAGTCGGCGATCAGTGGCGGATGGTTCAGGTCTTTCGCGCGCAGATAGCATTCGAGCAGCGCGCGAATCGTCGCGGGATGAAGCGGGAAGGGCATGGTCGAACCTCCAGTGTCGGAAAATCGGGCCGCACGATCCGGCATGCGTATGCGGTGGATACGCTGCCTGTCGTGGGCTGATGCGTGCTCGATAAAAGCGCCGTCACGCGCGGCAGATCGCGATGATCTCCGCGCTGGTCGCTTCGTCGAACGGTGCGCGTTGCCAGTTGCCGCACCACTCGGCCGACGCGAAACCGGCTGCCGCCACGCGTGCGAGCAGTTCGGGTTGCGTGATGAAACGCAGCCGGCTCGTGTTCGTCAGGAGCGTGTCGTCGCGGCGGAAGCGGTAGTGCGTGTCGAACGTCACGATCGCGCCGTCCACCGCACGCACCGCGTGATGGAGATCGACGCGTCCGAAGTCGTGCGATTCGACGCTGCTTGCCGACTGCGAGGGCGTCCATGCACGCCACGGCTCGACGCGCGGATTGCGGGTGTCGAACAGGAAGCGGCCGCCATCGGCGAGCACGCGTCGCACGCCATGCAGCGTCGCGTCGATTTCATCGTCGGTCAGCAGGCACTGGAACGCGTGCCCGGTCATCACGACCGCATCGAACGGCGCGCCGGGCGGCAGGCTGCCGAGTTCGCATGCGAGCCAGCGCACGGTGTCGGCGCCCGCTTGGCGTCGTGCGTACTCGATCATCGCCGGCGCCGGGTCGATCGCGATAACGTCATGCCCGGCCGCCGCGAGCCGGCGCGCGAACGTGCCGGTGCCGCAGCCGAGATCGAGGATGCGCCGCGGCGCGGCGCCGATCACGGCGGCATAGAACGCGAAGTCCTGATCGCCCGCGTTGAACAGGTCGTAGACCGAGACGAGGCGCGGGTCGGTGTAGAGGCGGTCCGGGTCTGCGGGCGTCATGCGGCCGCGCGGATCAGCGCTGCTGCACGGCCACACGCAGCCCGAGCGCGATGAAGATCGAGCCGATGATCTTGCCCTGCCAGCGCGTGAGCCACGTGAGCCGCTTCACGATGCGGCCGAGCGGGCGGATCGAGCACGCGATCAGCGTCGTATAGAGCGAGCTGAGCACGACGAAGATCAGCCCGAGCACCGCGAACTGCACGAACGTCGAGCCGCGCTCGGGGTGGACGAATTGCGGCATGAACGCGAGGAAGAACAGCGCGGTCTTCGGATTCAGCACTTCGGCGGGAATCGCCTGCAGGTACGCCTTGAGCGGCGTGACGGGCGACACTTGCGGCAGCGACGGATCGGACGCCTTCTCCAGCAGCGCGCGCACGCCGAGATAGATCAGGTACGCGGCGCCGACCAGCTTCACGACGTTGAACGCGAGCGCCGACGTCATCAGCAGCGCGGACAGCCCGACGGCCGCGAACAGCGTGTGTACGAAGTCGCCGCTCGCGACGCCCAGGCCGGTCAGGATGCCGGTCTTGCGCCCGCCCTGCACGGTGCGGCTCAGCACGAGCAGCACGGCGGGGCCGGGGATCAGGAACAGGCCCAGGACGACGGCCGTGAAGGTGGTCAGCGTGGTCAGGTCGAACATGGCGGCTCCGGCAGGTTGGCGCGGCGGCGGGGATCGGGGCATTGTATTCGGTTCGGCGTGCGGCTGCCGACGCGGCGCCCGAACGGCCCGACCGTGCCCGCGCCTTTCTGGTATAAGCACGAAACGACGCGCGGCACGGCGTCCGGCTTCTTCCACCGCCTACCGTCCCATGCGCGAGCTTCCACCGACCACCGATCCTGCCGCGGACGCCGAGATCTATCACGTGCCGCGTCCGCTCGTCGTGTTCGGCGGCTCGGTCGTCGAACCCGAATGGCGGCTGGAGCGGCACCGCCATCGCCAGGCGCAACTGCTCTATACGCTGTCGGGTGTCGTCTATTGCGAGATCGACGGCGGCGTGTGGAGCGCGCCACCCCAATGCACGGTATGGATTCCCGGCGACGTCCCGCATGCGGCGCGCGGCTCGGCCGGCGCGACCTTCTACGCGGTGCTGGTCGAACCCGACGCCGCGCTCGACCTGCCCGCGCACTGCTGCACGCTGTCCGTGTCGCCGCTGCTGCGCGAACTGCTGCTGAAGGCCGCGAGCTTCCCGAACCTGTACGACGTCGACGGGCCGCAAGGGCGGCTGATGGCGACGCTGCTCGACGAACTCGCCGCGGCGCCGGTCGAGGACCTGTACCTGCCGATGCCGGCCGATCGCCGGCTGCGCAAGCTGATCGACCATCTGCTCGACGATCCGGCCGACAGGTCGCCGCTGCCCGAACTTGCGCGGCGCGCGGGCATCAGCGAGCGCAGCCTCACACGGCTCGCGACGAAGGAGCTTGGAATGAGCCTCGGCGACTGGCGCCGGCGGCTGCACGTCGCGCTGTCGCTGCGGATGCTGACGACCGGCCGCCGTGTGCACCAGATCGCGATCGACCTCGGCTACGAGAGCGCGAGCAGCTTCGTGACGATGTTCCGCAAGGCGACCGGCAAGTCGCCGACGCAGTTCCTGACCGATCGGCAACGCTGAACGACCGGGGCGCGCCGATGTCCACGCGCGTTTGGCCGGATTGGAAAAGCAGTTGGCCGGGATGAGAAATGACGCGTTCGACCTCGATTCATAAAATGAGAATCGTTCTCATCTGGAGGTCGACATGCACATCAACACGACGGAATTCCCGTTTGTCTGGCTGCGTTACGGCGGTTCGACGCACCTCGAGCCCGCCCGACTGATCGCCGAACTCGACGCGTTGCTGGCGCGCGGCGAACGCTTCGTTCTTCTGACCGACGATGCGCCGTCCGGCGGCGATCGCGGCGACACCGACCACGAGATGCGCAAGCAGCTCGCGAGGTGGAGCAAGGCCCACCGCGCGCAGTCGCGCGAATGGATCCCCGCGATGATCGCGATCGAGCCCGATGCGGCACGGCGTGCGGCGCTCGATGCATTTTCGGGGGCGTTCGAGAAGGTCTGGGGCTATCCGTTGAACGCGGCCGCGACCCGCGACGACGCGCTGGCGCTCGCGCAGCGGCTGCTCGCCGAACCCGCGCGCAGCATGGCGGCGGCGAACGCCTGAACCGGCCGCCGCGCGAGCCGCGCGGCTTTCATCGACATCGACACGCATGCATGGCGCACGCACGCGCGCGCCGCGGCATGTCGCAACCACGCAGGGGTGACCGGTGGACAATCCGATCCGCGCGATGCGCATCTTCACGCGCATCGTCGAAATGAAGAGCTTTACACGCGCGGCGCTGGCGCTCGGCATCTCGCGCGCGACCGCGACGCGGACCGTGCAGGAACTCGAAGCGGCGCTCGGCACGCCGCTGCTGGTGCGTACGACGCGCGCGCTGCGGGCGACGTCCGAAGGCGACGCGTATTACCGGCGCTGCGTGAGCATCACGGCGGACGTCGACGAGCTCGAAGCCAGCATTCGCGGCGCCGCGCGGCACCCGAGCGGGCCGCTGCGCGTCGAGGTGCCGGCGTCGGTGGCCGGCGCGATCGTGCTGCCGGCGCTCGACGCGTTTCATGCACGGCATCCCGATCTCGTGCTGATGCTGGGCGTGGCCGGGCGCGCGGGCGATCGCGATGCCGATGCGATCGACTGCGCCGTCCGGCTGGGCGCGCTGCCCGATTCGTCGCGCGTCGCGCGCCGGCTCGGCTCGCTCGAACGCGTGACGTGCGCGAGCCCCGCGTATCTCGATCGCTTCGGCGTGCCGCGCACACTCGACGCGCTCGAGGCCCACCGCGCGGTCGGCGGCGCGCTGGTGTCCGGCCAGCGCACGGCCGAACTCGATTTCATCGCGGACGACGTCGTGCGCAAGGTCCGGCTCGACAGCATCGTCAGCGTGGACGACGAGCAGGCGTATCTGGCCTGCGGCGTGCATGGACTCGGGTTGATCCAGCCCACGCGCATCGCCGCGCAGGCGCTGATCGATCGAGGGCAGTTGCGGGAAGTACTGCCGCACTGGCAGCCCGAGGCGGCAGCCGTGTCGGCGGTCTACGTGAAGCGCCCGCATGTATCGCCCGGTGTGCGTGCGTTCGTCGACTGGATCGCCGAGCGTTTCGTGCAGGCCGCGCACGAACATGAAGGGATCGCGGCAGCGGGGGCAGTGGGGTGGCGGCCGGCGCTGCCGGGTGCAGCCGCTACCGGCGATCGCTACAGCGGGCTGGTGGCGGTGGCGTGACGGCAGCAGACCGACGGAAAGATCTCGAGCAGCGTTCGCGAGGCGGAACGCGCCGGCCATCCATCCGATCTGTATCGAACGGTGTAAATATTTTGGCGATTTAGCACGAAATTCGCCGGAATATTTTCATCGGAGGCCGAACGGCCAGCAGTGCAGCCGTATAGGGCGAGTCGGGCTGTGCGCGTGCATCGCGCATCGACAGCCGACACACACGGCGTATGGAACGGGCGCGCTACACCGCCCTGAGGCGCCCCAATTCCTCCGCCAGAAAATCGACGAACGCGCGAATCCGCGTGGACATCTGGTGACGCTGCGCGTACACCGCGTAGATGTCGGCGCTCGGCGTCTCGTGATCGGGCAGCACGACGACGAGCCGGCCGTCGGCGAGATAGTCGCGCAGGTCCCACTCCGCGCGCATCAGGATTCCGTGCCCGTCGAGCGCCCACTTCACGGCGATCTCGCCGTCGTTCGTCGTCAGGTTGCCGTTGATCCGCACGGCTTCCGTGTGGCGCGCCGCGCCGCGTCCGCTCGTCAGGCGCCAGACGCCGTAACCCTCGTCGCCTTGCCGGATGCCGATGCAGTTGTGCCGCGCGAGGTCGTGCGGCGTGCCGGGTGTACCGTGGCGCGCGAGATACGCGGGCGCCGCGCACAGCAGCCGGCGGTTCGGCGCGAGCCGCCGCGCGACGACGCGCGTGTCGGGCGGCTCGCCGAAGCGGATGCACACGTCGAACGCGTCGTCGGTGAGCGGCGGCGGCATCACCGACAGCTGCAGCTGCACCGACACCTCCGGATAGCGCGCGACGAAGCGCGAGATCGCGGGGCCGATGTGGCTGCGCCCGAACCCGAGCGTCGCGTTCACGCGCAGCAGCCCTTTCGGCCGCTGCTTCGCGCTGCCGAGCAGTTCGCCGAGTTCGTCCATCTGGTCGAGGATCCGGCGCGCGTAGTCGAGGTACACGTCGCCTTCGGGCGTCAGCATCATCCGCCGCGTCGTGCGGTTGACGAGCGTCACGCCCGCGCGCCGCTCCATCTGGGTGAGCCGCTTGCTGACGGCCGCCGCGGTCAGTCCGAGTTCGCGTGCGGCCGCGCTCAGGCTGCCCGACGCGGCCAGCGTCGAGAAGAAGCCGAGATCGGCCGGCTGGACGGTATCCGTCATGACGGGATTCATGAATTTTAGTTAAAGATGCTTTGAGTATAGCCCCGGTTTCTGCACTTCCGGTTCGGTAAAGTGCGGTCACGCTCACGATCAATCGAGGATGGCCGCATGAAGACTTACCGTATCGCAACGATTCCCGGCGACGGCATCGGCAAGGAAGTGGTGCCTGCGGCCAAGCAGGTGCTGGCAGCGCTGGCCCGCGGCAGCGACCGCTTTGCCTTCGAGTTCGAGGATTTCGACTGGGGGGCCGATTACTACCGCCAGCACGGCGCGATGATGCCGGCCGACGGCCTGGACGCACTGCGCGGCAAGGACGCGATCCTGTTCGGCTCGGCGGGCGACCCCGGCGTGCCCGACCACGTGACGCTGTGGGGGCTGCGCCTGAAGATCTGCCAGGGCTTCGACCAGTACGCGAACGTGCGCCCGACGCGCATCCTGCCGGGCATCGATGCGCCGCTGAAGCGCTGCGGGCCGGATGACCTGAACTGGGTGATCGTCCGCGAGAACTCCGAAGGCGAATACGCGGGTGTCGGCGGCCGCGTGCACCAGGGCCATCCGATCGAGGCCGCGACCGACGTGTCGATCCTCACGCGCGCCGGCGTCGAACGCATCATGCGCTTCGCGTTCCGCCTCGCGCAGTCGCGTCCGCGCAAGCTGCTGACGGTGATCACGAAGAGCAACGCGCAGCGGCACGCGATGGTGATGTGGGACGAGATCGCGAAGCAGATCGCGCAGGAATTCCCCGACGTGACGTGGGACAAGGAGCTCGTCGATGCGGCGACCGCGCGCATGGTCAACCGCCCGGCGTCGCTCGACACGATCGTCGCGACCAACCTGCATGCGGACATCCTCAGCGATCTCGCCGCCGCGCTCGCCGGCAGCCTCGGCATTGCGCCGACCGGCAACATCGATCCCGAGCGCCGCTATCCGTCGATGTTCGAGCCGATCCACGGCTCCGCGTTCGACATCATGGGCAAGGGGCTCGCGAATCCGGTCGGCACGTTCTGGTCGGTCGTGATGCTGCTCGAGCATCTCGGCGAATCGGATGCAGCCGCGCGCGTGATGCAGGCGATCGAGGCCGTGACGGCCGACCCGTCGCTGCATACGCGCGATCTCGGCGGCAATGCGACGACCGCGCAGGTGACGGCGGCCGTGTGCGAGCGCGTCGCACACGCGGCGGTCGCGGTCTGACGACCAGGCGGCAAGCGTCGAACGGCAATCGGCGCCCCGCCCGTTCATCGCCCCGGATTTTTCTGCCCGAGACTCGCGCATCCGACGCGAGCCGGGCTCCCGTCGCTCGTCGCCCGTTTCAGCGCGGTGCTGCCGAGCATTCACGGACAGAGCACGGCTCGACCTCGAAGGAGGAGACACATGCAAGCGGATCTGGAAACGCGCGTCGCGCGGAAACTGATGTGGCGCATCATTCCGTTCGTGATGCTGCTTTACTTCGTCAGCTTTCTCGATCGCGTCAACGTCGGCTTCGCCGCGATGACGATGAACAAGGCGATCGGCCTGTCGCCGACTGCGTTCGGGTTCGGCGGCGGCCTGTTCTTCATCGGCTACTTTCTGTTCGAAGTGCCGAGCAACCTGATCCTCCATCGCGTCGGCGCGCGCATCTGGATCGCGCGCGTGATGATCACGTGGGGGATCGTGTCGGCCGTGTCCGCATTCGCGGCGGGGCCGACGAGCTTCTACGTGCTGCGCTTCCTGCTCGGCATGGCCGAAGCCGGATTCTTCCCCGGCATCATCCTGTACCTGAGCCTGTGGTTCCCCGCGAAGCAGCGCGCGGTGGCCGCCGCGTGGTTCATGGCGGCCGCGCCGATCTCGACCGCGATCGGTTCGCCGCTGTCGGGCGCGATCATGCAGATGCCGCCGATGTTCGGGCTCGCGGACTGGCAGATGCTGTACATCGTCGAAGCGCTGCCGGCCGTCGTACTCGGCTTCGTCGTGCTGAAGTGCCTGACCGATTCGCCGTCGAAGGCCGCGTGGCTGCGTGCCGACGAGCGCGACTGGCTGATCGCGAAGCTGAAGGCCGAGGCCGACGCGCGCCACACGCATGCGGGGCACACGGCCGGTGCGTGGCAGGCGCTGCGCGATCCGCGCGTGCTGGCGCTCGCGCTGATCTACTTCGGCACGTCGGCGGGGCTCTATACGCTCGGACTGTGGGCGCCGCTGATGGTCAAGCAGTTCGGCTTCACCGCGCTGCAGACGGGCTTGTTGACCGGCATCCCGAGCATCGCCGCCGTCGTCGCGATGATCGGGTGGGCGCGGCATTCGGATCGCACCGGCGAGCGCACGTGGCACGTCGTGATCCCGTGCGTGCTCGCATGCATCGGCTTCGTGTTCGCGGGGCAGGCGAGCACCGCGCTGCTGACCGTGCTCGCGCTGGTCGTCGTCAACATCGGGATCAGCGCCGCGAAAGCGCCGTTGTGGGCGATGCCGAGCGCGTTCCTGTCGGGGGCTGGCGCGGCGGCGGGCATCGCGATGATCAACTCGATCGGCAATCTCGGCGGATTCGTCGGGCCGTTCGCGATCGGCGGGCTCAAGCACGCGACGGGCGGCTATGCGGCGGGGCTGTATGTGGTGGCAGGCACGCTCGCGGTGTCGGCGATCGTCACGCTGATGCTGAGCCGCAAGAGCGCGCGGGAAACGGTCGTGCCGGGGGTGCGGCATCACTCGTAAGCGCCGCACGTGCGCGGTGCAGGACAGCCGGACGGACACGTGGCGCATCCGTCCGGCTTCATGCATCGTGACGCGCGATCGACTTCAGCTGTGCGTGAGCGTCAGCGCATAGAACTTCACGACGGTGCCGGGCGTCGTCAGCGGCGTGCCGGACATGGCCGTCTGGTCGTAGTCGCCTGCCTTGAAGTAGAAACTCTCGCCGTCGAAGCTCGAATCCATCGTGAAGGTCTTGGTCGTGCCGTTCGCTGTGACGGTGATCGTCGTGCCGCTCAGGCTCATTGCGTAGCTGAACTTCTTGCCGACGCCGACCGTCGTGATCGGCGTGGTCGTCGACTTGCCGCCCTGGTTGGTGCTTTCGAGCAGCAACTGCACGACGCCACCGGACGTGAATTGCAATTCGCACAGCGGCTTGCTCGGGCCGGTGCCCTGGAAGATCTGGCCGATCGTCGTGTGATCGGGCACCTGCGTGACGGCCACCGTCGCATTCAGGCGGTTGGTGCCGGACGTCGACCAGATCGCGTTCTCGCGCAGCTCCGTGCGCGGATGCAGCGAGCCGGACGTCGTCCAGCCCTGCGTCGGGTCCATCATCACCATCGCGCCGTCGCTGCCGTCCGTGTAGAAATACGTCGGGTTCACGTAGCCGCCCGCGAGCGACGAACCGCTCACGGTGTCGACCTTGCCGGACGAGCCGGTCGGCAACTGCAGCGTGAACGGCGCGAGGTTGAAGTTCGAGCCGGGCGGGTTAGACGGACTGAGCGCCATCGCAGTGGCCTGCTGGCGTGCGGCCGCGGCCGGGCTGGCCGGGTCGTCACCGCCGCAGGCGGAAAGGAACGCAACGGACAGTACGGCGGCGACGCTCGGGATGATCCGGTTCTTCATGATGTCTCTCTCTGATGGTCCGTGGCGCGGCGCCACGTCGTGGATAACGTTTTCCTTTTTAGGCATTCGATCGCCATGCGGGTGATCGGTTGCCTGTAGAAAGCACTCCAAAATACAGAAAGCAGGTATGGCTCGAAGACGGCTGGGAAAATGGGAATGAAAAGCAGGAAATACGGAAAAAACGTAATGCTTTCGATCGGCTTTCCGCGTGGCCTGGGCAGTCGATCGGAGACGATGCTAGCAAGAAGCCTTGAAAGAGTAAACGTTTTCCTTCCCGTCGTGAAAGCACGGCTGGCTGCAAGGTCGCGGCACGGCAGCGCGTTCGCAACTTGCCATGACTGGCGCGACGGTACAGTGCCGTTGGTGCGTGACGTGGCGTGATGCGAATGCGGAGGGAAAGCGGAAAGGCGGGGAGAGGGGAAGCGGCAGGCCGTGTGCATGATGATGCGCCACACACACAACCTGCCCGACCGTGCCGCATCGAGCGATGCGGCACGGCGTCGAGCGAAGCGACTTACTTGTCGTCGCCCTTGATCTGCGGCAGCGCCGACGCCTCACCCGGCGTCAGCAGCCCGACTTGCGAGTACACGCGCAGCTTGTCGCGCGTATCGGTGATGTCGAGGTTGCGCATCGTCAGCTGGCCGATCCGGTCGCGCGGCGAGAACGTCGATGCCACCTTCTCCATCGACAGGCGTTCCGGCTGGTACGTGAGGTTCGGCGACTTCGTGCTCAGGATCGAGTAGTCGTTGCCGCGGCGCAGTTCGATCTTCACTTCGCCGGTGATCGCGCGTGCGACCCAGCGCTGGGCCGTCTCACGCAGCATGATCGCCTGCGGGTCGAACCAGCGGCCCTGGTACAGCAGGCGGCCGAGGCGGCGGCCGTTCTCGCGGTACTGTTCGATCGTGTCTTCGTTGTGGATGCCGGTGACGAGACGCTCGTACGCGATGTACAGCAGCGCGAGGCCCGGGGCTTCGTAGATGCCGCGGCTCTTCGCCTCGATGATCCGGTTCTCGATCTGGTCGCTCATGCCGAGGCCGTGGCGGCCGCCGATGCGGTTCGCTTCCAGCAGCAGCTCGACCTGATCCTTGAACTCGACGCCGTTCAGCGCGACCGGCTGGCCGGCTTCGAAGCGCACCGTCACTTCTTCCGCGGCGATCTTCACGTCGTCGCGCCAGAACGCGACGCCCATGATCGGGTTCACGATCTTGATGCCGCTTTCGAGGCTTTCCAGATCCTTCGCCTCGTGCGTCGCGCCGAGCAGGTTCGAGTCGGTCGAATACGCCTTCTCGGCCGACATCTTGTACGCGAAGCCCGCCTGGTTCATGAACTCCGACATTTCGGCACGGCCGCCGAGCTCGTCGATGAACGTCTGGTCGAGCCACGGCTTGTAGATCTTCAGATCCGGGTTCACGAGCAGGCCGTAGCGGTAGAAGCGCTCGATGTCGTTGCCCTTGTACGTGCTGCCGTCACCCCAGATGTTGACGCCGTCTTCCTTCATCGCGGCGACGAGCATCGTGCCCGTCACGGCGCGGCCGATCGGCGTCGTGTTGAAGTACGTGACGCCGGCCGTCGTGATGTGGAACGCGCCGCTTTGCAGCGCCGCGATGCCTTCGGCGACGAGCTGCGCACGGCAGTCGATCAGGCGGGCGCCGGCTGCGCCGTATTCGATCGCGCGTTTCGGGATCGCGTCGTAATCGTCTTCGTCGGGCTGGCCGAGGTTCGCCGTGTATGCGTAGGGGACGGCGCCCTTCAGTTTCATCCAGTGCAGCGCTGCGCTGGTGTCCAGGCCGCCGGAGAAGGCGATGCCGACCTTCTGGCCGGTCGGGAGGCTTTCGAGAATCGTGCTCATAGGAATAACCGTGGATTGAAGCCGGTGGGATCGTATTTCGCGGAATATGCGAGTATCGGCTGTCCGGGAAGTTGGGGCAAGGGCTGATTTTCGCGCGAAATGGTCGTCCGGCCTGTCGCGGCGGGCCTGACGGGCGGTTAACCAGGCGGAGAACGCGATGCGGAAAGGCGCGAAATCGCGGCCGAAACGGGCGTCGACGCGCGCCGTCGCGGGCCGGATTGGCGGGGCCGGATCGGCCGAAACGCACGGCCACCGCTGCCAGGGTGCCGGCCGATCGCATCGAAAGGAATTTGAAAGATGTCGGCTTGAAACCCGGAATCCGTCAGAACCTCAGATATTCCACGACTGTGCGGTATCCAGCAGCTTCTCGCGCAACTGATCGACTTCACCGGCCAGCTTGGCCGTGATCGACACGTAGCCGGACAGCTGCGGCGGCGGCGCGTCGTGCAGCGGGTCGACCGGCCGGCGGCGCGGCGCGAGCCGGCTCGGCGTGCCGAACTTGAGCGCGCGGCTCGCGCCGACCAGCGTGTCGCGGATGCGCCGGTTCAAGGTCTTCATCTCGACGCGCATGTATTCGCGGGCCACCACGTCGTCGCGGGCCGGCAGCGCGCTCGACAGGATCTCCAGATAGCCGATGCACAGGCGCAGGCTGCGCTGGATCGCCTCGAGCTGCATCATCGACGTCTCGCATTCCTTCGACACCGACGGCATCAGCGAGCGCAGCTGCACGAGCAGCGCGCTCAGCGCGGCCATTTCCTTCAGGTGCGCGTCGTCGCCGACCTGGCGGTCGCCCGCGAGCCGCGCGTGCACGGCCGCGCACGCGCGCAGCGCGTCGGCGAGCTTGTAGCGCCACGAGTAGGTCGCATAGAGCGGCAGCGCGAACGAGAACGCCAGCGCGATCGCGATGCCGGCCAGCACGTTCACCGCGCGCCACAGGCCGTCGACGATCTCGTTGTCGCCGTGCCCGGCGACGATCACCATCGTGATCGCCGACAGCAGCGCGATGTAGCCGGCCTTGCCGATCGCGTGATACGCGCAGACGCCGCACCAGACGGCCATCAGCAGGTAGATCGCGAACGGCGCGTGCAGGAACGAGTAGAGGAGGATCAGTCCGAGCCCCGCCAGTGCGCCGATCGACGTGCCGAGCGCGCGCTCGGCCGCCTTCTTGCGGATGTTGCCGTGGTGCTGCAGCCCGCCGACGACGATCAGAACGGTGATCGTCGACCACTCGCCGTGCGGGACGTGCAGGCCGGTGGACAGTGCGATCGACACGAGGACGGCGAGCGCGACGCGCGCCGCGTGGATCAGCTTCGCGTGCCGGTAGCGGCGGTACGGGTCGAGCAGCGGGCGGAGCGCGTTGCGCAGCAGGGGCGGCAGCCGGGTAGGGAGCGGGGTGGTCATGACGGAGCGGGGGTGGCGGGAACGCGCACGGCGGCGTGCGCGGGCAGGCGCCGCGCCGCTTGCGCAGCAGACGTCACGCTAACCGAACACGCGCGGGCTGTCCACGGCGCGGGCGCGGCGCCCGGCCGCGACGCGGGACGTCACGCGTCGGCCGTGGCCGGCGGCGCGTCCAGCACGCGGTTGCGGCCGCCGGACTTCGCGCGGTACAGCGCTTCGTCGGCGCGCCGCAGCAGCGTCGCGGCGTTCAACCGGCCGTCGGCGGCGGTCGCCGTGCCGATGCTGGCCGTGACGCGCCCGTACGGGCTCTTCACGTGCTCGATGCCGAGCCCCGCGATCGCGCGCCGGATGCCTTCGGCAACGGTGACCGCGCCTTGCGCGTCGGTGTCGGGCAGCGTGACGACGAATTCCTCGCCGCCGTAGCGCGCGACGTGGTCGCCGTCGCGGCGCAGGCAGCCCGACGCGGATTGCGCGACGCGGCGCAGCACGTCGTCGCCGGCCGGGTGGCCGTAGTAGTCGTTGAACGCCTTGAAGTGATCGACATCGACGAACAGCACGGACAACGGCCGGCCGCTGCGCGCCGCGCGCTGCGCCTCCTTCGCGAGCACCGTGTCGAACGTGCCGCGGTTGTCGAGGCCCGTCAGCGCATCGGTGCGCGCGAGCCGGTACAGCTTCGATTCGGCGACCTGCCGCCGCTTCAGTTCGCGCGACAGCGCGAGCGAGCCCCACGCGATGAACCCGGTGAACAGGCACATCAGCACGACGGTCCAGACCGTGCGGTGGTGCCACGACGCGTAGATGTCGATCTCGGCCGGCGCGACGTCGACGACCAGCGGCAGGCCGGCGAGATGCTTGTAGACGTAGATGCGCCGGACGCCGTCGATCGCGCCGGTACCGGTCAGCTCGCCGGTGCGGCTGCGCTGCGACTCGATGAACAGCGGCGAGTCGTGCAGGTCGAGGCCGACCACGCGCGTGTCGTACGGCAGCCGCGACACGAGCGTGCCGTTGTCCTCGACGATCGCCGCGCTGCCGTGCCGGCCGACCGCGAGGCCGTCGAGCAGCGCACGGAAGTAGTCGATGCTGAGCGTGCCGACGACGATGCCGCCGAAACTGCCGTCGGACCGCGTGATCCGGCGGCTGAGCGCGATCGTCAGCGCGCCGCCGCGCAGCCGGGAAGCGTACGGCCGGCTGATGTAGAGGCCCTGCGCGAGCCGGTCGCGATGCACGGCGAAATAGTCGCGGTCGGCGAAATTGCCTTGCCGGGCCGGCGACGCACTCGAATCGATCACGATATTGCCGTGCGGATCCATCACGAAAATCGAGCCGAGATACTCGCCGGTCGCCGCGCGGTCGAACAGCAGCCGGTGGCGCTGGCGCGGCGGCAATGTCATCAGTTCGGGATCGGTAACGCCGTCGACGACGTTTTGCAGCGACAAATCGTAGAGTTCGATATTGCGCGCGATATCGCGTTCGATCAGCAGCATCAGGTTGCGCGCATTTTCGACCGCATGGTCATACGCGTCGCGCCGTGCCTCGATTAATAGCGACGCGGAAAGTCCCCAACTGAACATCAGCAGCACGATGCCCGCAACGAGCACGCCGCGGGGCGAAAGAATGCGTGCCACGATCGACGCGGTATGGCGGCGCAGCGTGGCGGGCAGCGGGAGTGACTTCATCCTCGGGCGTGGCGGGGGGCGGATATTCGCGGGGGCTGGCGGTTCCGCGCGGATTATTTCGAATTAATCGGCATTATCTCGCGAATTCGTGATTTTCGCGTACGCATGCAAAACATGCATGCGGAAAGGTCGATTCTAAACGGTTACGCATCATTACCGCATCCAGCGCGGGGGATTTGATTTGAATCGATTATCAGTTTCGGTCTTTTTGTCTGATTAATAGCGTGAAGGCCGGTCGATATTACGCATCGGTGCGGTAATTGGCGGATTGAGACAGGCTTCGCCCGCGCATCGGCCGAAATGAAAAACCGCATGACCTCGAATAACGCACGGTTCTTGTCCCGGCACGCAGTGGCGGCCGCGACGACGCAGCCAACTCCTTGATTCTGCGAATTCTCCGCGCGATGGCGGGCGTGCCGACCTGAGCTGCCCCGTTGGCGAATCAGGTAGAATCCGCGCTTCGCCGCAGGCGCCCGCCGCGCAATGCGTATCGGGGCCGCATCGAATGCATCGCTGGACGCGCACCGCGCTCCGATACCGCATGCGCCGGCTACGGATGCCGGCCCGCTCAACGTTCGTCTGGTTTTATGTCCGCAATTCCGAATTCCGACCAACCCGGTTCGTCCGCGAACCCACCCAAGCTTCATCGCGCGCTGAAGGCGCGCCACCTGACGATGATCGCCATCGGCGGTTCGATCGGCACGGGCCTGTTCGTCGCGTCCGGCGCGTCGATCTCGCAGGCCGGCCCCGGCGGCGCGATGGTCGCGTACATGCTGATCGGCCTGATGGTGTACTTCCTGATGACGAGCCTCGGCGAGATGGCCGCGTTCATGCCGGTGTCGGGTTCGTTCGCGACCTATGGCGCGAAATACGTGGACGAAGGCTTCGGCTTCGCGCTCGGCTGGAACTACTGGTACAACTGGGCCGTGACGATCGCGGTGGAACTCGTCGCCGCGCAGCTCGTGATGCACTACTGGTTTCCGGACGTCCCGGGCGTGTGGTGGAGCGCGGCCTTCCTCGGCGTGATGTTCCTGCTCAACGCGCTCACCGTGCGCGGGTTTGGCGAAGCCGAATACTGGTTCGCGCTGATCAAGGTCGTGACGGTGGTCGCCTTCATCGGCGTCGGCCTGCTGATGATCTTCGGCATTCTGAAGGGCGCGCCGAGCAACGGCTGGGGCAACCTGACGATCGGCGACGCGCCGTTCGCGGGCGGCCTGCCGGCGCTGATGGGCGTGGCGATGATCGCGGGCTTCTCGTTCCAGGGCACCGAGCTGATCGGCGTCGCGGCCGGTGAGTCGGAGAACCCGCGCACGACGATTCCGCGCGCGGTGCGCCAGGTGTTCTGGCGGATCCTGCTGTTCTACGTGTTCGCGATCTTCGTGATCGGCGTGCTGATTCCGTACACCGACCCGAACCTGCTGAAGACGGACGTGACGGACATCGGCGTGAGCCCGTTCACGCTCGTGTTCCGCCACGCGGGCCTCGCGTTCGCGGCCGGCGTGATGAACGCGGTGATCCTGACGGCCGTGCTGTCGGCCGGCAACTCGGGCATGTACGCGTCGACGCGGATGCTCTATACCCTCGCGACCGAGGGCCGCGCACCGAAGATCTTCGCGAAGCTGTCGTCAGGCGGCGTGCCGCGCAACGCGCTGTATGCGACCACCGCCGTCGGCGCGCTGTGCTTCTTCACGTCGCTGTACGGCGACAAGACCGTGTACCTGTGGCTGCTGAACACGTCGGGCATGACGGGCTTCATCGCGTGGCTCGGCATCGCGGTCAGCCATTACCGCTTCCGCAAGGGCTACGTGAAGCAGGGCTACTCGCTCGACCAGCTGCCGTACCAGTCGAAGTGGTTCCCGTTCGGCCCGCTGTTCGCGTTCGTGCTGTGCCTCGTGATCGCGCTCGGCCAGGATTACCAGGCGTTCCTCGCGAACCGGATCGACTGGGCCGGCGTCGCCGCGACCTACGTCGGCATTCCGCTGTTCCTCGTCGTGTGGCTCGGCTTCCGGTTCCTGAAGAAGAGCCGCTTCGTGCGCTACGAAGACATGGAGATCGCGCCGTGGATCGCCGCGAGCCGCGGCGCGCAGCGGCAGCCGGTGGCAAACCGCGAAACCGCGGGCTGACGCGGGCGCGGCAGGCGGCCGCGCGTCGGACGACGAAACGGGAAGCCGCGTGCTTCCCGTTTTTTTTGCCTGGCTTTTGCCTGCACGGGGTCAAAGCCGGTTATATTGCCCGACCCTACCGGGCCACGGCCCGGCCGGCGCGACAGGCGCAGCGCGGATCGGCATCCGGCGTGCGCGGCGCGCGGCGGCCGGCGGAATGCCCGGCGTTTTCATCGTTCCGTCCAGGCCGGCACGGCCCGCGGAGCGCGCAATCCAGAGGAATCCATGAGCGCATCACCCGCCGAGCGGAAGGCCGGACCCGTTTCCATCGTGCGAATCGAAGCCGCGATCAACGCGTGGCGCGAAGTGTACCCGCCGGCGCCGGACGGCGAGGACGGCTACGCGCTGGACGCCGGCAGCAACTGCCTCGCCGAACTGTACGGCACGATGATCTGCTATCAGTTGCCGGACGTGCCGCTCGACTCGCTGAGCCCCGAGCAGCGCGATGCGCTCTACGCGACCGAGGTGTGACGCGCGGTCGTGACGTCATCGTCACGCGGCGTCGATGAAGCAACGGGAAGCTCGCGGGCTTCCCGTTTTGCTTTGGGCCGCGCGTGGCGGCGGGCGCCGCCTGCGGTATCGTGACGACATCATCCGGCCGCGGTTGGCGCCGGAGCGCTGTCCGGGAGACATCAAAATGGAGTTGAGACACCTCCGCTACTTCGTCGCGGTGGCCGAAGAGCGGAATTTCACGCGGGCGGCGGAGCGGCTGCATATCGCGCAGCCGCCGCTGAGCCGGCAGATCCAGCAGCTCGAGAAGGCGCTCGGCGTGCCGCTGTTCGAGCGCAACGCGCGGCCGCTGAAGCTGACCGACGCGGGCCGCTTCTTCTATTCGCACGCGGTGCAGCTGCTCGCGCAGACGACCGAGCTCGAATCGATGACGAAGCGCGTCGGCAAGATCGAGCGCAGCATGTCGGTCGGTTTCGTCGGCTCGACGCTGTACGGGATGCTGCCGAAGATCATCCGGCGCTTTCGCAGCGAGTATCCGGCCGTCGAGCTGAGCCTGCACGAGATGTCGACGATGGACCAGATCAAGGCGCTGAAGGAAGGGCGCATCGACGTCGGGTTCGGGCGCATTCGCCACGAGGATCCGAGCGTGCGGCGCGTCGTGCTGCGCGAGGAGCGGATGATCGTCGCGCTGCCGGTCGGCCACGTGCTCGACGCCGCGAAGCCCGTGCTGTCGCTGCACGATCTCGTGAACGACACGCTGATCATCTTCCCGAAGGCGCCGCGCCCGAGCTATGCGGACCAGGTGCTCGCGGCCTTTCACGATCGCGCGTTGCAGCCGCGCAGGATCTACGAGACGCGCGAGTTGCAGATCGCGCTCGGCCTCGTCGCGATGGGCGAGGGCGTGTCGGTCGTGCCGCACAGCGTGTACGGACTGAAGCGCGACGACATCAGCTACAAGCCGCTCGACGATCCGAACCTCGTGTCGCCGATCATCATGAGCATGCGGATGCTCGACGAATCGGAGGACATCCGTGCGATGCAGGCGCTGATCTACCGGCTGTACGACGAAGCGCAGATGGAGTACCTGCCGCCGCAGCCCGAATGAACGCGCGGGCCGTAGGGGCTTGCTTGACGCCGTGCGCGCCGGCCGGCCACCCTGTCCCGATTCGATGCGGCTGCCGGTGTGCGGCCGCTTTCACGCCGCAGGCAGACACATGACCGATATCCTGACCGAGGAGACCGCCGTCGAGACGCCGCAAGGGCGCCTCCATACGAAACGCTGGCGTGCGCGTCCCGCGCGCGACGCGGCAGCGCCCATCGTGCTGCTGCACGATTCGCTCGGCTGCGTCGACCTCTGGCGTGACTTTCCCGAGCAACTCGCGCGGGCCGCGCAGCGCGACGTGATCGCCTACGATCGCCTCGGTTTCGGCCGCTCGGATCGTCATCCGGGAACGCTCGGCACGACGTTCGTGCGCGACGAGGCCGATCACGCGTTCGCTGCGGTGCTCGAGCAACTGGGTGTCGATGCGTTCGTCGCGTTCGGACACAGCGTCGGCGGCGGGATGGCGGTGGGCTGTGCCGCCGCGTATCCCGAGCGCTGCCGCGCGCTCGTGACGGTCGCCGCACAGGCGTTCGTCGAGGATCGCACGCTGGACGGCATTCGCGAGGCGGGGCAGCAGTTCGACGAACCGGGGCAACTCGACCGGCTCGCGCGCTATCACGGCGACAAGGCCGAATGGGTGCTGCGCGCATGGGTCGACACGTGGCTGTCGCCGGCATTCCGCGACTGGAATCTCGACGACGACCTGCCGCGCGTGCAGTGCGCGACGCTCGCGATTCACGGCGAAGACGACGAGTACGGGTCCGACGTGCATCCGAAGCGGATCGCCGCACGCGTCGCGGGGCCGTCGTCGTTCCTGCTGCTCGCACGATGCGGACACATGCCGCACCGCGAGCGGACCGGCGACGTGCTGGCCGCCGTCGAGACGTTGCTGCGCGACGCGGGCGCCTGAGCGCCCGACAACCGGCGGGCCGGGCCCGCCGGCCGTCAGAACGACAGCTGGATCGCGAGATCGATCGCAAGCAGTGCGATCGAGCAGCCGATGCCGAGGATCACGTTCGGCAGCCGGTGCTCGAAGTCGCGATTGTCGCGGCGCATCGCGGCGCCGAGCAGGAAGATCGCCTCGACGACGATCTGCAGCCCGACGAACAGCAGCATCAGCAGATACTCGTAACCCATCTGCTTGAACGCGGCGAATTGCATCCCGTGATCGCGGATCCATTGGCCGACGCGCAGCAGTTCGTAGACGAACAGCAGGGCGGGGAACAGGTAACTGATGAAGTAGGTCGGCGCGGTGGCGTGCCGTAGTTCGAGGTGGAAGTGCTGATGCGTGGTGGCCATCACAACCCTCCTTGCAACGCGTGATTGCGGTCGCGACGGCGGCGCGATCGCGTGCGAACGAAGGGATTACCCGATGCACAATGCGCAGCCGTACGACGCCAGCATACTGCTGCGCGGGAAATTTGGCATGCGGTGCGTGCGATCGCCTTAAAAATGTGTGTGTGCCGCGCGACGCCGCGCGGGCGTAGACGCGTCAGCGTTTCGCTTCCGCGCCTTCGACAAACAGCTTCGCAACCGACTGGAACTCCCGTTTCAGCGACAACCCCGGCACGGTCAGCCAGCGCAGCATCGCCGCGAGATACAGGTGATGGAACCAGGTCGCGAGCTGATCGGCCTGCAGCGTGCCGTTCAGTTCGCCGGCCTGCTGCCCGGCGACGATCAGTTGCTGCCACACCAGCGCGACATCGCTGCCGTTCTCTCCACCGCTTTCCGGTTCGACCGCACCGATGCTCAGGAGCCGGTGCCGCAGGTACGCGAGCAGGTACGCGGGATGCGCCTCGCACCACGCGGCCGACGCGTCGAGCACGCAGCCGATGCGCGATGCGAAGGTCTTGCGCCGTGCGACGTCGCGCTGCAGATGCGCGAGATCGCGCGCGAGCTCGCCTTCGAGCCAGTGCGCGAGCACGGCTTCCTTCGTCGGAAAGTGGTTGTACAGCGTGCGCTTCGCGACATCGGCCTCTGCCGCGATCTGCTCCATCGTGACGGCATCGTAGCCGTGTGCATCGAACAGGCGCGCGCCGGTGGCGGCGAGATGCGCGAGCATCTGGATGCGTTTGCGCGCGCGGCGGCCCAGGTCGTCGGTCGGAATCGGCATGGCGGGGATTGACTAAAAATGTACGAATGGCATTAGTATACGACGTGCATTTTTTTGAATCCACCCGTTTCCATCGTGCGAGGAGTCGTGCATGAAGCTTGTCATCGCCACCTACGGCACCGAAGGCGATACGCGTCCGCTCGCGGCGCTCGGCCGCGCGCTGCTGGACGCCGGCCATGAGGTCCGCCTGCTCGCCGACGCGGCCACGCTCGGAGCGGCAGCCGCGCTAGGCGTGCCGTCGGCGCCGTTGTCTGGCGACATCCGCCGCGCGATTGCGCCGGACGGTGCGCTGGCCGATGCGGTGCGCGGGCGCGGCGGCTTCAACGACACGTCGAAGGCGCTCGCGGCGATCGCGAATGCGAACACGGCGGCGTGGATGCGTGAAGTGGCGGACGCGTCGGATGGCTGCGATGCGCTCCTCGTGTCGGGGCTTGCGTCGTTCGTCGGGCTGTCGGTCGCCGAGTATCGCGGTGTGCCGGCGATCGGCACCGGCATGATCCCGATCACGCCGACCGCCGAATTCGCTTCGCCGTTCCTGCCGCCGGGAAAGTTGCCGCGCTGGCTGAATCGTGCGAGCCACCGGTTCGTGAATGCGCTGTTGTGGCAGGCGTTCAGGCAGTCGACGAACGCCGCGCGCGCCGGCGTGTGCGGATTGCCGCCGCGCAAGCACGTGTGGTCCGATCATCCGATGCTGTACGGTGTGTCGCCGGCGCTGCTGTCCGGCCCGGCCGACTGGTCGTCGAATGTGCAGGCATGCGGCCAGTGGCGGATCGATGCGCGTGCGTGGGCGCCGCCGCCCGAATTGTCGGCGTTTCTCGAAGCGGGCGATCCGCCCGTGTACATCGGATTCGGCAGCATGGCCGGCTTCGACCGCGCCGCGATGGTCGACGCGCTGACCCATGCGCTCGCCGGCCGGCGCGCGCTGTTCTATCCGGGCTGGAGCGGTATCGACGCGTCGATGCTGCCCGCGCACGTCCGCATGATCGGCGACACGCCGCACGACTGGCTGTTCCCGCGCGTGGCGATGGCGATTCATCACGGCGGATCGGGCACCACGCATTCGGCTGCACGGGCCGGCATTCCGTCGGTCGTCGTGCCGTTCGCGGGCGATCAGTTCTTCTGGGCGAACCGGTTGCAGCGGCTCGGTGTGGCCGATGCGCCGGTGGCCGGCCGGCGCGTGGAGGCGGCCGCGCTGGCGCGGGCCATCGCGTTTGCCGAGCGGGGCGAGACGAAGGCGCGTGCGGCCGAACTCGGCATGCGCATGGCGCAAGAGGACGGCTTGACGCCGGCTGTGCGTGCGATCGAGCGATGGGGGCGAGGCGCGGCACGGTGAACCCGCGCCGCGGCATCAGAAATGCCCGGTGAACCGGTAGCGGCTGCCCGGGTGCCACAGATTGGCGACCGACGCGACCATTGCCTGCGACCACGTGCGCCGATGCAGCAGCAGGCACGGCTCGCGGTCGTCCATCGTCAGGTGGCGGCGCGTTTCGGCGTCGGGCATCGCGGCCTCGATCCGGTATTCGACGCGCTGCAGCGGCGCGACGCGCGTCAGGTACTGGTTCGGCGTCGTCGTCGTGAAGTCCTGCAGCGCATATTCGGGTGCGCAGGCCGGATTGACCCAGCGTTCCTCGAGTTGCACGGGCGTGTCGTTCTCGAAATGCAGCACGCGCGAATGAAAGATCGGGCTGCCCGTATCGAGCTGCAGCTCGTCGGCGAGCTTCGCGTCGGCGACGGCCGCGCCGACCTGCAGCACCTGCGCGCGGTAGCCGTGGCCGCGCGCGGCGACTTCGTCCGAGATGCTGCGGATCGCGACGAGCGTCGATTCGTATTTCGGCGAGGCGACATACGTGCCGGAGCCGCGCGTGCGCGTGAGCACCTGTTCGGCCGTCAGTTCGCGCAGCGCGCGGTTGACGGTCATCCGTGCGACGTTGAATTCGCGCGCGAGTTCGTTCTCCGACGGCACCTGGTCGCCTTCCGCCCACTCGCCGGCATGAATGCGGGCGAGGATGAAGTCCTTGATTTCCTGATAGATCGGTGTGGTCATGGGATCGCGATTCGAGAGTCGGCGGCGGCCCGCTGCCGAATGCCGATCCGGCGCGCGCCCGGCGCCGAGTGTACCGGTTTCGCGGGCGAGCGGGCCCGGATTCCCCGCATGATCCCTGTTCGGCCGGCGCGCGTCCATGCGGGATTGCACAGAGCGGCCGGCCTTGGACGGCCGGCGTGCGGTCAGAACCGATGCCGGATGCCGACCGTCGCGACGACCTGCGTGTGGGTCGACGAAGCCGCGAGCCCCGTCACGTTCGCGAACCCGAGCGTCGCGCCCGACGGTACGCCGAACTGGTGCTGGTACACGGTTTCCGCATAGACGTCGGTGCGCTTGCTCAGCGCGTAGCCGGCCATCAGCGTCACCTGGTGCCATTTCGGCCGGTGGCTGCCGGCGGCATCGTCGTAGCGGCCGTCGGTGAACGTGTAGGCGCCCGCGAGCGAGACGGCCGGCGTCAGCGCGTAGCGCGCATTGACCTCGTAGTTGTCGAAGCGCAGCGCATTCAGCGCGCCGGGCAGCGACGACGCGGCCGTGTCGTCGAACATCGAATGCGTCCACAGCGCGCCGACCGTCAGCCGGTCGAACGCATAGCTGCCGCCGGCGCCCATCACGCGCTGGCGCACGGCCGGGAAGTTCGCGCCGTCGTTGGTCGACAGCGCCCCGCCGGCCGTCAGCCCGCCGCGGTTGAGCTGCAGGTACGCGGCGCCGAGGCTGACCGGCCCGTTCGCATACGACACGCCCGCGCTGTACGCGCGGTTGTTCGCGAAGCCGCCGGCCGCGTTGCTGAATCCGTACAGGCCGCCGAACTGCCAGCCGGCGAGCGTCGGGCTCGTGTATTTCACCGCGTTGTCGATGTAGAACGAATCGTCGATGTTGTCGTTGTCGAACGGATGCGACGCGAGGTTGTTGCCGTCGCCGTTGTTCGCCATCGCGAGCGGGCCGAGGGTGTCGACCACCGAGTCGTACTGGCGGCCGAGCGTCAGTGCGCCGTACTGGTCGCTCTGCAAGCCGACGTACGCGCGGCGGCCGAACATCGTGTTTTTGTAGGACTGCGTGCCGTTGTTCAGGTTGAAGCCGTTCTCGAGGCGGAACAGTGCATGCAGGCCGCCGCCGAGATCTTCGTTGCCGCTCAGGCCGAAGACCGTGTTCGACAGCAGGCCGCTGCCTTGCTGCCATGCGCTTTTGCCCGACTGGTTGTTCGTATAGGCGATACCGGCATCCAGCATCCCGTAGAGCGTGACACTGCTTTGCGCATGCGCGGCGGCGCCGAAGAAGGCGAGGGAGAGGGTACCGAAGACTGCTTTTTTCATTGCGTGTGCTTCCTGGAAAGGCCCGTTGCGACGGGAACGACGATTCGTCGCGCGTCTCCGTGCGGATCCGCGCGTTCGAATCGATGAAAGGGGGAGCGCGCGACGCGTGTCACGCGCGGCGGCGGCGAACGCCGGTTAGTGTTGCAACAGGCGGATCGCGCCGAATTCGGCGGCCGGCAGCACGCGGAGGATCGACAGGATCGCGGGCGACGCCTGCGACCGCGCGACTTCGAGCTCGATGCACGCGCGCCCGGTGCGCCTGTCGATCGCGGCCGTGTAGAAATTGAGTGCGGTACCGACGGCCTGATGCAGCCGGCGGCGCACGGCCGCGAGGTTGTCCGATTCGACGCGGATCGACAGCAGCACGAGTTCGTCCGCGGAAGAACGGCGCCGCGAACGCACGGGCGGCAGATCGTGTGAAGCAGCGGATTCGGTTCTGATCGGTTTCATGCTTTCTTCCCTTGGTCGCATCGTGCTTCGCACCGCGGCAAGCTCGTCCTGGACATGGCACCCATTTTAAGAATCGCGGTGGCGATACGGTGTATAGACTCGCACGGGCACTGAAAAGAACGCATAAAAACGCAGCGCTCGTCGCCTTTCGTCTTTACAGCTTTTTTATTCCCCGTAAAGAAATTGAACACCGCTTTGATACGCGGATTTCTACACTGTCGCATCCCATTCGCCAGATGAGCATGGGGGCGTCATCCGGGCTTGTGCCGACACGGCAAGGCCCGCTATGCCGACAGTCGCGCGGCGATGCCGCGCATACGAACAAAGGGGAAAGCCATGTTGTGGATCACCGGCGCGCTATCGCTCGCGCTCTTCATCTATCTGTTTCATGCGTTGATCAAGCCCGAGCGGTATTGATCGGCGCGATTCAACAGGAATTCGAAAATATCGGTGAATGTCATGAGCGATCTGCTTTTCATTTTTTTCACGCTCGCGTTCTTTGCATTGACGGCCGGTTTCATCACCGGCCTCGACCGGATCTGAGCGAGCGTCGACATGTTCAACAATCTCATTCAATTCGCGATCGTGCTCGCGATCATGCTGGCGCTGGTGCCCGTCGTCGGGAAATGGCTCGCGCACGCCTTCACGAGCCCGCGCCACGCGTGGATCGAGCGCCGCACCTATGCGCTGCTCGGCGTGAACCCCGACGAAGCGATGTCGTGGCAACGCTACGGGATGGTGCTGCTGCTCAGCAACGCCGGGATGATGCTGCTCGGCTACCTGCTGCTGCGCATTCAGGACGCACTGCCGTTCGATGCGCTGCAGCGCGCGTCGCAAAGCCCCGACCTCGCGTTCAACACGGCCGCGTCGTTCATCACGAACACGAACTGGCAGGCCTATGCGGGCGAAAGCAGCCTGTCGAACTTCTCGCAGATGGCCGTCATCACGTTCCTGATGGTGGCGAGTGCAGCGACCGGCGTCGCGGCCGCGGGCGGCTTCATCCGCGGGCTGAGCCGCAAGAGCGCGGCCGACATCGGCAACTACTGGGTCGACTTCACGCGCGTGACCTATCGCGTGCTGCTGCCGCTCAGTTTTGTCATGGCGCTGGTTTACGTGTGGCAGGGCATGCCGCAGACGCTTGCGTCCGACGCCTGGGCAACCACACTCGAAGGCGCACGCCAGCAGATCGTGATGGGGCCCGTCGCGAGCCTCGAATCGATCAAGCACATCGGCACGAACGGCGGCGGCTTCTTCAGCATGAACGCCGCGCACCCGTTCGAGAACCCGACGCCGCTCACCAACACGCTGCACATGCTGTCGATGCTGCTGATCCCGTCCGCGCTGACCTATGCGCTCGGCACGATGATCGGCCGGCGCCGCCAGGGCTGGGTGCTGCTGGGCGCATTCGTCGTGATGTTCGTCGGCTTCCTCGCCGTGATCTATTCGGCCGAGCAGCACGGCAACCCGCTCCTGACGGGCATCGGCGTCGACCAGCAGATGAGTGCGACGCAGCCGGGCGGCAACATGGAAGGCAAGGAGATGCGCTTCGGCATCGCGCAGACGAGCCTGTTCGCGACCGTCACGACGGCCGCGACCACCGGTTCGGTCGACGCGATGCACGATTCGCTGACGCCGCTCGGCGGGCTCGTGCCGATCGCGCAGATGATGCTGAACAACGTGTTCGGCGGCGACGGCGTCGGGCTGATCAACCTGTTCACGTTCGCGATCCTCACGGTGTTCCTCGTCGGGATGATGATCGGCCGCACGCCGGAATTCCTCGGCAAGAAGATCGAGGCGCGCGAGATGAAGTTCGTGATGCTCGCGGTGCTCGCGCATCCGTTCAGCATCCTCGGCTTCACCGCGCTGGCCGCGCTGCTGCACTCGACGCTGGCGAGCCTCGCGAACCTCGGCCCGCACGGCTTCAGCGAAGTGCTGTACGCGTACACGTCGGGCACGGCCAACAACGGGTCCGCGTTCGCGGGGCTGAACGCGAACACGCCGTTCTTCAACACGACGATCGGCTTCGCGATGCTGATCGGCCGCTACCTGACGCTGCTGCCGATGCTCGCGGTCGCGGGCAGCCTCGCCGCGAAGAAGGCCGTGCCGGAAAGCGCGGGCACGCTGTCGACGTCGACGGGCCTGTTCGCCGGCCTGCTGGTGTTCGTGATCCTGGTGGTCGGCGGTCTCACGTTCCTGCCGGCGCTCGCGCTCGGCCCGGTCGTCGAGCACCTGCTGATGTCGGGCGGCCAACTGTTCTGAGGGAAACATCATGATTCAAGGCAATCGCCAGGCAGCGGCCGCCGCCGCGCCGGCATCCGATACTTCGTTCGGCGCGGCGACGCGCGGCCTCGTGCGGCCGGTGATCGCATCGTCGGTGCTGTTCATGCTCGTCACGGGCCTCGCGTATCCGCTGCTCACCACGGGCGTCGCGAACGTGCTGTTCCCGGCGCAGGCGCGCGGCAGCCTCGTGCAGCGCAACGGCACGACGATCGGCTCGGCAGTCATCGGGCAGCACTTCACGCGCGCCGGCTACTTCCACGCGCGGCCGAGCGCGACGGTCGGCACCGATCCGGCCGATCCGTCGAAGACGGTCGACCAGCCGTACAACGCGGCCGGCAGCGGCGCCAGCAACCAGGGTGCGACCAGCAAGAAGCTGCTCGCCGACGTCGCGCAGCGCGTGGGCGCATACCGGCAGGAGAACGCGCTCGCCGACGGCACGCCGGTGCCGGCGGACGCCGTCACCGCGTCCGCGTCGGGGCTCGATCCCGAGATCTCGGTCGCGAACGCGCGGCTGCAGGCGGCGCGCGTCGCGCGTGCACGCGGCATCGATGCCGCGCAGGTGGCGGCGCTCGTCGATCGCACCGCGTTGCCGCGCCAGCTCGGCGTGCTCGGCGAACCGCGCGTACGCGTGCTCGACCTGAACCTCGCGCTCGACCGCACGTTCGGCCAGGCGGCCGGCGCGAAGCAATAGCAGGAACCACGGAGTCATTCATGTCCCATATCGAAACCCCGATCAACCCGGCGGCGTTGCCGGTCGGCGGCGTGCCGCCGATGCGCTGGACGGCCGTGCTGCGCGAGGCGTTCCGCAAGCTCGCGCCGCAGGTGCAGTTGAAGAACCCGGTGATGTTCGTCGTCTATCTCGGCAGCATCGTCACGACCGCGCTGTGGCTGCAGGCGCTGACCGGCACGGCCGATGCGCCGGCCGGCTTCATCTTCGCGGTCGCGTGCTGGCTGTGGTTCACCGTGCTGTTCGCGAACGCGGCCGAGGCGCTGGCCGAAGGGCGCGGCAAGGCGCAGGCCGATGCGCTGCGCGCGGCGCGCAAGCGCGTGTATGCGAAGGTGCTCGACGAGCCGAAGCGGGCCGGCAGCACGAGCCATCGCGTGCCGAGCGACGAACTCGCGGCCGGCAGTATCGTGCTCGTCGAGGCCGGCGACACGATTCCGGCCGACGGCGAAGTGATCGACGGCGTTGCGTCGGTCGACGAATCGGCGATCACCGGCGAATCGGCGCCGGTGATCCGCGAGTCGGGCGGCGATTTCTCGTCGGTGACGGGCGGTACGCGCGTGCTGTCCGACTGGATCATCGTGAAGATCACCGCGCAACCGGGCGAGGCGTTCCTCGACCGGATGATCGCGATGGTCGAAGGCGCGAAGCGCGGCAAGACGCCGAACGAGGTCGCGCTGACGATCCTGCTCGTCGCGCTGACGATCATCTTCCTGCTCGTGTGCGTGACGCTGCTGCCGTTCTCGCAGTTCAGCGTGCTGCTGAACGCGTCGGGCTCGGCCGTGAGCCTGACCGTGCTGATCGCGCTGCTCGTGTGCCTGATCCCGACGACAATCGGTGCGCTGCTGTCGGCGATCGGCATCGCGGGGATGAGCCGCATGATGCGCGCGAACGTGCTCGCGACGTCGGGCCGCGCGATCGAGGCGGCCGGCGACGTCGACGTGCTGCTGCTCGACAAGACCGGCACGATCACGCTCGGCAACCGGGAGGCCGTGCAGTTCCGGCCGGCGCCCGGGGTGGACGAGCGCGCGCTGGCCGAGGCCGCGCAACTGTCGTCGCTCGCCGACGAGACGCCCGAAGGGCGCTCGATCGTCGCGCTCGCGAAGCAGCGCTTCTCGCTGGACGTGGTGGGTGCCGCCGGCAGCATCGCGGTGCCGTTCAGCGCGCGTACGCGGATGAGCGGCCTCGACATCGGCGCACGCCAGGTGCGCAAGGGTGCGGCGTCGGCGATCCGCGCGCACGTCGATGCGCTCGGCGGCGTGTTTCCGCAAGCGGTCGAGACGGCCGTCAACGACATCGCGCGGCGCGGCGGCACGCCGCTCGTCGTCGCCGACGGCTCGACGGTGCTCGGCGCGATCGAGCTGAAGGACATCGTCAAGCACGGGATCGGCGCGCGTTTCGCCGAGCTGCGCAAGGTCGGCGTGAAGACGGTGATGATCACCGGCGACAACCGGCTCACCGCGGCCGCGATCGCGGCGGAAGCCGGCGTCGACGACTACCTGGCCGAAGCGACGCCCGAAGACAAGCTGCGCCTGATCCGCGAGCACCAGGCGAAGGGCCATCTCGTCGCGATGACGGGCGACGGCACCAACGACGCGCCGGCGCTCGCGCAGGCCGACGTGGCCGTCGCGATGCACAGCGGCACGCAGGCGGCGAAGGAGGCGGCCAACATGGTCGACCTCGACAGCAACCCGACGAAGCTGATGCAGGTGGTCGAGGTCGGCAAGCAGATGATCATGACGCGCGGCGCGCTGACAACCTTCAGTGTTGCGAACGATCTCGCGAAGTACTTCGCGATCATCCCGGCGGCGTTCGTCGCGACGTATCCGGCGCTCGGCGCGCTGAACGTGATGGGGCTGCACAGCCCGACGTCGGCGATCCTGTCGGCGGTGATCTTCAACGCGCTGATCATCGTCGCGCTGATTCCCCTCGCGCTGAAAGGCGTGAAGTATCGCGCGGAGCCGGCCGCGAAGCTGCTGGGGCGCAACCTGCTGATCTACGGCGTGGGCGGGATCGTCGCGCCGTTCATCGGCATCAAGCTGATCGACATGCTGTTGACGCCGTTTATCTGACCGAACGCGCCGTCGCGGCCCCGCTTACGCCTTCGCGGCGTGTGCGGGGCCGTTCGGCGTTTCAATTGCCGGAAGCGATCATGGATGTGAATGTGAACGTGAACGAAGCGAATCGCCGGGCGAGGGTGCCGCAGGCGCCCGTGGCGGGCCGCGACAACTGGCGCCGCGTGCTGCGCGCATGCGCGTCGATGGCCGACCGCATCGCCGGTGCCGGGCCCGACACGCAGCCCGCGCTGGCCGTGCGCGAAGCGCATCCGCGCACGCAAGTCTGGGTGTCGCGGTACGCGGTGCCGCTGCTGCTGGCCACGCTCGTCTGCGCGCTCGCGACGCTCGCGGCGAGCGCGCTGCTGCGCGTGTTCGACCTGTCGAACGTCGTGATGCTGTTCCTGATGACGGTCGTGCTGATCGCGCTGCGACTCGGCAGGCTGGCCGGCGCGTGGGCCGCGTTCGTCTGCGTCGGCTGCTTCGACTTCTTCTTCGTCGAGCCGAGGCTGTCGTTCGCGGTGTCCGATACGCAGTACGTGTTCACGTTCGCGCTGATGCTTGCCGTCGCGCTCGCGATCGGCCAGCTCGCGGCACGCCTGCGCGCGGAGGCGCGCGCCGCGCGGGCGAACGAGAAGCGCTCGGCGGCGCTCGCGCGTGTCGCGCACGATCTGTCGGCCGCGATCGAGACCGAACAGATCGCGTCGATCTGCACCGGCACGATCGCGCCGCTGCTCGGCGTGCGCGTCGCGCTCGTGCTGCCCGATGCGGATGACCGGCTGACGCTCGCGCGGCATGCGCGGTTCGTCGACGTACCGACGGCACGCTGGGTCTACGAAAATGCCCGCACGGCCGGTTGCGGATTGCCGCCGTTCGAGCGCGCGGCCGCGCTGTACCTGCCGCTGAAGGCGCCGATGCGCGTACGCGGCGTGCTCGTGCTGTTCGGCGATGCGCAGCCGGTGCCGACCGATCCGGACGACCGCCGGCTGATCGATGCATTGTGCTCGTCGATCGCGATGGCGCTCGAGCGCGTGCACTACGTCGGCGTCGCGCAGCACACGCTGGTCCGGATCGAAGGCGAGCGCTTGCGCAACGCGCTGCTCGCCGCCGTGTCGCACGACCTGAAGACGCCGCTCACCGCGATCCGCGGGCTCGCCGAGACGCTGGAGCGGCCCGAGCGGCTCGCGCACGGGCAACCGGCCGCGCTCGCGCACGGCATCCGCAACCAGGCCGAGGCGCTGCACGGGCTCGTCGTAAACCTGCTTGACCTCGCGCGGATGCAGAGCGAAGGCGTGCGGCTCAATCGCGAGTGGCACATGCTCGACGAGATCGTCGGCAGCGCGCTCGCGCACTCGGCCGGCGTGCTGGCCGGCCGCGACGTGAGCGTCGACCTGCCGGCCGACCTGCCGCTGATCGACGTCGATGCGCTGCTGATCGAGCGCGTGCTGATGAACCTGCTCGACAACGCCGCGAAATACGCGGGTGCGGAGGCGGCCGTGGCGGTGCGCGCACGCGTGTTCGGCGAAACGCTGTACGTATTCGTCGAGGACGACGGGCCCGGTTTCATCGCGCGCAACACCGAGCCGCTGTTCGAGCCGTTCGAGCGCGAACGCAAGGAATCGTCGATCAGCGGCGTGGGGCTCGGGCTCGCCCTGTGCCGCAGCATCGTCAACGCGCACGGCGGCTCGATCCGCGCGGTGCCGCTCGATCCGCACGGCGCGCGGTTCGAGATTCGCCTGCCACTGGGCGCGCCGCCCGATATCGAACACGAGAGCCGGACATGATCAGATCGCGCGTATTGATCGTCGAGGACGAAGCGGACATTCGCCGCTTCGTGCGGATGGCGCTGGAACAGGAAGGGCTCGACACCTGCGAGGCGTCGACGGCCCGCGAGGCGCGGATGTATGCGTCGAGCAGCAAGCCCGATCTCGTGATCGTCGATCTCGGGCTGCCGGACGACGACGGCAAGGCCTTCATCCGCGAGTTGCGCCAATGGTCGACGGTGCCGGTGATCGTGCTGTCGGCGCGGCAGCAGGAGGTGGAGAAGGTCGCGGCGCTCGATGCGGGCGCCGACGATTACCTGCCCAAGCCGTTCGGCGTGCCCGAACTGCTCGCGCGGGCGCGCGCGCAGTTGCGGCGCGCGGCGTTCGTGTCGGCCGACGGGCAAGCGTCGTCGATCGTGCGGTTCGGCGACGTGACCGTCGATCTCGGCCGGCACGAAGTCGCGCGTGGCGGCGAGCCCGTGCATCTGACGCGCCTCGAATTCCGGCTGCTCGCCGCGCTGATCCGCGCGCGCGGCGGCGTGGTTGCCGCGCGGCAGCTGCTGGCCGAAGTCTGGGGCATTCACGACGCCGAGCGCGCGCACTACGTGCGCGTGTACATGACGAACCTGCGCCAGAAGCTCGAGCCGGTGCCGGCGCGGCCGCGGCACCTGATGACGGAACTGCAGTTCGGCTACCGGCTGGTCGGTCTGGAAACGGTCGGCGTGCCGCGCGAGGTCTAGACAGCCTTTGCGAGGTATCCGGTTGCCACCTTACGCCGCGGGAAAGCCGGAATTCAGCCTCGTGTAATCGATAATGAATTGAAAATTAAGGAGAATCGCGGCCCACGGCCATAATCCGCCGACAATTAGAGATAAACACGGATTGCTGGCGCCATCCCGGAAAAGGCAAAGTTGTATGTACAACTTGGCGCGTCGCCGGAAGGGGCGATTGCCGGGTTGGAAGGGTTCCCGGCGGGCAGTCCGGCCGGAACCCGGCCCAGTTTGCCTCTGACAGGAACGCCATGAAGAAACTCGCGCTCAGTATTGCCCTTGCCTGCATCGCGGTCGGTGCCCACGCCAAGGATTGGTCGACGATCCGGTTCGGCGTCGACGCCAGCTATCCGCCGTTCGAATCGAAGGACGCAAGCGGCAAGGTCGTCGGCTTCGACGTCGATCTCGGCAACGAGATCTGCGCCCGCCTGAAGGCGAAATGCGTGTGGATCGAGAACGACTTCGACGGGATGATCCCCGCGCTGAAGGCGAAGAAGTTCGACGGCGTGCTGTCGTCGATGTCGATGACGCCGGCGCGCGCCGAGCAGATCGCGTTCTCCGACAAGCTGTTCAACACGCCGACGCGCCTCGTCGCGAAGAAGGGCACGAACCTGCAGCCGACGGCCGAATCGCTGAAGGGCAAGTCGGTCGGCGTCGAGCAGGGCACCATCCAGGAAACCTACGCGAAGGCCTACTGGGCGCCGAAGGGCGTGCAGGTCGTGCCTTACCAGAACCAGGACGGCGTGTACCAGGACCTGATGTCCGGCCGCCTCGACGCGGCGCTGCAGGACGCGGTGCAGGCCGACATCGGATTCCTGAAGACGCCGCGCGGCGCGAACTTCGAATTCGCCGGCAAGGACCTCGACGATCCGAAGACGCTCGGCAACGGCGCCGGCATCGGCCTGCGCAAGGACGATGCCGACCTGAAGGCGAAGATCGACCATGCGATCGCCGACATCATCAAGGACGGCACGTACAAGAAGCTCGAGAAGAAGTACTTCGCGTTCGACGTCTACGGCGGCTGACGCTCCATGCGGCGCGCACCGGTTGTGGCGCGCGCCGCGTGTGTTGCGGGTGCAACCCGCTTCGCGTGATGCGTCCGACTTGATGAGCAGGGTGCATCAGGTAGTGCGTAGATATCGTTTGATGCGCGGGTAATGGCTATTGACAATCCAGCCACCTCGCTCTGGACTCCTCATATGATCTTCCAAGGATTTGGCCCGCTGCTGTGGGCCGGCACGGTCGAGACCGTGAAGCTCGCGGTGCTGTCGCTCGCCGCCTCGCTCGTGCTGGGGCTTGCCGGCGCGGCGGCGAAACTGTCGGCGAACCGCGTGCTCAAGTCGATCGGCACGTTCTATACGACGCTGATCCGCGCGGTGCCGGACCTCGTGCTGATGCTGCTGCTGTTCTACGGGATCCAGATCCTGCTGAACAACGTGACCGACCTGATCGGCTGGGACCAGATCGACATCGACCCGTTCGTGGCCGGCGTCGTGACGCTCGGCTTCATCTACGGCGCGTACTTCACCGAGACGTTCCGCGGCGCGTTCCTCGCGGTGCCGCGCGGCCAGCTCGAAGCCGGCTTCGCGTACGGGATGAGCGGCTGGCGCGTGTTCCACCGCATCCTGTTCCCGCAGATGATGCGCTTCGCGCTGCCCGGCATCGGCAACAACTGGCAGGTGCTCGTGAAGGCCACCGCGCTCGTGTCGATCATCGGTCTCGCCGACGTCGTGAAAGCGTCGCAGGATGCCGGCAAGAGCACGCTCGATTTCTTCTTCTTCACGCTGGCTGCGGGCGCGATCTACCTCGCGATCACGACGGTGTCCAACGTCGTGCTGCATCACCTCGAGAAGCGTTATTCCGTCGGTGTCCGGAGGCTCGCACTGTGATCGAACTCGTCAGCCAGTACTGGCAAAGCTATCTCTATACCGACGGCTACCGTTTCAGCGGCCTCGCGATCACGCTGTGGCTGCTGGTCGTGTCGATCGCGCTCGGTTTCGCGCTCGCCGTGCCGCTCGCGATCGCGCGCGCGTCGTCGAACCGCTGGATCTCGGGCCCCGTCTGGCTCTACACGTACGTGTTCCGCGGCACGCCGCTCTACGTGCAGCTGCTGATGTGCTACACGGGCATCTACAGCCTGCAGGTCGTGCACAACCACGTGCTGCTCGACACGTTCTTCCGCAACGCGATGAACTGTACGCTGCTCGCGTTCGTGCTGAACGAATGCGCGTATGCGACGGAGATCTTCGCCGGTGCGATCAAGGCGACGCCGGCCGGCGAGATCGAAGCCGGGATGGCCTACGGGATGTCGCGCTTCAAGCTCTATACGCGCATCATCCTGCCGTCCGCGCTGCGCCGCTCGCTGCCGAGCTACAGCAACGAAGTGATCCTGATGCTGCACGCGACGACGCTCGCGTTCACCGCGACCGTGCCCGACATCCTGAAGGTCACGCGCGACGTCAATTCGGCAACCTACATGTCGTTCCAGGCCTACGGCATTGCCGCCGTGCTGTACGCCGTCGTCGTGTTCGCGCTCATCTGGGCGTTCCGCAAGCTGGAGACGCGCTGGCTCGCGTACCTCTCGCCGCGCAGCCACTAACGCATCCGCAAGATTCGCAAGGAAGGACCCAGCATGTACAAGCTTACCGTTGACAACCTGCACAAGAAATTCGGCGACAACGAGGTGTTGAAGGGCGTGTCGATGAAGGCGAAGGCCGGCGACGTCATCAGCATCATCGGCTCGAGCGGCTCCGGCAAGAGCACGTTCCTGCGCTGCATCAACTTCCTCGAGCAGCCGTGCTCGGGGCAGATCACGATCGGCAGCGAGGCGATCCAGACCACGCGCGACCGCAACGGCTCGTTGCGCGTGGCCGACCAGAAGCAGCTGCAGCGGATGCGCACGAAGCTGTCGATGGTGTTCCAGCACTTCAACCTGTGGGCGCACATGACGGTGCTCGAGAACGTGATCGAGGCGCCGATGGCCGTGCTCGGGATCGGCAAGGATGAAGCGATCGAACGGGCGCGCAAGTACCTGGAGAAGGTCGGCCTCGCGCCGCGCGTCGAGGGCATGTATCCGTCGCACCTGTCGGGCGGGCAGCAGCAGCGCGTCGCGATCGCGCGTGCGCTCGCGATGGAGCCCGAAGTGATGCTGTTCGACGAGCCGACGTCGGCGCTCGATCCGGAACTGGTGGGCGAAGTGCTGAAGGTGATGCAGAAGCTGGCCGAGGAAGGCCGCACGATGATCGTCGTCACGCACGAGATGGGCTTCGCGCGCAACGTGTCGAATCACGTGATCTTCCTGCATCAGGGGAAGATCGAGGAAGAGGGCGATCCGCAGCAGATTCTCGTGAATCCGAAGAGCGAGCGGCTCGGGCAGTTCCTGTCGGGGCGGTTGAAGTAAGACCGCGTGCGGGATTTGCATCAACGCCCGTGAAGTCGTCGCGGCTTCACGGGCGTTGATGCGAACCACGCCTACTGTTGCGCGAGCGCGTCCGTCAACGGCCGCTGCGCGACACGCACGAGATTGTCGCGGCCCGCACTCGGGCTCGACCATTGCAGGTGCATGCTGGCCGGTCCGTTCGCATGCACGTACTCCACGCGGATCGGCACGTTCCGCTTCTGCGCGAGGTGGATGCGGCCCTTCGCGGTCGCGAGCCCCGGCTGTTCCTTGTCGATCACCTTGCGCCCGTCGATCCACACGCGCGCGACGTTGTCGCTCGTCACGCTGAACGTGTAGTCGTCGCCCTTCGGAATATCGAGCGCGCCGGTCCAGCGGATCGCATAGTTCGTCGCATTCATCCCCTTCGACGCATCGGGCGAATCGGTGCCGCGCTCGGTGTTCAGGTCGAAATCGACCAGCGGCGTGATCGACGAGAACACCGGCGTCGTGAACGTCGTGTCGTTGTAGTACGTCGCGTTCAGCACGCGCAGCCGCGAGCTGAATGCGCTCGCGAGCGCCTGCACCTCGGCCGTGCTCCACGGGTGGCCGTCGGGGTAGAGCGTGCCCTGGAACGGCGTGGCCGGCTCGACGGTGGCCGGCGCGGATGCCGTCTGCCCCCAGTGGAAGCGCGTATTCGTGCGGCCGATCATCAGTTCCCACACGAGGAAGCCCGTCTTGCCGCCGTACGTCGACGCGATGCCGGCCATCGTCTGGCCGGCCTGGCCGCCCGGCCAGCCGCGCTGCAGCGTTTCCGAATTCAGGCTGTCGAGCAGGCTCGGCGGCAGCGAGTAGTCGGGCGTCGTCGCGTTGAGCGCATACGGGTGGAACGCATGGAAGTCGGAGAAGTAGTCGCCTTCCGCCTCCTGCACGTTCGGTGAATTGATCGGCTGCGTCGCGCCCGCGTTCAGGATCGCGATGCGCGCGTCGTTCATCATCAGCGCGCGCGTCGGCTGCAGCGCGCCGTTGCCGCTGCAGCCGGGCTCGTTCATCGGTTCCCAGTACAGGATGCGCGGATCGTTGCGGTGCGCGGACACGAAATCGGCGATGTAGTGCTGCAGGTCCTGCTTGTACGTGGTCGACGCGCCCGCCGCGACCGGCTGCAGGTACTGCTGCTCGACCGACTGCCCGGGCGACTGCACCCAGCGGCTGTTGTGCACGCCGAAGATCGGCGCGGGCTGCGGGCCGTATGCGGGATCGACGTGCCAGCAGTCGTCGTAGAAGATCGGCGCGACCTTCAGGCCGTGGCGCGCGGCGATCTCGAGCAGGCTGTCGAACTTCGCGAGGAACGCATCGCGGTCGTTGACCCAGTTCAGGTAGTGCAGGTAGACGGTGATCGTGTTCATCCCGTACGTCTGCGCGTAGTCGAGCTCGCGGTCGACGATCGCCGGATCGTAGTTCTGCCAGAAGTCGATCGCGTTGACGGCATTCCACGGGTTGTACACGGCGCCGACCACGCGCGAGAAGTCGTACGTTGCCGGCGCGACGTCCGGATAGCGGCTGACGGTCACGTTGCTGAACGCGACGCTCGCGCCGAAGCGGCGCAGCCCGAACGCACCCGCGCGCAGCGCGGTCGTCAGGCCGCTCGTCGCGTCGTTGATGCTGATCACCTGCGTGCCGTCGACATAGACGTCGATCGCGTTGTTGCGCGTGACGACCTTCAGGTGATGCGTGCTGCCCGGCACGATCGCGGGCGCCGGGTAGTCGACGAAGTCGGTCCAGTTGTTCTGCTCGCGGCCGACCTGCACGACGTGCCGTACCGCGTCGAGCCCGATGTAGTAGCCCGTCAGTGCGTCGGTGCCGACCGTCGGGTTCGTCACGTGCACGATGAAGCCCGCGTTCGCGGTATTGGCGCCGGGTGCCGGTGCGCCGATCGTGACGTCCGCTTCGTACGATGCGTGACCGTACGCCGGATGCTGCGCGTTCGTGACGAGCTTCGCGCCGTCCGTGCTCGTGCCGTCGATCCGGATCATGTTCGCCCCGCCGCTCGTCCAGGCCGGGCCGTACGTATCGAAGTCGGCGAGCGTCAGCGTTTGCGTGTCGGTCGCGACAGGCGGCGCCGGCGGTGCATAGGGCGGCACGCCGCGCGACGACACGCGCAACGCGGGCGTCGGCCCCGGCAGGCCGAGCGTGACGAGCTGGTTCGGGAAGTGCGACGGGCCGCCGTACCCGGCATTCATGAAATCGCCGGATGCCGCGGGATTCGCGGCGGCGGCACTGTCGCTCGCCGCGGCGTCGATGGCGGCACGCGCGGCGAGTGCCGATGCGGACGGGGCGGACGAATCATCGCCGCCGCATGACGCGAGCAGCACGACGACCGCCAGTGCGGCGGGTTTGAGACGAGACGTGATAGTCATTCTGGACTCCGGATGAATGAGGAGAAGCGGACGACTGGTGACTCGATGCGGATGCAGCGGTATCCGGACAGGACGCGTCGCGGAACGGTAGGCGTGTGATGTGCGGACGGGCGGAGCGGGCAGCGCGGCGGGTTCGCGCGCATTCGCTTCCGGTCGCCGTCTCGTCGTGTTGCCTTGTGGTGGCTCGGGGTTCTGCCCGATGCCGACGCAAGTATAGAAATGCTTTTAAATTATTACTAATAATTTAGCGATGGTGTTTACCCTGAAGCAGGCGACGGCCGAGGGTAAGGCGGACGGGAAGGGACGCGTGGCAAGGCGGCGGGCGGCGAATGCGCCGCGCCGTCGGGTGTTCGGCGGGAAGGCTAAGGCGAAGGCGGGCGCGTACTTACGCGCTGGCCGATTGCGCGGCCGTTTCGACGGTCCGCACCGAGCCGCGCTCGACCAGCGGCCCGTCGAGCTTGATCGCGCGGCGGCGCACGGGCATCCCGACCGCGCGGTTCTGCTCTTCCTGCAGCAGGATCTCGACGGCCCAGCGGCCGAGCTCGTAGTTCGGCAGCACGATCGTCGACAGCGGCGGGTGCGTGTGCCGCGCGATTTCCTGGTCGTCGTAGCCGAGCACCGACACGTCGTCGGGCACGCGCATCCCGAGATGCTTGACTGCCTCGATCGCGCCGATCGCCATCAGGTCGTTCGCGCAGAAGATCGCGGTGGGCGGGTTCGGCTCGCGCAGCAGCGACAGCGTCTGCTCGAAGCCGGTATCCGAACCCCAGTCGCCGTCGCGCACGAGCTCCGGCGCGAACGGAATGTCGGCCGTCGCGAGCGCGGTGCGATAGCCCTTCAGGCGATCCTTCGCGGCGTCCTGCCACGGCTCGCCGTTGACGTAGCCGATGCGCCGGTGGCCCGCACGCAGCAGGTATTCGGTCGCCGCATGCCCGCCCGCGACTTCGGCCGGCACGATCGACGACAGCCCGCTTTCGGCCGTATAGCAGTTGAGCAGCACGGCCGGCACGCGCAGCAGCTCGGGCGGCAGCGTGACCTTGCGCGTATAGACGGTCGCATAGACGACGCCGAGCAGGTTCGGCATCGCGAGCACCGAATCGAGCACCTGGCGCTCGATGTCGACGTTGCCGTGCGTCGAGTACACGGCGAGCAGCTTGCCGTTCGCATAGGCCGCGTCGCGTGCGCCGTCGATGTTGACGACCGGATGCGGGCTCGTCGAGATCTCGTCGGCGAGATAGACGATCAGGTCGCGCTCGCCGTCGTGCGTCATCGCCACTTCGCGCGGCAGGAAGCGATAGCCGAGCTCGTGCGCGATCTTCAGCACCTTCTCGCGCGTGGTGTCCGAGAACTTGGTGCCCGCCGCGTTGTTCAGCACGAGGGAGACGGTGGATTGCGACACGCCGGCAAGCTTGGCGATGTCGGTCATCGTGGGGCGACGTTGAGTAGAGCGTTTCACGGTAGGAGCGCGGTCCGGCCTCGGCAGGATGGGCAAATGAATCGGTAATGAGCGGGTCGGATCAATCTGACTCGACGGTAACATCGGCAAATCTGGCCGGCAATCAAGCTTTACGCGTGCTTTGCCGGATGCGTCGACGTCGAGATAATAATATCAACAAATATTATTGACCACGCGTGCCGCGCCGTGCCATCCTTTGCCGCACCTGCCCGCGGCCGGCGCCGTATGCCGTCCGGCGGGGTCGTCAGTCTCGCGTCCGGGGATGATCGATGATGCCGATGGAACTACCGCGCAGCGCCAACCTGATCGAATTGACCAGCGCCACGGCCCGCGTGTGCGTCGCGCCGAAGGTCGGCGGCTCGATCGCCGCCTACTACGAGGTCGAGCGCGACCGCCAGCGGCACTGGTTCCGGCCTGCCACCGCCGAGGCGGTCGCGAGCGGCGACCCGCTCGGCATGGCGAGTTTCCCGCTGTTCCCCTACTGCAATCGCATCCGCGACGCGAAGTTCGCATTCGACGGCCGCACGATCGACCTGTCCGGCCCGCACGATGCATTCCGGCATGCGCTGCACGGCCACGGCTGGAGCCGGCCGTGGCAGGTCGGGCGACAGGACGCCGCCTCGGTCGAGCTGCACTTCGAGCACCGCCCCGAGCGCGGCCGGCAGGGCGACTGGCCGTTCCGCTACGAGGCGCGCCAGACGATCCGGCTGGACGGCGGCAGCCTGTCGATCACGCTGTTCGCGCGCAATCTCGACGCGCTGCCGATGCCGTTCGGCATGGGCCATCATCCGTATTACGTCCGGACCTCGCGCACGCTCGTCAGGGCGCAGGTGGACGCCATGTGGCACATCGACGACGACGTTTTGCCGACCCGCGTCGGCGCGCATCCGGCCGTCGATGCGCTGCGCGACGGGCTGCGGGTCGAGGCGTTCGATCTCGACAACAATTTCGTGGGCTGGGCACGCGAGGCCGCGGTGATCTGGCCCGAGCGCGGCTGCCAGGTCGTGTTGTCGGCGCAGCGGCCGTTCGACCAGCTCGTCGTGTTCGCACCCGCCGGCGCCGACGCGCTGTGCGTCGAGCCCGTGACGAACACGACGGACTGCTTCAACGTGGGCGCGCGCGACCGCGCCGCGCCCGTCGGCGGCTGCGTGCTGGCGCCCGGCGAGTCGCTGGAAGCCACGCTGCGCTGGACGCCTGGCCCGATCTGAGCGGGCGCCCCGGCGGTACGGGATTATCCCGAGTCGGGCAGGCGATAATATCGAGTAATAATATTAATTCGTGACGCCGGAGCCGACCGTGTGTGCCACGGCGTGCGGGTCGATCACAACACAACACTTGGAGACGATGATGCCGAGCCGTGCAAAGCTGCAACGTATCGTGGTGACGATGGGTGTGACGCTCGGATGCGTCGCGATCGCGCAGGCGCAGGACAATGCGCAGAAGGTCGGGTCGAGTTCCGCGCAGACCTGCACGAATCCGAAGCCGGGCAGCGTGAAGCTGACCGATCTGGTGGTCGGCTTCTCGCAGTCGGAGAACGAACAGAACCCGTTCCGCGCGACCGAAACCGCATCGGTGCGCGCCGCTGCGAAGGCGGCTGGCGTCAAGCGGCTGCTGTATACGAATGCGAACGCGAACCAGGCGAAGCAGGTCGCCGACATCGAAAGCATGATCAACCAGGGCGCGCAGGCGCTGATCGTCGCGCCGAACGATTCGACCGGCCTGCAGCCCGCACTCGCGCAGGCACGCGCGAAGGGCATCCCCGTCGTGACGATCGACCGGCAGACGGCCGGCACGCCGTGCCAGGATTTCATCACGTTCCTCGGCTCCGACTTCTTCCGGCAAGGGCAGCGTGCCGCGCAGGCGCTCGCCGATGCGACCGGCGGCAAGGCGACGATCGCCGAGATCCAGGGCGGCTACGGCAATACCGTCGAGAGCCAGCGAACCGACGGTTTCGCCGACGGCCTGAAGAAATTCCCGAACATGAAGATCGTCGCGTCGCAGACCGCGAACTGGTCGGCCACCGAAGCGCAGAAGGTGATGGAGCAGGTGCTGCTCGCGCATCCCGACGTGACCGCCGTCTACGCGCAGGCCGACACGATGGCGCTCGGCGCGATGACCGCGCTGCGGCAGGCCGGCAAGCAGCGCGGCGTGACGGTCGTGTCGATCGACGGCACGAAGGATTTCGTCACCGCGATCGCGAACGGTTCGGCCGCGGCGAGCGTCGAGACGAACCCGCGCTTCGGCCCGCTCGCGTTCAAGTCGCTCGAAGCGTGGTTCGCCGGCAAGCCAGTCGCGCAGAAGCAGATCATGGACGATGCGCTGTACGACAAGGCGAACGCGAAGCATTCGCTCGAAGCGAACCTCGTCTACTGATCCGCGGGCAACCGGTCCACAAAACCGCTCACACGCGAACGCGAGGCGCACGATGGATGCAACGCTTCCCGCCGGACCCGGCGCCGACGATGGCACCGGCGGCAGACCGGTCGTGCTCGAGACGCGCGGCGTCGGCAAGACGTTCGGGGTCGTGCGTGCGCTCGACGGCGTGTCGCTGACCTTGCGCGCAGGCGAGGTGCACGGGCTGATGGGCGAGAACGGCGCCGGCAAGTCGACGCTGATCAAGATCCTCACCGGCTTTCACCAGCCCGATGCGGGCGAGATCCGTGTCGACGGCGCGCCCGTGTCGTTCGACAGCCCGCGTGCCGCGCAGCGCGCGGGCATCTGCGCGGTCTACCAGGAAATCAACCTGATCCCGGAACGCAGCGTGGCCGAGAACATCTTCCTCGGCCACGAGCCGCGCCGGTTCGGCCCGTGGATCGATCGCCGCGCGATGCTGGCGCGTACGCGCGAGATCGTCGAGCGCTTCGGGCTCGACGTCGATCCGGCCGACAAGGTCGGTTCGCTCGGGCTCGGGCAGCAGCAGATGGTGTCGATCGCGCGCGGCGTGTCGCTCGGCGCGCGCGTGCTGATTCTCGACGAACCGACGTCCGCGTTGAGCGGTGCGGAAGTGGAGGTGCTGTTCGGCGCCGTCGACCAGTTGCGCGCGACCGGCATCGCGATCGTGCTCGTGAGCCATCGGCTGTCCGAGTGCTACCGGATGTGCGACCGGCTCACGGTGCTGCGTGACGGCGCGGTGGTGCGCAGCGATACGCCCGACCGGCTGCCGCGCATGGCGCTGATTTCGGCGATGCTCGGCCGCGAGGTCGGCACGCATGGCCCGCGCGAACAGGCGGAAGCCGCCGCTGCCGCTACAGCGCAGGAGCCGGCACTCGCCGTCGACGGGTTGCGTTGGGGCACGCGTTTGCGCGACGTGTCGTTCCGCGTCGCGCCGAAGGAGATCGTCGGGCTCGCGGGCCTGCTCGGCGCGGGGCGCACCGAAACGTTCAAGGCCGTGTTCGGCGCGCAGCCGCCGGATGGCGGCGCGGTGCGCGTCGGCGGCCACGCGCTCGATGGTGCGGATCCGTCGCGCGCGATTCGCGCGGGGCTCGCGTTCCTGTCCGAGGATCGTCGCTCGGAAGGCATTTTCTCGAAGCTGTCGGTGCGCGAGAACATCGTCGTCTGCGTGCTGCCGCGCATCGCGCGCTTCGGCTTCATCTCCGTGCGCAAGCAGGAAGCGCTCGTCGAGCGCTACATCCGCGAGCTGGGCATCAAGACGTCGCACGCGGGTGCGCCGATCTCGACGCTGTCCGGCGGTAACCAGCAGAAGGCGCTGATCGCGCGCTGCCTGTCGACCGAGCCGTCGGTGCTGCTGCTCGACGATCCGACGCGCGGCATCGACGTCGGCGCGAAGGCGGAAGTGCACGATCTCGTCAAACGGCTCGCCGATGCAGGGCTCGCCGTCGTCGCGACGTCGTCGGAGATGGAAGAACTGCTCGAGCTGGCCGACCGGCTCGTGATCCTGCATGAAGGCGCGACGAGCGGCGAGCTGTCGACGCGCGGCGCGAGCCCCGACGACGTGACCGCGTTGCTCGCGAACCAGGCGTAGCGCGCCGGATATCGATTTGAGGATGAGGAAAGCGTGAACCTTGCCAACCTGATGAGCGAACCGGATGAAGCACGCCGCACGTCGCGCCGCTCGCTGTTCGCGCAGGCGCGCGACCACAGCGTGTATCTCGCGTTCGTCGCGCTCGCCGTCTTCAACCTGGTCGTCACGCCCGGTTTCTCGAATCCGCTCGCCGCGCGCAGCCTGCTGTTCCAGGCCGCGCCGATCGTGCTGATCGCGCTCGGGCAGAACCTCGCGATCGCGACGCGCGGGATCGACCTGTCGGTCGGTTCGGTGATGGCGCTGTCGAGTGCGATCATCGCCGTGTGCTTGCCGTATGGAACGGGCGCGGCATTCGCGGCGGCCATTGCGATCGGGCTCGCGGTCGGCCTCTTCAACGGCGGGCTCGTCGCGCGGCTCGGCATCGATCCGCTGATTTCCGGGCTTGCGTTGCTGGTTGCCGCGCGCGGGCTGGCGCAAGCATTGCTCGGCGGCTCGCGCGTGAGCCTGCCGCCTTCCGATGCGTTCGATTTCATCGGCGTCGGCACGTTCGTCGGATTGCCGGTCGTGACGCTGATCGCGCTCGTGTGCGCGGCCGTCGTGTTCTTCGTCGTACGTAACACGACGTTCGGGCGCTACACGATCCTCGTCGGCGCGAGCCGCGATGCCGCGCATCTCGCCGGTGTTCCGGTGCGCCGTACGTTGCTCGCGGTTTATGCGGCGAGCGGCGCGCTGGCCGGGCTCGCCGGCCTGTTCGCCACCGCGCGTCTCGGCGCGGGCGATCCGAACTACGTCGGCGTGAACTTCGAACTCGATGCGATCGCCGCGTCGGTGATCGGCGGCACGCCGTTGTCGGGCGGGCGCGTATCGATCGTCGGCACCGTGTTCGGCGTGCTGCTGCTGCAACTGCTCGACGCCAGCTTCATCATGAACAATATCAGCTACACGTACGCGCAGATCCTGAAGGCCGCGTTCATCCTCGGCGCGCTGTACCTGCAGCGCTCGGGAGCCTGACATGTCGACCGCGCCGATTTCCACGCCTACCGCGCAGGACGCGAGCCGCGCCCGCCGCGCGCAGTTCGTCCGTCTCGTGCAGGCGCGCGGCGCGATCGCGATCCTCGTGCTCGTGTGCCTGATCGCCGGCCGCGTGTTTCCGCATTTCCTGAGCGCGCCGAACCTGCTCGACATCGTCGCGGCCGCCGCGTTCGTCGCGCTGATCACGATCGGGCAGAGCTTCGTCATCATCCTCGGCGGGTTCGACCTGTCGGTCGGCTCGCTCGTCGGGCTCGGCACCGTGATTGCCGCGTATGCGGCGCCGTATGGCTGGGGCGCGGCGCTCGCCGCACCCGTCTGCGCCGGGCTGATCGTCGGGCTCATGAACGGCTGGCTGATCGCACGGGCGCGGATGGCGCCGTTCATCGTCACGCTCGCCGCGCTGCTCGGGTTGAAAGGGCTGGCGCTCGTGCTCGCGAGCCAGGACATGCTGATCGCGAATCCCGGGTTCTTCGCGACGATCGCGAACGGTACGCTGTTCGGGATCGGCAATCTCGTCTGGATCGTGCTCGTCGCGTACCTCGTCGCCGCGTTCGTGCTGAATCACACGCGCTACGGCGCGGGCGTGTTCGCGATCGGCGGCAACGAGGAAGCCGCGCGGATGCTCGGCGTGAACGTCGAAGGGCTCAAGATCGTCACGTACGGGCTGAGCGGGGCGCTCGCGGGGCTCGCCGGCGCGCTGCTCGCGTCGCGGCTCGATTCGGGCCTGCCGGGCGCGGGCAACAGCTACGAACTGCAGTCGATCGCCGCGGCGGTGATCGGCGGCGTGCTGCTGACGGGCGGCGTCGGCACGCTGTTCGGGCCGCTCGCGGGCGTGCTGCTGCTCGGCGTGATCGAGAACGTGATCAACCAGGTCGGCACGTTGAGCCCGTACTACCAGAACCTCGCGAGCGGCGCGTTCCTGCTGCTCGCGGTGATCGCGCAGACGCTGCTGACGGGTAAGCGGCGCAAGCGGTGATGCGCACGGTTGCGTGCAGCTGCAAACTGGAACGCTAAATGCTTGTCACGCGTGATCCTTTCGATGAAGGAGCACGACGATGAGCACACCGACCACCACCGCCTTTTCCCACGTCAGGCCGCAGGACACCGTATTTCGCGGCGAAGGCCTGCGCGACTTCTTCCTGTATCGCGATCTTGGCATCGCGGCCGCGACGAACGGCAAGGTCGTCGCGCAACTCGTCAGGGCAAATCATGCACCGGAGGCGGGCACCGGCTGGCACCGTCACGAGGCCGAGTTCCATATCGTGATCATGCTGAAGGGCTGGGCGCGCTTCATGTACGGCGAACAGGAAACGCTGGTGGCCGCCGGCGACTGCGTGCACCAGGCGCCGGGGATCGTCCACTACCTGTTCGACTACTCGCCAGATATGGAGTACCTGGAGATCGTCGGGCCCGCCGATTTCAAGTCGATCGACGTCGACGGGCCGTGCGCGGTACCGACGCCGACGCCCTGGAGCGAGGCCGGCGCGTAGCTTTCACGCGTTGCTGCACACGCTGTCGACGAACCGCCTTCGGGCGGTTTTTTATTTCGCCATCGGCACCCGCGACGGGCTTCCTTCGCTTCGACGCGTTGCTTCGAATTCCCAAGCGTTCCCGAGCTGAAGATCCGGAAAGAAAGGAAAGGCATTCGTCAGCTTCGACGGCCGATTGGCGATGCGATGTCAAAGATCGTCAATTGCACGCACGCGCGGTGCACGGCCTGTCGACGACCGGCGTTAAGGAGGTACCAGCCGGATCACCGGCTGACCTATCCGGGAGAGTTTCACCATGAACCGCATCGCGAAGATCCTGACGGCAACCGCACTGGCTTGCGCCGTGCTCGTGCCGGCACTGGCCGAAGCGCATTCGCACCGCGTGTGCCACTTCGATCATCACCACCATCGCGTGTGCCGCTGGGTGCGGTAAACGTGGCTTTCCCCGGGGATGTCCCGGACGTTTTCATCTTTCAGGCAAATCAGGAGAGGATCATGAAAAAGACGATGTTGATCGCCGCGCTGGTCGCCGGCATGGGTATGTCGATCGGTGCGTTCGCGCAGGTTCCGGCCAGCGCGCCGGCCGGCACGACCGGTCTGTGCAAGGACGGCTCGTTCTACTCGGGCGCGTCGAAGAAGGGCGCATGTGCCGGCCACAAGGGCGTGAAGGCGTGGTACGGCGCATCGGCCGCTGCCGCGGCGAGCGCACCGGCAGCAGCACCGGCCACGGCGGCTTCCGCTGCGCCGGCATCGGGCGCCGCACCCGCGAAGAGCGCCGCCGCAACGACCGCAGCAGCGCCGGGCGGCGGTGCGGGCAAGGTGTGGGCGAACGACAGCACGAAGGTCTATCACTGCTCGACCGACAAGTACTACGGCAAGACGAAGCACGGCAGCTACATGTCGGAAGCCGACGCGAAGGCGAAGGGCTACCACGCGTCGCACGGCAAGGCCTGCTCGTAACGCGCAGGGCCGGCGCGCGCGTGCAATCGAGCGCGCGTCGTCCGAACGCGGCAGCACACGTCGCCCCGCCTCTCCGGCGGGGCGATTCATTTGCAGCGCCGTGCACGCTCAGTGCGCGAGATGTGATCGCGTTTCGGTCGCCGCGTCATCCCCGGTTGCGCGCGCATCGAGCAGCGCGCGCAGCGTGACGTAGTGGGTGCCGCTTGTGTCGCCTTCCGCGGTCGCGGTGCGATCGTACGGCTCGTTGTCGTGGATCGTTGCCCGCACGATCGGATAGATCTGCGTTTCCCACCGGCTGCCGTTGAACACGCCGTAGTGCCCCACACCCGTCTGTACGTGGTGCGTCTTCAGATACGGCGGTAAACCCGAACACAGTTCCTGCGCGGCCACCGTCTGGCCTACTGCGCAGATATCGTCTTTCTCGCCTTCGATCGTCAACAGCGCGGTGCGATGAATCGCAGCCGGTTCGACGAGCCTGTCGCCGACAATCAACTCGCCGCGCGCGAGCGCGTATTGCTGGAACACCTTCTCGACCGTTTCCAGATAGAACTCCGCGGTGAGATCGGCCGTCGCGAAGTATTCGTCGTAGAAGTGCCGCAGCGTGTCGGCTTTCGCTGGGTCGCCTTTTGCGCGTTCGTAGTACAGATCGGCGAACGACGCCGCATGCCGGTCCGGGTTCATCGACATGAACGCGCCCACTTGCACGAAGCCCGGATACACGCACCGCTGCGCGCCGACGAAACCCGTCGGCACCACGCTGATCAGGTTGCGCGCGAACCATTCGATCGGCTGGCTCGTCGCGAGTTCGTTGACCTTCGTCGGATTCACGCGGCAGTCGATCGGGCCGGCCATCAGCGTGAGGCTCGCCGGTTGTGCCGGATCGCCGCCGGCCGCCATCAGCGCAACTGCCGCCAGCGATGCGACGGTCGGTTGGCAGATCGCGAGCACGTGCGCGTCCGGGCCAATGTGGCGGATGAAGTCGATCACGTGCGTGACGTATTCGTCGAAACCGAAGCGGCCGGCTGCCAGCGGGATGTCGCGAGGGTTGTGCCAGTCGGTGATGTACACGTCGTGGTCGGCCAGCATCGTGCGTACCGTGCCGCGCAGCAGTGTCGCGAAGTGCCCGGACATCGGCGCGACGATCAGCACGCGCGGTTGGCGCGTGACCGCCCGCGCCTTGCGGAAATGCAGCAGCGTCCCGAACGGTGTCGTTGTCGCCGCTTCCTCGACGATCGGCACCGTTTCGCCGTCGACGACGATCGACTCGATCCCGAACGGCGGGCGCCGGTGCGAGAACGCGCAGCATTCGAGCAGTTCGCACAGCGCGTCGACCATGCGGCCCGTCGGTGTCGACGTCGCCGGCGGCCACAGCGACATCGTCGCGCGCGTGGCGGCTGCCCATGCGCGCGCCGGGCGCAGGCATTCAGCAGACCATTGATAAAACGGATAGGCAAGCAGGTTCATGGCCGTCGTTCGTTGCGCCGCAGTACAGGGAACGAGGCAAGCCGTGTGCCAGCATGCGGCTGGCACGCGCGTTGCACGCGGTTCGAGAGCGCGGCAGCGCAAGCGGCACGTGACGACGGATGGACGAAGGCGACGCGCCGCTGCGCCGTCACGGCGCGCGATACGTGCCGCGATGCCGTGCGACGTTGCGCCAGTTCGGCGAACGGGGCGCACAGGTGTGGTGCGGGCGGTCGCACGGCGCGTCCGTTTACGGTGCAGGGGCACGAACGACATTCAGCAGGGGAGTCACATGGAATCCAACGCACGGACGACGCTGACCATCAGCAGCCGCAATTACTCGTCATGGTCGATGCGCGGCTGGTTGCTCGCGAAGCTGAGCGGGCTCGCGTTCGAGACGATCAGCGTGCCGATCGATGCGACGTCGCGCGCGGAGTTGCTGCTGCTGTCGCCGTCGATCCTCGTGCCGTGCCTGACGCACGACGGCAACGCGGTGTGGGACACGCTCGCGATCGCCGAATACCTGAACGAGATCCGCCCGCAGGCGCGGCTGCTGCCCGACGACCGCCATGCACGCGCGCACTGCCGGTCGATTTGCGGCGAGATGCACTCCGGCTTCAGCGCATTGCGATCCGCGCTGCCGATGAACCTGCGCGGGCATTTCCCCGGCTTCCGGATCTGGTCGCGCGCGCAGCACGACATCGAGCGGATCGTGACGATCTGGCGCGAATGCCTCGCCGAGTACGGCGGCCCCTGGCTGTTCGGTGCGGAGATCGGCATTGCCGATGCGATGTACGCGCCGGTCGTCACGCGCTTCCTGACCTACGACGTGAAGCTCGAACCGGATGTCGCCGAATACTGCCTGCGCGTGCTCGCGCATCCGTTCGTCGCCGAGTGGATCGAAGCGGCGAAGGCCGAGCACGAAGACATCGACGAGCTCGACATGGAGTTCTGACGCACGCACTCGCCGCACACTTCCAATTTCGCGACATGCGCAAGAGACGAAACGAACATTCGATGCGCTCGCGCAACTCGCAAACGTTTTACCTTGATTTCGGTTCGAAACGAGGACGAATTCCCTAAAGGATGTTGAGCCCGATGACGTAAACGAGTCACGGGGATGACTCGCGATCGCACGCTTCAGACGTGCGACGCGCAGTCCGCAACAACCAGCGCAGCAGGGGGATCGACTTGTGAATCGTCAGCAATCGTGGACGCGTACGGCGGCGCCCGGGGAAATCATCTATTCCGAGGGCTTCGCCGGCGAGCCCGTCATCTTTCTGATTACCGACGGCAAGGTCGAGCTGTCCACGCGATGCGACGACAAGCGCGTCATCGTCGCGACGCTCGGCCGTGGCGAGTTCTTCGGCGAATCGGCGTTGCTCGCGGCCGAACCGCGAGCGCATACCGCGAAGGCGCTGTCGTTCTGTCAGCTCACCGTCGTGCCGGCCAGCATGCTCGATGACGAAATCGAGCGTGTGTCCGCGCTGCTGCGCCACATCGTGCGGACGATGATTCGCCGCGTGAAGCGCAAGGACGACCAGCTCGCCACCTACACGCATGGCGACTTCATGCCGGGCGTGCTGTCGTATGCGCACCTGCTGGCGCTGATGGCGAACGCCGATGGGCGCGAAGCCGCTGACACGTGGGCGCGCCGGCCGATGCAGGCCCATGCGGCCGAAACCTCGGTGCCGCTCGCCGAAGTGATCCGCAAATGCCGCGCGATTGCCGGCCACTCGCGCCCGCACGTGCTCGCGATGCTGCGACGCATGGAGAAGCTCAATCTCGTCACGATCGAAGCCGCGCAGGGTGACGCTGCCGGCAGCGCAACCGACCATGCGGCCTCGTCGGATGCGCGCCAGGTCGTCACGTTCGACGCCGCTCGCGTGATCGATCGCGCGCAGCAGGTGGCCGATCACGATCTCGACCTGTCGATCAACAGCGAACTCGAACTCATCGAACTGGCCGATCTCGAATCGCTGATCGGCGTCGACAGGACGCTGCTGCTCAGCAAGCTCTCGAACGGCGAGATCGCCGACGAAGTGTTCGCGTTCCGCAAATCGAAGGTGCTCAGTTTCGTCGAGCAGAAGGGCGTGGCGTACTTCTCGCGGCGCAACGCGCGTCGCGGCGGCGACGTGCGCACGCTGGAGGACATCGTGTGGGTCGACCAGCGCACGCTGTTCGACGTGATCAGCGCGTTCGATACGTACGACCTCGCGAAGCTGATCGCGAACCTCGACGATCGCGCCGTGGCCGACAAGCTGTTTTCCGTGATGACCGAGGCGCGGCGCAACGAAGTGTCGTGGGTCATGCGCCGCGAGATCAAGCTCGATCCGATCGAGGTCGAGGAAATCGAGCAGCGCGTGCTGGATGCCGTGCGTGTGGCGAAGGCGCCTGCGGCGGGCGTGGCGCCGGTAGCGTCGACGACGTCGTCGGATGCGTGAAACGGAGAAGCATATGGATCTGTTGACCCTGGCCGGTGTGGTGCTCGGCGGCGCGGCGATCGTGTTCGGTTTCGCGCTCGAAGGCGGGCATTTCTCGATGCTGTTCCAGTTCGAGGCGCTCGTGATCGTGCTCGGCGGCACGCTCGGCGCGGTGATGATCCAGAATACGTGGGCGCGTTTCTTCGACGCGGTGAAACAGCTGCGGCTCGCGTTCGTGCGGGCGCGCGAAGTCGATCGGAAGAACCTGTCCGACCTGCTCGAATGGGGCGATCGCGCGAAGCTCGACGGGTTGCTCGCGTTCGAATCGATGGACGTGAGCGGCATTCATCCGTTCGCGCGCCGCGGGCTCGAACTGCTCGCGAACGGCGTGTCGACCGCCGTGCTCGAGGATGCGTTGCAGCGCGAACTCGATGCGTACGAACGCAGCCGCCTCGCCGCCGTGCGCGTGTGGCAGCAGGCCGGCGGTTATGCGCCGACCTTCGGCATTCTCGGCTCGGTGCTCGGGCTCGTGCAGGTCACGAGCCATATTCTCGAACCCGCGCAGCTCGGACCGGGCATCGCGATGGCGTTCGTCGCGACGCTGTATGGCCTTGCGTTCGCGAACCTCGTGTTCCTGCCGCTGTACGGCAAGCTGCGCGCGCAGATCGACAGCGAGATGCGGTTCCGCAAGCTGTATCTCGACGGCTTGCTCGCGATTTCGCGCAAGGAGTCGCCGCATACGATCGAAACGCGCTTGACCGGCGACGTGCGCGGGCGCGCGGCGGAATCGCTGGCGTGATGTTTGTGCGCTTTGTGCTTGCGCCTGGGCCTGTATCTGTACCGCATGACGAACCCGGATTCCCGACAGCATGACTGCTCGAACTGACGGCGCATCCGCTGCCGATCGCGACGATGACGAACTCGAAGGCGCGCAGTCCGGACGCTGGCTGATTTCGTACGCGGATCTCATCACGACGCTGATGGTGCTGTTTCTCGCGCTGTACGTGCTGCAGCTCGCGAAATACAACGCGCTCGATGCGCGGTACCAGACGCTCGCGCGGCAGGCCGGTGGTGCTGCGACTGCCGCCGCCGAACCCGTCAAGTCCGACGCTGCGCCGCCGTGGCTCGCGTTGCTCGATTCGTTGAAGTCGAACGGCCGGATCTCGCTGGTGAAGGCGCCGCACGGTGTCGAGATCGGCATCGACGCGAAGATCCTGTTCAATGTCGGCGATGCGCGCTTGCTGCCCGATTCGTCGCCCGTGCTGAACCAGATTGCGCAGGCACTCAGCGATCACGCGACCGGCGACATCCTCGTCGAAGGCCACACGGATAACGTGCCGATCGCGAACGCGAAATACGAATCGAACTGGGAGCTGTCGTCGGCGCGTGCGGGCAGTGTCGTGCGCTACCTGACCGAGCGCGGTATCGCGCCGCATCGGCTGGCCGCGATCGGGCGGGCCGATACGCAGCCGCTCGTCGCGGGCGACGATGCTGCATCAAGGGCGCGAAACCGGCGCGTCACGATCTTTGTCGCGTACTGATTAGCGTGGTACTTGCGTTGTGCCAACGCATATAGGCAGCCGCATATGCCCGCCTGTCATCAACATAACGAATCTCGCATGATTGGTATCTGAAATCAGCGATGCGGTTCTGCGCGTGCATGCCGATAACCCAATCTGGCTCAGACCGAGCGGTTATCGAGGGTTCCCCATGCATTTCTGGCGCAAGCTTTCCATTCAGAACAAGCTGATTCTCAGCATGACGAGTTGCCTGCTCGTGTTCGTCGCGATATCGAGCGGGCTCAGCGTTCGTCTGATCGGCAACGCGGTGCGCGATCGCGTCGTCCGTGAGGAACTGCCGACCGCCGTGAACGGCATTCGCGCCGACGTGCAGCGCCAGATGGCAGGCCCGATCGCCGCGTCGCGCATCCTCGCGCGCGATGCGTTCCTGCTGCAATGGGAAGCCGACGGCGAACCCGATGCCGGCACGCGCAACTGGATCCAGTTCGCGAAGAACGTGAAGGACGAGCAGAAGGCCGCGTCCGTGCAGTGGGTGTCGGTGAAGAGCGGCAACTACTACAACGAAGCCGGCTTGCAGCGGAAGGTCACCGACAAGGATCAGTGGCTGACCAGCTTCCTGTCGTCCGGCAAGGCGTTCGACGTGAACATGGATCGCGAGGAGACCGTCGGCGGCTACATGATGTTCATCAACAGCCGCGTGGAAATCGACGGCGTGCCGATCGGCGCGGCATGCATGAGCCTGTCCGTCGATGCGCTCGCGAAGGGCATCTCGGCTTACCGGATCGGTGAGACCGGGTTTGCGTATCTCGTGCGCCCCGACGGCGCGATCATGATGCATCGCGATACGTCGCTGATCGACGGCAAGCATTTTCTAAAGGATGAGCCGGGGCTGCCGGGTGAAGCGTCGTCGACGCTGCTCGCTGGCAAGCCTTATGCGTATCTCAGCTACGAGGGCGACGGCGGCGCGCGGTTCATCGCGACGTCGTTCATTCCAGAGCTGAATGCGTATGTGGTCGTCCAGGTGCCGCAGGCCGAGCTGCTCGGGCCGGTGACGCGCGCGATCCGTAGTGCGGCGCTGGTGGCGGCTGTGGTGGGTCTTGGGGTTGCGCTACTCGTGATCTGGCTGGTGGGGCGCGCGATTGCCGCACCGATTCGTCGGGCGGCGACGTTGTTGTCGGAGATTGCGAGCGGTCAGGGTGATCTGACGCGCCGGATGACGGTCGAGAGCGAGGACGAGATCGGGCAGCTGTCGGACGCGTTCAACCGGTTCGTGTCGTCGCTGTCGACGCTGGTTCACCGGATTCGTGCGGCTTCGGCTTCGATCGCGACCGGGTCGGCGCAGATTGCTTCGGGGAATGTGGATCTCAGCGAACGCACCGAAGGGCAGTCGAGCAACCTGGAGCGGACGGCTTCGTCGATGGAAGAGATTACGGCCGTGGTGCGTAATAACACCGAGACGGCGACGACGGCCGCGAAGATGATTAACGGCGCGGCGGATACGGCGGCGCGTGGCGGGCAGGTGGTGGGCGAGGTCGTGACGACGATGGAGCAGATCAGCAACGCTTCGCAGCGGATCTCCGAGATCATCGTGATGATCGACAGTATCTCGTTTCAGACGAATATTCTGGCGCTGAATGCTGCGGTGGAGGCGGCGCGGGCGGGGGAGCAGGGGCGTGGGTTCGCTGTCGTCGCTTCGGAAGTGCGGAATCTGGCGCAGCGCAGCGCGCAGGCGGCGAAGGAGATCAAATCGCTGATCGAGCACAGCGCGGGGACGGTGGGTGCCGGGTCGCGGTTGGTTAGTGAGGCGGGGAAGGTGATGAGCGATGTTGTGTCGCAGGTTCAGGGCGTTAGCGCGATGATGAGCGAGATTGCGGAGGCTAGCCTGGAGCAGAGTGCCGGGATCGATCAGATCGGGGATGCGGTGCAGTCGCTCGATCAGATGACGCAGCAGAATGCGGCTTTGGTCGAGGAAAGCGCGGCGGCTGCGGAGAGTTTGAAGCAGCAGGCGGCGGAATTGACCAAGCTGGTTTCGGCTTTTAAGGTGGATGGGTAAGGGTTAATTTGCGGTTTAGACCTGAGATGTTTGTGAGGGCGGCTGCCGTGGGGTCACGGTGGCCGTTTTTGTTTGTTGGCGCTGGATTTGGCGGCGTCAATAGAAATGAAACGCATTTCCAGATTGCTGGGTTGGGGCGGGGACGGTGGTGCTTGTCGCCGTCATAGCTGCGGTGGGAGCGGAGGTTGTCGGGGTGCCGACGAATTCCTTATCCGGCTTATCGGCAGAAGGTTACGGCGAAGGTTGGTGCGGCTAGGGTGGGGGATCAGGCGGATCTGGGCAGGAAATATGCGGCCGAGGTGAATGCGAGGCTAGTTAAGCTCGCCGGGACGGTCAAGGTGAAAGGGTTTTCTGCGAAGGCGGGGTGTAGCGTGCAAAGCGTTGTCGCCGATGACCGGATGACGCCGCGCCGGATGGGCTGTTCTTGAAGTCGGATGACAGGAAGGTCAACCTGTTTGTTAAGACGGTTTCGCTTTTGAAGGCTTGCGAGAATACGGCCGATGCAGGGCTAAAGTCGACCGATGATGTTGCCGTTATCTCCGATAGCGAAGCTTTTTATACGAGCCTGTTCGGACGTGTTGCTACGGTGTTTCGGTTTGCCGAGTTGCCGGTCGAGCGGAAGCCGGTGGATGCCGTGGTGAAGGCATTGCAGATGGGTGAAAGTCGAGACGAGGTATCGGTGGTTGAGCTCGACTAAATCGGAAGTGTGTTTAAATTGTAAATCAGGGAAGCAAAAATTTTTCTGATGAAATTTTAACTGCAAAATCTATATAAAATGTCCCGCGGATCATCACGCCACAGCGAAGTTTTCAAGGCCGTACTAGACACGGCTGCTCGCCAGCTGCACATTGCGTCAAATGATGCCGCTGCATTTCATCATCGTGGTATTCGAGGCGATGAAAGAGCCGCAGCTCTTGCGAATTTCTTAAAGCAACACCTGCCAAGCAATATTGGAGTGGCAAAGGGGGAGGCGATTGACTTTCGTGATAAAAGGACCGGCCAACTGGACATACTGATCTATGACGCCGACATGTCGGCACCTATCAGCAGTCAATCCGAGAACGTCCTTGTGCCGGCGGAGAGTCTGCTTGCGGTAATTGAGGTAAAGAGTATTCTTACCCAGGATGATCTAAAAACGTGCTTCGCATCGGCACAGAATGTGCGGGCCATCCGACCGTTCAAACAGTCATTTGTTGGTGCGCGAGAGGACGGGAAGCCGGCGAAGGATGGCAATTTTCGCTGCCTGTATGTAATCTTCGCATATGATACCAATTTGAGTGTAAGCGATTGGGTAACGAAGGAGTTCGATCGGCTATTGGTTGCGGCTAAAGACGCAAAGGGTAAGATGAATTTGATTGATGTCGTTTACGTGCTTAATCGCGGAATGATTCACCCGTCAAAAGGCGCTGGTAAGGTGAACGATGAGGATCAAATGAACACCTTCCTAGAGTTCTACTTGCACTTGGTTAACTTTCTGAGGCGTGAGATGCCGAGGCGCCCAGCGATGGATTGGCAAGCCTATTCAACCAAAACCTCTAAGGGATGGAAGCAGTTGAAGGCATTGGGAACGTAGATCAATTGAATTCAGGACGGATTTTTGTAACGAGGCTACCAACGGCTTTGGTCTTAAAGCGATATAACTTTTATAGTGCGGCGTCACTCATGGACCCCACCAATTTTCTGAGGCTGTTCGTGCCAGGTTACTCCGATCTCAATGACGCGGAGCGAGCGGAAATTTCCAATTTCGTGCTTTTATGGAGTGCGATGGAGGGGCTCGTGTTGAATAGAAATGCGAACCCGACCTCGTTGCTTGCGGCCGTGAGTGTATTCGCCGAACGCGGCCAGTTGCGGCTAGATTTGTTTGAGGCGAGCTTGGCGTACTTCCGAGATCGTTACTTCCACGACGATGATTTTACGTATCATTTTGAAAATCTTTTGTTCCGGAGGCCAGATCGTCGTCCACTTGTGGAGGCCGTGCTGAGTGGACAGGATGACGACCTAGAGCACATCGTTGGTGCGTTGCTGCTCGTTACATATCGCTTGAGGAACAATCTATTCCATGGGGAAAAATGGGCTTATGGCATCCGAGGGCAACAAGCGAACTTTCGGCATGCCTCTGATGTTCTGATGTGCATCATCAAGTTGTACCAAGCCTAAACGATGGTTTGTGCTCTCTGCCGTTCAGCATAATGGAACGCCACATCGGGTCATTTGAGTAGAACCTGCGCACTACCTTCGACTGGAAATCAGCGATGAACCAGTCTGTTCTCCGATTCGGAGAGCGATCTATAAAGGCGGGCGGGTGACGCGCTGCTCTATGCTCCGGTAGATCGGCCATCAGCGTCAGTCAGCGGTCCGGTTGAAATCATCGACAATCTTCGAGGCCTCGCTTGGCTGCGCAAGGTCGCAGACCCGTTTCCGCAGTCGTCCAACCGTTCCTCGATACAATCCGATGCGACGTTGGCCCGCTCGAACCGGTGGTCGTCGCTCGCAACGAGCACGATTCCAGCACTTGCCATATGGGGCAAGGCAGACCGCTTTATTCCGGTTAATGTCGGCCTTCGTATCGCCAAGCTGATGCCACATGTTTGATTCGAGTCGCTGGAAGGATGCGGGCTTTTCCCAACGCTGGTGCGGCCATCGTCCTGCACCGATATCAAAAGGGACGTTCAATTGGCGAAGGGAGCGTACCGCACGCTAGTGCGGTCGCTCCTTTGGTCGACAGGCTCAATAGAGCTGCAAACGCTTCTCTGTCGAGTGCTCTGGTCAGTGAAAATACTTGTCTCTGCGGTTGTCGAACGCCAGCGTCGTTCCTTCCAGGACATCCAGTACAGAGCGATTCAGTTCCAAGCTCTCGATGGCGCCAGACGCATACGCCAGAGCAAACTGGTCGCCTCGGTTGAACTCGGCGTGGATAATCTGTTCGGCGTCGCAGCACACTGCCAAATTGGCGTTATGGGTAACCATGACGATCTGCCGGCGCTCCTTGGCGCGCTGGATGATGGGGACCAGCATGGAATAGACCGTTTGGTTGTCTAGGTTATCTTCTGGCTGGTCCAAGATGAGCGGCGTTGGATCCGTGTCTACCAAGAGATAGAAGATGAGCAGCAGCGCCCCGCGTTGTCCCGGCGACATCTGTTGAATGTTGGTTCCGGCCAGGCTCAGCGAGAACTTGGCTTCCACCTGCTTCAGGTCGAAGAGCTGCTCATACAGCTGTTCTGCCGTGACCTTGGTTCGAAGGATTGATAGCAATGCGGCGCCAGGCTGTTCCACGCCGGCTGTGATCATCGTCCGGATGTCTCTGAGCCCCCGGGACAGACTATCGGCGTCGTTGAAATCGATTGCCCGCAGCAGCGCCACCAGCTTTACCACACCCTCATCACCGCGAAAGCCACCCGTGTTCTGCTTGACCAGTGCAAAGAACCGTTCGACGAAGGCTTGCCGGTCGAAGAAGAGGGCACTTTGGAACTCCACCTTGAGCTCAGCCGCGACGCCAGGGACACCTGCAACCAGTTCCTCCACGACCGCGAACAGCTGCTGGCGTGACTTCGCGATGGTCGTTAGCTCTGCGTGGATATCTTTCACCAACTTGTCCTGTTCATCCTCCAGAGCTTTGCAGCGGCCAGGCAACGTAGCCAGTTCTGCAAGCCGAGCCTCGTAGAATGCCATCGTCTCAGCTTCCTCAGCTGTGCCGATTAAGGCCTTGACGGCCTTGCTCCATGTGGTCAGCTGGATCATATATTCTTGGTAGAGCTTGTTGGGGTGGTCGAGTTGCTCCTGCAGATGCGTGCGCTCCACCACCAGTGCCTGCTGTTTGGCGACGCGATCTAATTGCTCGATGGCCAGCCTGCCAAGGTCAGCCTCCGAGGCATTGAGAACATCCTCGATAAGATCCCGTTGGGTCTCAACCTTCAACACGTGCTGGAAGGTCACATTGACCTTTTGTAACTCAGCCAGGAGGTCTTCATTAGTCTTGGCCGCCTGCTGCTCAAATGCCGTCAGCCGCTGGCTAACGCTTGAGAGTGTCGTCTTCCGCTCGACCAGTCCGCGCCGCGCAGCTTCTGCTGCAGTCGTAGCCACTTCCAGTTGAGCAAGCTCCTGTGCAATGGCTGCCAGACGTTGAGATTCTGCTGAGGGCGTGGCGGCGGCATCGGCATCAGTTGGTTTCAGAACTTCGGCAGGCTTTTTCGCTTGAAGGTCACCGAACTCGAGCTTCTTGGATGCAAGTTTCTCCTTAAGTTCATTCTCGTGTGCGGCACCCGATTGGCGCTCCAGCTCGGCGAGCTGTGCATTGACCTTGCGCAACGCTTGGCGATGGCCCTCTATCCTCTCTTGGGCAGGCTGTTCTACGGTAGCAAGGTACTCGTCGAGGTTCTGATGACTGCCACGGTCTGCCTGATCCAAATGCGAGAACAAGACTTTACGAATCTCGGTGCCGAAGCGATCCGATTTGCCGGTGATGTGGTCGTTGCATAGCTCCTCGAAATACGTCTGCGATATGTACTTGACCCGTTCCGGCTTATCTGACTTTGCCTGCTGATCCAACGTGACTTGTTCTACATCGCCGTTGCGCCAGGACAGCTTCGCCTCAAAGGCGCCTGCGCGATGACCGCTGCCGCTTTTGAAGCGGTCGTTCACTAGGAAGGTAAAGAAGTCGTGTGCCTTGGAATTGCCGGCCAAGGCGAGCACCTCGGCTAAGCCGCTCTTGCCTGAGCCCTTGTTACCTATGATGGCCACCAAATCCGGGTTCAGCTTCAGATCGGTACCGCTGAACCACTTCTCAGCTGTCTTGACGCCCGCCGTTGTGGATATCTGCAGGCGGTCCATGAAGAGGCGCCCGTTGGCGTCGACAAATGCCTTCTTCGGCGGGATGGCCCCAATGTACGAGCGAAATACTGGCTCCTTGATGGCATGGCGTAGCCCTTGGAACGTTGGTTCGGTCTTGATCCAAGTTTTCATGTTGCTCGGGAATACGCCGTATTCGCTGAAGCTGTGCGCGTCGGTTCCTCGTACGCACAGACGCGCCTTCTTGTCCAGAGAGCCCCAGAAGCTGTCGAAGTACTTCTCGTTCAGACTATTCTTGACGCCATGAAAGGCTAGGCGATTACCTTCGTCCTTGCACTCGAAAATGTCCGCGGCTGTCCGGAACCGACGCACCTCGGCGTAGTGGGCTACCCAGTCGATCTCCAAGAGGCCGCCATAAGTGTCCCACGGCATCAGGAGCAGGCCGCGGTCACCCACGACTTTCAGGGCTTCGCTGAGCGACTCTTGGGTGACCATGGCAGTTTGCCAGCCAACCTCCAAGGCATATTCGTCGTCGGCAGCCACCTTCTTCTCGTCGAAGCTACCTTTCTTCAGCCGGTCGGAACCTAGCTCACGAGAATGCTGAACGAGGCATTCGTCACTCAAGGAACGGTTACCGTCTTTTACGTTGATCTTCAGGATCGCCAGGACGTCCTTTAGCGTCTGCGGCGACACTCTAGGATCAAGTATCAGGTGTACGTTCAGCCGATGCTTCAGTGAGCTCTCAACACGCAGCTCAATACCCGGAAAGATGACCTTGCCGGCAAGTGCGCCCGGATGCTTCTTTTCGTACTCGGTGATGGCTAGGTACCCGTCAAAGGTCCAGTAGTCCATCGTCACAAATACATCAGGGGAGGCCGTCGCCATGGCTCCGACGGTTTGGGCGATAAGCTGCTCTCTATCCGCACCGGCCAAACCGCGCAACTTTTTGCCCTTCCAATGATATGAGGCAGGTGTATGGCAATGGAAGTCCCACAGCCGCCAGACAGATCCTTCTAGTGTTCGCGGTTTGCTCATTGTCGTGTCTGTACGTCATGTCGAAGAGGCATAAATAAATGAAGATTGGAGCACGAAGAATGGTTTGTCATTCAAGAGTCACTATCATCATCGTGTTGCTTGGAATCCTCTGCTCCGTCGCGCAACGATACGATACCGAGATAGAGGCATATGGGAATAGTCTTGCGAAATGCTGTCGACTGCAAATCGAATGCTACCCATGCTGCAGACACTGCCCAAATTATTGGACCCAACGCTTGCCCGGGTAACTTCGATACCAGTTGCTTGACAAGAGCAGCGGCTGCCTCCTTGCCAATTATGGCAGCAAGAACTGAAATGGCTATGCTTTGAATGATCCCCATTGCTACTTTCTCGCCCAGAACTGCATAGAGGGCGGGTAGCGCAGCAAGCTTACCTTCAGATTCGATCTTTCTTCGTATCGCTTCTTTCTGTTTTTCGTTGAGTCCTTGCGTATCGAAATATGCAGCCAACTCTTCGGGAGATTTCGCCGTGAGCTCTTTTTCCACAGTAGAAATAACAAGCCTTTCAAGGAGCGTTTCAATGCTCCCACCCATTTTTATTTTTACTTTGATTTTCTCGCAAACGTCTTTTATTAATTCTTCGGACGTCACTCCAGGATCTTTACCGACCAGTTTCCGAGCGACGTAGGCAACATCAGATGAGCCATAGTAGCGAATTTGCTTTTCTAGAAGCAGCAGAAGTTCTCTTCTGGCGGGCGTACTGGCAGCACTCTGCGATAATAGGCTCTTTCTTTTCTTATCATCGGTGAGCGATACATAGCTTTCAAGTATCTTGCTTAATTGTTCAAGGTCAGCCTGCTCGCACTTTTCGAGAACGGATAGCATGTGGTCGGAAATGAAAGATTGAGTAATTGTCCTGCCATCTTACGTGAATCTTGGTCGCTTTGCTGTGTATTCTCTCCCGCGTCAAACGGGATCAGGAACAGTGTTTCCGGCACTGGTAGCGCTTTCCTATAAGGATTGAGTTTTTCCTATAGTCGGAACCAGGAAGCCACTCGATGTCACTGTCGTGAATTTCGCTCTGGATAGTTGTGACCGACCGCTGGGCGCCGGGCTGGGACCGTCCAACGCGGTACACACCTATGCCTAATGGCCAGCCCCCCTCATTTCCCCATTTCTGAGATGCCAGCCCGACTACACTGGTCATGAAGCCCTGCTTCTCACCATCGGAAGCTGAACGCAGCCCTCTCCGCCCCGATGGTCGATAGAAAGCCGTCTTGCCCAACAAGACCCAACGAAGAGGGGAGAAAGAAGGGGAAACCCGAGGCAACAAAGAAGCGCGGGCCGCATGGGCGGCAACCCATACGACCCGCTGACCACCACCAACTCATCCCAGGAGTCGGAAATGGCTGACGCCAATAGTAAGACACGTCGTAGAAAGAACAAACCCGTCAACATGCAGGAGACGTTTGAGCTGGTCCTGCGCAACTACCCGGACCTTCCCAAGCGAGGTTGGCCGTATCTGCCGTGGATGGAGGCGATCGATATCAATTTCAAGATCTTCGGATTCAAGCCGGGCGACCGCGTGTACCTGAGGGTCAGCGACGTCGACCGTTCGATCACGATCACGCCGGACTACAGCCAGTTGGCGCTGCGAGAGCAGCCGTACCACGATGATTGGGAACCGGCGCCGGAATAACACCTGCAAGGGTCGCCTGAAACAGCTCTAGCGAGTGGAATGCAGGCGTTACCCAAACGCGACTGACCGCCGGGGCAACATGCCCCGGCCATGGCAGCAAACGCCGCGACTCACACCCAAAGCGACCTTCAACAACTGTCACGACCGAAAGGCCCGTGAGGCCGCACTGCGCCTGCGGAAACAGCCACCAGGGCTCCGCATCACAGCCCGCCAACCCGCCGCTTCACAACCGCTCCCCGCTGCAACACATACTCGACCCGCGCACCTTCATCGGCCACGACACCGATATCCTCGAGCGGATTCCCATCCAGCACGACGAGATCGGCGATCGCCCCCACGGCAACCACCCCAAGCTGCCCCGTCATATTCACAATCTCCGCCGCCACCGTCGTCGCCGACCTGAGCGCTTCCAGATTCCCGAGCACCTCCGCCCGAATCCGAAACTCCCCGGACTGAAACGCGTGCATCTCGCCGAGCAGGTCCGACCCGAACCCCATCTTCACACCGGCCTTCGCATAGATCTCAAGCGACTCGCGTCCTTTCTGCTGCACGGAGGCCACCTTCGCGATGGAGTCCGCCGGCATCCCGAACTCCGCCCCATGTTTAGCCAGCGCGTCATAAGTCACGAGCGTCGGCACCACGAACGCCCCACGCTCATGCATGAGCGTGGCAGCCGCTTCATCCACGAGATTCCCATGCTCGATCGTCCGCACGCCGCATCGCACGGCCCGCGCGATCGCGCGCCCCGTATACGCATGCGCCATCACATACGTATTCGCGGCCTCGGCCTCATCGACGATCGCCCGAATCTCGTCCTCCGAATACTGCGTGTTCGCAATCGGATCGGTCGGCGAAGCCACGCCGCCTGACGCCATGATCTTGATCTGCGTCGCGCCTTTCTGAATCTCCTCACGCACGGCGAGCCGCACGCCTTCGACGCCATCGACGACCCGCGCAATCGCGCCCGTCCTGAAGCAGCAGGAGCAGGGCTCCAGCACATCGCCGCGAGGCCGGAAATCGCCATGCCCGCCTGTCTGCGACAACGCTTTCCCCGATGGAAAAATCCGCGGCCCCGGAATCAGCCCCGTCTCGACTGCCTGCATCAGGCTCCAATCCGCGCCCCCCGCATCCCGCACGCTGGTAAATCCACGCGACAACATCGCATCGAGAATCGGCAGCGACCGAATCGCCGCGAGAATATTCGGCTGCGTCGCATTCGCGCCCAGGTTCGCATTCGACGCCAGCACATGCACATGGCAATCGATGAACCCCGGCATCACGGTCTTGCCGCGCACGTCGATCACCTGCGCATTCGGCAAATCCACTGGCCGATCGGTGACTTCGACGATCCGCTCGCCTTCGATCACGACATGATGATGTTCGAGCAACACGCCTCGTTCGAGGTCGAGCACGTTGCCGCCTTGAAGGACGGTAATGGTCATGGAGAAGAATCCTTATCGAGTCGTTGCGGCCGCACGCTTCGCATCCTTCACGAAGCGCGTGCCGACGAAACTGACGGCCGCCGCGAGCATCACGTAGAACGCAGGCGCCATGTTGCTGCCGGTGCGGGCGATGAGCCACGTGATCAGGAACGGCGCGAAGCCGCCAAAGATCGTCACCGCGAAGTTGTACGCAACGGATAACCCGGTCGACAGCACCTTGGTCGGAAACAGCTCCGCGAATGCCGCGAGGATCGGCCCCGTATAGGTCGCGATCAGCACGCCGAACACGGCCTGGAACACGATCAGCGACACGAACCCGGGCGCATGGTTGATCCAAGAGAACATCGGCCACGCCAGCACGAGGATCGCGAGCGCCGAGCCGGACAGGAACACGCGTCGTCCCCACACGTCGGCGAGTCGCCCGACGATCGGCGAGCAGCACATGATCATCAGCCCGCCGACCATGCCGGCCGTGAATCCGGTCGATTGCGGCAGATGCAGCGTGCGCACGGAATAGGTCGGCATGTAGAACAGCAGCACGTAGGTGCAGACGGTCCACAGGATGACCATCGAGAAACTCGCGAACGTCTCGCGCGGATACGTGTGCAGCACTTCCTTCAGCGGCGAGCTTTCCTTCGCCTGCGATTCGACGGCGCTGAACGCGGGCGTCTCGTCGAGATGGCTGCGGATGAAGTAACCGACCGGCCCGACGATGATCCCGAGCAGGAACGGCAGCCGCCAGCCCCAGCTATGCAGCTCCTGCGTGTCGAGCGACGTCGTGACGAACGTGCCGGTCGCCGCACCGAGCAGCACGGCGAAGCCGATGCTCGACTGGATCCAGCTGGAGTAATACGCGCGCTTCTCCGGCGGCGCGTATTCGGTGAGGAACGCGGTGGCGCCGCCCATCTCGCCGCCGGCCGAGAAGCCTTGCAGCAGCCGCGCGACGACGATCATGAGCGGCGCGGCGATGCCAGCCTGTTCGTAGGTCGGCGCGATGCCGATCAGCGCGGTGCCGGCGGCCATCAGCAGGATCGTGAGCGACAGCGCGGCCTTGCGTCCGACCTTGTCGGCATAGACGCCGAGCACGATGCCGCCCACCGGCCGCATGAAGAAGCCCACGCCGAACGTCGCGACGGTGAGCAGCACGGACGTCAGTTCGTTGCCGGTCGGGAAGAACAGCTTCGCGATGATCACCGCGAAGAAGCTGTAGACGGTGAAGTCGAACCATTCGAGGCCGTTGCCGATCACTGTCGCGACGATGGCGCGGCGGCGCTGTTGCACCGCCGCATCGACGGAAGGCGCGGCGCGCGGGGAAAGCGTTCCTTGCATGGTCTCTTCCTTGGTCAGAAGACGGGACGGCTGCCCCGCTTGAATCCCATGCTAAGGAGAGCCGCAATTTTTTCTGAAACGAAAGATTCGCATGCCTGCATGCGCTGCACGCATGCGTCGCGCTCGGGGCATTCAGGGCGCGGTCTGCTGTTCCGCCTGTTCGAACAGCCAGCGGGTGAACAGGCGGGCGGCCTGGTTCTGCGCGCGGTCGTTCGGCGAGATCACGTAATAGCCGCCACCGTGGCTCGCGGACGCTTCCGTCACGCGCACGAGCAGCCCGGCTTCGATGCATGCGTCGATCATGTAGCGCCAGCCGAGCGACACGCCCTGGCCGAGAATCGTCATCTGCACGATTTGCGGATAGGAGTTGATCGTGATGTCCTGCGGCTGCGCTTTCTGCCGGTCGACGTCGTTCATGTCGAACCATTCGGACCACGACATCCATTGGCGCTGGCCGTCTTCGAGGCGCAGCAGCGTTTCGTTCGCGAGATCGGCCGCGTCGAGCGTGCGGCCGGCCAGATAGCCGGGCGCGCAGACGGGGAACACTTCTTCGTCGAACAGCCGGCGCGCGGTGTATTCGGCCGGCGCCTGCTGACGCACGTAGTAGACGCCGACGTCGAATTCCGCGGGCGACATCGATGCAAGGCCGTCGCGCACGATCAGGCGCAGCTTGATGCTTGGATACGTGGCGCGAAAGTTCGGTAGCCGCGGCGTGAGCCACAGCAGCGCGACGCCGGACGAGCACGCGATCGTCAGTTCGAGATCGCCGTACGGTTTCATTACGTCGTGCGTGGCTTGCGCGCATTGCGTGAGCAGATGGTGGACTTGTGCCGCGTATTGCTCGCCGGCGATCGTGAGCCGCAGCGAACGGTGTTCGCGAACGAACAGCGAGCGGCCGAGAAATTCCTCGAGCTGCTGGATCTGGCGGCTGATCGCGCTTTGGGTCAGGTGCAGTTCGGTGGCGGCTTTCGTGAAACTCGCGTGCCGCACGGCGGCTTCGAACGCGATCAGGCACTGAAGAGGCGGCAGAGGCGTGATGCGCATGGCGGGCAGGGAATCGGGGTGCTGTCGACATGATACGGGCGAATCGAACGGAAATGACCCGGCGGGAAGGGCATTGCTGATCAGCCTGTTCGTGCGGAGATCGGGCACGACGCGCGAGCGGCCAGGCAACGCGCGCAGCCAGTTAGGGCCGCATCGCTTCGCCCGAAAAGTGGATCGCGAGGTAAAACAGTTACAAGTTAGCGGTTGACGCGCACCTGCCCGGCGGTTAGTGTATGCGTCGAAGTCCAAGAAGTCCGATTGCTGTTCATCAATTGCTCGCTCCTCCAAGCGGTATTCGTTGTCCTCTCCCTCCTTGACGCTTCACGCGCTCTTCAACAGAGCAAATCTCTCTATTTTTTATCAAGGAATCTTCATGGATACCGGTATCGTCAAGTGGTTCAACGACAGCAAAGGCTTTGGCTTCATCACGCCGGACAACGGCGGTGACGACCTCTTCGCTCACTTCTCGGAAATTCGTGCCGACGGCTTCAAGACGCTGGCTGAAAACCAGAAGGTGAGCTTCGAGACGAAGCAAGGCCCGAAGGGTCTGCAAGCGGCCAACATCAAGCCGCTGTAAAGTTTGAAGGGCCCGGCCATCCCACGATGGGCGCCGGGTCGCAGCGACATCCTCACGGAGCCTGGTCTCCTAAAGTTGGCGCGATTGTTCCTGGCTGCCGCTGTTAAGCCGGCAGCTGGCCAAGCGCCACACGTCTCGTTGCACTTCATTCCCCCTCCGGCCGCAACGCCTGATTTTCGCTTTCCGACTGCTTTTCAGATTCAGCTCGCAATGGCTTTGAATCGGCGTATCCGTGCGCATTTCGCACGGCACGCGCGCAGTCGTTCATTATTAAAATTAAAAATGCAAACCAAACACAATCATCAATACAACGGCTATGCCGTCCAGCCCTCGGCGCATCGTTTGCCCGACGGCAGTTTTTCCGCCAACCTGCTGCTCGAGCGCGTCGATGGCGCGTCTGCCGAAGGCCGCTACCAGTTCTATTCGCTCGATTACTTCCCGAGCGAAGCGCAAGCGCTGCGGCACTCGGCACGCTGGGCGCGCCGCTGGGTCGACACGCGCGGTTAAAGGCAACGCGGTAGTGCCGAATACTCAACGCATATGAATCCTCCGGGCGCGCACGACAACGCGCGCCCGAACCTCGCGTGCGGCCGGTTCTTGTGCGACGACCTGAGCGGCCAGGGCGGACCGAACGGTGCTGCCAACCTCCGCATTTGTGCGAAGATTGCCGATATCCCAAATATGCGAGACCGCCGTGACCCGATCGACCTCCGAGGGCACCCCGGAAGCAACCGCCCACTCACCCTGGATGCCTGTCGCGCTGGCCGAACTCGGTATCCGCCGCCACCCGCCGGGCAGCATCAACCCGCGTATCGTCGAATACAACAACCAGACGAACCTGGTCGGCTACGACGACAAGATTTCCTGGTGCTCGTCCTTCGTCAACTGGTGCATGACCCACGCCGGGTTCCGCGGCACCGGCTCCGCGCTCGCACGCTCATGGCTCGAATGGGGCCGGCCGCTGGAGCGCCCGGTCTACGGCTGCATCGCGATCCTGACACGCGACGATCCGACGAGCTGGAAAGGGCACGTCGGTTTCTACCTGCGTCACGACGCCGAGCATGTTCACCTGTTCGGCGGCAACCAGCTGGAAGAAGTGCGCGAACTCGCGTACCCGTTGCATGAAGTGATCGGCTACCGTTGGCCGGCCGCTGCCAATCTGTCGAATACGCCGCATTGATCCACCTGGAGCCCGTCGATGCGCCAACCGGCCGTCACCGGTCTCCGCACCCACAAGGAGCCAGCAGTGCAAACCGGTAATCTCCGTCTCTACGCGGATGCGCAATACACGAGCCCTTACGCGATGTCGGTTTTCGTCGCGCTCGAGGAAAAAGCGCTGCCGTACGAACTGGTGACCGTCGATCTCGGCAACCGTGCGCATTTCGCGCCGGACTATGCGGCGACGTCGCTGACGCAACGCGTGCCGACGCTTGTGCACGACGATTTCGCGCTGTCGGAATCGTCGGCGATCACCGAGTATCTCGACGAGACTTTCCCGGGCACGCGGCTCTATCCGGCCGAGCCGCGCCAGCGCGCGCGGGCGCGCCAGGTGCAGGCATGGCTGCGCAGCGACTTGATGCCGATCCGCACGGAACGGTCGACCGAAGTGCTGTTCTACGGCCCGTCGAGCGAGCCGCTGTCGAGTCTCGCGCAGGCCGCCGCGCAGAAGCTGTTCGCGGCTGCCGACAAACTGCTCGCGCCGGGCGCGGCGAACCTGTTCGGCGAGTGGAGCATTGCGGATGTCGATCTGGCGGTGATGCTGAACCGTCTGGTGCTGAATGACGATCCGGTGCCGCAGCGTCTTGCCGACTATGCGCGTGCGCAGTGGGAGCGGGCGTCGGTGCAGCGCTGGGTGAAGCTGAAGCGGCCGGCGCTGTAATTTGCGGAGGCAAGCGGCATGTCGGCGGCGCGGCAAACGACGCAGCACGACGGCACGCCGTACGCGCCGAAAATCGGCATGCCGGATTGAGTCGGCTTCCCCCTTTCACAAACGAATTCACCCGAACCGCCATGAGCTATCTTCCCCAACTCGCCGCAGTCGGCGGCGTGATGTTGCTGGCGTGCGTCAGCCCCGGCCCCGACCTGATCGCTGTTTCGTCCCATGCGCTCGGCAATCGCCGTGCGGGCCTGCTGGCCGCGTTGGGTATCGCGTCGTCGCATGCGGTCTGGGCGGCGATGGCGATTTTCGGGCTCGGGTTGATCGTCGCGAAGCTTGCGTGGCTGTACGAGGCGATCCGCATCGCAGGTGCCGCGTACCTGATTTACCTCGGTATCAAGACGCTGTCGGGCCTGCGACAGTCGGCGCAACAGGCCGAATCCGCGAGCCAGCCGGTTGTTCGAGGCGGCGTGCATGCGTACCGGAAAGGGCTGCTGGTCGGGTTGACCAATCCCAAAGCCGCAGCGTTTTTCGGCAGTCTGTTCGTCACGCTGTTGCCCACACACGCACCGGCGTGGGTGCATGGCGCGACGCTGGCGGTTGTCGTCGCTGTCTCGCTGACGTGGTTCTGCACGGTCGCCGTGCTGTTCTCGACGAACCGCGTACAGATCGGCTACGCGAAACTGCGCAAGCCGATCGACGCGGTGATGGGGACGATCCTGCTGGGGCTCGGCGCGAAGCTGGCGCTGGACCGGTAACGCAGCGAAAACCTGTCCGCATTTTTATGGGCGAGACCGGCCTCGACGACGCGCCGCAGCAGGTCTGCGCGCGCGTCGAACCATCGGTGTTGCTTGGCAACGCGATCGACGATCGCTCGATCCACGCCGAGTGCGTTGCCCGCTTCGTGCACTGCGCTGCGTGGCCGATAAATCATCCGTCCTTCGACAAACGGCAACGTGCGCAACAAGCGGGCCAGATAGAACACGTTCTGGCCCAGGCCGTTTTCCCAGACGTTCAGGCCGGCATGCGTGAAAACCGAAATTCCGATTCGCATGATTGTTCACCCGAGAGAGTATGCGTCGCTTACCACTGGTAGGCTGCGCCAGCACCGTACGTATTGCCGCCCGCACCGTTGATCGCCACCCCTCCCTTGACCTTCAGGTTGTTCGTGATTCGAGCGGTAAAGCCAAGGGCCACTGCCTGATATCCCTGGAAGCCGGCGGTACCTATGCCGAACGAGAGCGTCTTCCCGGGATCGACTTCAGGAATCATCGTCAGCGCGGCGGCACTGGCAATTCCGGAATAGGCCATCCTTGCCACCTGATTCACGTTCGACTGCACGGCGCCCAATTGCGACATGTTGACCGCGTCCGTCGGGTTCATCCCGGGCGCCAGATTCGTGATCCTGCGCTCGTTGCCAGGCGAGCCCACCGACACCGTGTTCGATTCGGTCGCGATTGAGCCCGCGCCGAGCGCGACCGAATTCTCCGCTGTTGCTATCGCTCCTGCGCCGAGCGCAACCGAATTGCTCCCCGAGGCGAGCGCGTTGGTGCCCGCTGCCGTGGCGGAGCCGTTGACGACCTGTGCTGCGGCGCTTGTCGCGGCCGGGTTTGCCGACATGCCCTGATCTGCTTGCGCGGCAACGACTGCCTTCGTGCTGGTCGAGAGCGAGGTCGAGCTGGTAGACAGCGAAGCCGTCCCTGTCGATGGGGTGCTTTGCGCGGTACTGGCACTTGTCGAGGTCGATGTCGAGAGCGCGGTAGCAGTAGGCGTACTCGTGGTTTGCACCGCGGCTTTGCCGGACCCCTGGGAGTTTATCTGCGTGGACAGGGAGGCCAGCCCCGTCGACAGCGATGTCACCGCGGTATTCAACGTCGCCACCTTGCCGTTTGTCGTGTTCAAGCTGGTCGAGAGAGATGCAACGCCGGTGAAGAGCTGAACCACGCTGGTCGATGTGGAAAGGCTCAACGTCGACAGGCTGTTGTTGACCGCGTTCAGTTTGTTGAGCCAGGAGGCAATCGAGCCGGAATACGAGGTCGACAACGACGCCAGATTGCTGTTCGTCGTGTTCAGGCTCGTGGAGAGTGAGGTCACGCCGTTCGCCGCCGCGCTGATTCCGGTCGATGCCGATGTCGACAGGCTCGATACGTTGTTGTTGGTCGTGTTCAGACTCGTTGATAGTGAGTTGACCCTGCCGGTCGTCGTGTTCAAGCTCGTGGAAAGCGAGCCGACCGTGCTGTTCGTCGTGTTCAGGCCAGTCGACAGCGAGCTTACGCCGCTTTGAGCCGTGCTGATGCCGGCCGCGGTCGAGGTCGACAGGCTTGCCACTTTGCTGTTGGTCGCGATCAGACTTGTCGACAGCGAGGTCACACCGCTTTGAGCCGTGCTGATGCCGGCCGCGGCCGACGTCGACAGGCTTGATACGTTGCTGTTGGTGGTGTTCAGGCCCGTCGACAAGGAGGTCACGCCGCTTTGCGCGGTGCTGATGCCGGCCGCGGTCGAGGTCGACAGGCTTGTCACTTTGCTGTTGGTCGTATTCAGGCCCGTCGACAGGGATGTCACACCGCTTTGCGCCGTGCTGATGCCGGCTGCGGTCGATGTCGAAAGACTTGCCACGTTGCTGTTCGTCGTATTCACGCTGGTCGACAGAGAGGTCACGCCGCTTTGCGCGGTGCTGATACCGGCCGCGGTCGAGGTCGACAGGCTCGCCACGTTGTTGTTGGTCGTGTTCAGGCCTGTCGACAGGGAGGTCACGCCGCTTTGCGCGGTGCTGATGCCGGCCGCGGCCGACGTCGACAGGCTTGATACGTTGCTGTTGGTCGCGGTCAGGCTCGTCGACAGGGAGGTCACGCCGCTTTGCGCGGTGCTGATACCGACCGCAGCCGAGGTCGACAGGCTTGCCACGTTGCTGTTAGTGGTGTTCAAGCCGGTCGACAAGGAGGTCACGCCGCTTTGCGCCGTGCTGATGCTGGCCGCGGTCGAGGTCGACAGGCTTGCCACGTTGCTGTTGGTGGTGTTCAGGCCCGTCGACAGGGAGGTCACGCCGCTTTGCGCCGTGCTGATGCCGGCCGCAGCCGACGTCGACAGGCTCGCCACGTTGCTGTTGGTCGTGTTCAGGCCCGTCGACAGGGAGCTCACACCGCTTTGTGCCGTGCTGATACCGACCGCGGCCGACGTCGACAGGCTCGCCACGTTGCTGTTGGTCGTGTTCAGACCTGTCGACAGGGAGGTCACACCGCTTTGTGCCGTGCTGATACCGACCGCGGCCGACGTCGACAGGCTCGCCACGTTGCTGTTGGTCGTGTTCAGGCCCGTCGACAGGGAGGTCACACCGCTTTGTGCCGTGCTGATACCGACCGCAGCCGAGGTCGACAGGCTCGCCACGTTGCTGTTGGTGATGTTCAGGCCCGTCGACAGCGAGCTGACGTTGCCGTTGGTCGCATTCAAGCTGGTCGACAGCGATCCCACGTCGGTCGATTCCTGCGTCGACAGTGCACCGAGGGTGCTGTTGGTCGT
>NZ_CAJPGH010000026.1:0-120245 GCF_905339605.1 Burkholderia sp. BCC1972 | reverse complement strand
TTCATTTCCGGCGCCGGAATCGATGCGTCGCGCTCGCGACGTCCACGCACGACGCATACCACCCTGCCAATCGGCGCCGCTCGCCGGATTTCATCCACCGTCACCTTCACGAACGACAAGTCGCGACGGTCGTCACGATCCATCCCCGATTCCGCCTGCTCGCACCGATCACCACACTCAACCGGGATTTCCCTAGGCTGACAGGGCTGCGTTCACGCGGTTAAATAAATCAACGTGATTTATTTAATGCGCCGCCGAGCGGCGCGACATGGAAGGAGACGCCATGAGAAGCCCGCACATCGGCCAGGGAAGCAACTCGGCCAACGTGCGCCGTTACAACGAGCGCCTGCTGCTGAAGACGCTGCGCCGCGTAGGCAGCGCGTCGAAGGCCGACCTCGCGCGTCTCGCGAACATGACGGGCACGGCGGTCGGCAGCATCATCGACTCGCTCGCCGACGCGAAGCTGATCGAATTCGCCGGCCGTACCGAAGGCCAGCGCGGCCAGCCGGCTTCGCTGATCCGTCTCGACCCGCACGGCGCGTTCGGCATCGGCGTCCATCTCGACCGGATGCGCATCGAGACCGCGCTCGTCAACTTTGCCGGCGACGTGCTCGGCCGCCGCTCGCACGACACGCTGCTGCCGCCCCCTGCCGACGTGCTCGAAATCGTGCGTCACGACATCGACGCGATGCAGGCCCTGCTCCCCGACCATGAACGCGCGCGCCTGACCGGCGTCGGCGTCGCGCAGCCCTACAACCTCGGCGCGTGGATGCGCGAGCTCGGCCTTGCGCCCGACACGTTTCGCGCCTGGGAAGACGTCGATTTCGCGGCCGATCTCGGCCGCACGCTGTCGCTGCCCGTCTTCGGCGAAAACGACGGCAATGCAGCGGCGATCGCCGAACTGTTCTACGGATACGGCCGGCAGTGCGACGATTTCGTGTACCTGTTCATCGGACCGGCGATCGGCGGCGGCATCGCGATCGACGGCGACTGCCTGCGCGGCGTGACCGGCAATGCAGGCGACATCGCCGTGATTCCGGTGCTGCCGAGCCGGCTCGCCTCCGCGCCGCCGCCACGCGGCTCGTGGGACATCCTGCTCGCGCGCGCATCGCTGCATGCACTCGTGCGCCATCTGCGCCATCACGGCGAGACGGTCGAGAATCGCGCCGATCTCGAAGCGTGCATCGCCCGCGGCCTGCCGGCCGTCGACGAGTGGATCGACGACTGCGTCGACGCGCTTGCACCGGCGTTGCGCGCAGTGCTGTGCGTGGTCGATGCGCCGGTCGTCGTGCTCGACGCCGACACCGACGCGGGCCTGCTCGACGCGGTCACGACGCGCCTGCGCTCGGCGCTGGTTGCGACCGCACCCGAAGCACGCGGCACGCCGACGCTCGTGCGCGGCACGTTCGGCGCCGACGCCGGCGCGATCGGCGCCGCCACGCTGCCGATGTTCTTCAACTTCTCTCCGCGTGCCGGCATCCTCAAGGGCGCCCGCACCGACTCGCAGGAGGTCCACCATGTCGCGTTCTGAGTCGCCCCGTCCGTTGCTCGAGATGCGCGGGATCAGCAAGACGTTCCCGGCCGTGCGCGCGCTCGACAAGGTCAGCCTGACCGTCTATCCCGGCGAGATCCACTCGCTGATGGGCGAGAACGGCGCGGGCAAATCGACGCTGATGAAAATTCTGTCGGGTGCATACCGCGCCGACGCCGGCGGCGAAATCCTGATCGACGGCGAACGCATCGAGATCGACGGCCCGCTCGCCGCGCGCGATGCGGGCGTCGCGGTGATCTACCAGGAGCTGTGCCTGTCGCCGAACCTGACCGTTGCCGAGAACATCTACATCGGCCGCGAACTGCGGCGCGGCAACCGGCGCTGGGGCACGATCGACCGCGCGGCGATGGCGCGCGGCTGCCAGGACGTGCTCGCGCGCCTCGGTGCGCCGTTCGGGCCCGACACGCTCGTCGACACGCTGTCGATCGCCGAACAGCAGCTCGTCGAGATCGCGCGCGCCGTGCATACGCGTGCTCGCATCCTCGTGATGGACGAGCCGACGACGCCGCTGTCGTCGCGCGAAACCGAGCACCTGTTCAGCCTGATCCGCCAGTTGCGCGAGGAAGGCCTCGCGATCATCTACATCAGCCACCGGATGGCGGAGATCTACGAACTGTCCGATCGCGTGTCGGTGCTGCGCGACGGCGCGTACGTCGGCACGCTCGAACGCGCATCGCTGTCGGCCGAGCGGCTCGTCGCGATGATGGTCGGCCGCGACATCTCCGGCTTTTACAAGAAGGAACACGCGCAGTACGACCCCGGCCACCTGCTGCTGTCGGTCCGCGACATCGCCGACGGCGCGCGCGTGCGCGGCTGCAGCCTCGACCTGCACGCCGGCGAAGTGCTCGGCATCGCAGGCCTCGTCGGCGCGGGGCGCACCGAACTCGCGCGGCTGATCTTCGGGGCTGAGGCGCGCGTGCGCGGCGAGGTGAAGCTGGGCGACCGCACGTTCGGCGCCCACTCGCCGCGCGACTCGATCGACGCCGGCCTCGTGTACCTGACCGAGGACCGCAAGCGCCAGGGCCTGTTCCTCGACATGAGCGTGCGCGACAACATCAACATCTCGGTGTGCAACCGCGATGCGCGGCTCGGCGCGCTCGACCTCGCACGCGGCGCCGAGCGCGCGCGCGACGCGATCGCGTCGTTGTCGATCCGCGTGCCCCACGCGAACGTCAACGTCGGCGCGCTGTCGGGCGGCAATCAGCAGAAAGTGCTGCTGTCGCGGCTGCTCGAGACGAAGCCGCGCGTGCTGATCCTCGACGAACCGACCCGCGGCGTCGACATCGGCGCGAAATCCGAGATCTACCGGATCATCAACGAACTGGCCCGTGCCGGCGTGGGCGTGATCGTGATCTCGAGCGAGCTGCCGGAAATCATCGGCGTTGCGGATCGCGTGCTCGTGATGCGCGAAGGCGAGATCGCAGGCGAACTCGGCGGCCACACGCATACGTCCATCACGCAGGAAGCGATCATCGCGCTCGCCACCGGCTCGCAGGCCGAACTCGCCGACGCGCACTGAGCCCGCTCTTTCAATTCACCCTTACATTCAGGTTACCGAAATGATCAACCCGACCAAGCAGCGGAACCTCGCTTCCGCGACGGCCCAGCCGGTGGCCAACCGTACGCCGCTGTTGCGCGGCGCCGATCAACGCGCCCGCATGCAGTCGCTGATCCGCACAGCCGGCATGCTGCCGGTGCTGCTGGTGCTGTGCATCGGCTTCGGCTTCCTGACCGACGGCTTCTTCACGCTGCAGAACCTGTCGATCGTCACGCAGCAGGCATCGATCAACATCGTGCTCGCGGCCGGCATGACCTTCGTGATCCTGACGGGCGGCATCGACCTGTCGGTCGGCTCGGTGCTCGCCGCCGCGGCCGTCGCCGCGCTGCTCGCCTCGACGATCCCCGGCTGGGGCTGGCTCGGCGTGCCGTTCGCACTCGTCGTCGGCCTCGTGTTCGGCGCGATCAACGGCGGGCTGATCTCGTTCCTGCGCCTGCCGCCGTTCATCGTCACGCTCGGCGCGATGACGGCCGTGCGCGGCGTCGCACGCCTGATCGGCAACGACACGACCGTATTCAACCCGCAACTGCCGTTCGCGTTCATCGGCAACGGCACGATTCTCGGCGTGCCGTGGCTCGTCGTGATCGCCTGCGCGGTGATCGCGATCTCGTGGTTCATCCTGCGCCGCACGGTGCTCGGGATGCGGATCTATTCGGTCGGCGGCAATCCGGAAGCCGCGCGTCTGTCGGGCATCAACGTGCGGGCGATCCAGATGTTCGTCTATGCGGCGTCCGGGCTGCTGGCAGGCCTCGGCGCGGTAATGTCGGCCGCCCGGCTCTATGCGGCCAACGGCCTGCAGCTCGGCCAGTCCTACGAACTCGACGCGATCGCCGCGGTGATCCTCGGCGGCACGAGCTTCGTCGGCGGCGTCGGCTCGATCGTCGGCACGCTGATCGGTGCGCTGATCATCGCGGTCCTGACGAACGGCCTCGTGCTGCTCGGCGTGTCCGACATCTGGCAATACATCATCAAGGGGCTCGTGATCATCGGCGCCGTCGCGCTCGATCGTTACCGCCAGCGCGACTCGGCGCGCACCTGATCCCTACCCGTCGATTCAACCTCGCGGCGCAGGCTGGTCCGCCTGCGCCGTTCGCCAACAGACCTCACGGAGACACCACGACATGTTCAAGCACACCGCCGCCCTGACCGCCGTCGCCTGCGCACTCGCCTTCGGCGCTTCCGCCGCACACGCGGCCGACAAGCCGCTCAAATCGATCGGCGTCACGGTCGGGTCGCTCGGCAATCCGTACTTCGTCACGATCGTCAAGGGTGCCGAAGCACGCGCGAAGCAGCTCAACCCGAACGCGAAGGTCACGGCCGTCTCGGCCGACTACGACCTGAACAAGCAGTTCACGCAGATCGACAACTTCATCTCCGCGCACGTCGACATGATCCTGCTCAACGCGACCGATCCGAAGGCGATCGAACCGGCGGTGAGGAAGGCGCAGGCGGCCGGCATCACGGTCGTCGCGGTCGACGTCGCCGCGGCCGGCGCGAATGCGACCGTGCAGACCAACAACGTGAAGGCCGGCGAACTCGCGTGCGACTACATCGCGAAGAAACTCAACGGCAAGGGCAACGTGATCATCGAGAACGGCCCGCAGGTGTCCGCCGTGATCGATCGCGTGAACGGCTGCAAGTCCGTGCTCGCGAAAAACGCCGGCATCAAGCTGCTGTCGAGCGACCAGGACGGCAAGGGCTCGCGCGAAGGCGGGATGAACGCGATGCAGGGCTACCTGACGCGCTTTCCGAAGCTCGACGCGGTGTTCACGATCAACGACCCGCAGGCGATCGGCAGCGACCTTGCCGCGAAGCAGCTGAACCGTCCGGGCATCGTGATCACGTCGGTCGACGGCGCACCCGACATCGAAGTCGCGCTCAAGTCCAACACGCTCGTGCAGGCGTCGTCGAGCCAGGATCCGTGGGCGATGGCGCAACAGGCCGTCAACGTCGGCTACGGGATCATGAACGGCCAGAAGCCGGCCAATCCGATGATCCTGATCGAGCCGACGCTCATCACGCGCGACAACGTGAAGACCTACAAGGGCTGGAGCACGCCGCGCTGATCGCGCCGCCCGTCCGCCCGCGCAACCGGGCAGTGCCGGGCCGCGTCGCCATGCGCGACGGCCCGCACTGCCCGCTTTTTTTTGATCAACCGCTGTACGGCCGCGCGCAACGCCGCGGCACAAGGTTTCGACATGACGACGACGTTCCCCCGCCTGATCGTATTCGGCGAAGCGCTGACCGATTTCATCCGCGACGACGCGCAGCATTGGCACAGCGTCGCCGGCGGCTCATGCTGGAACGTGGCGCGCGTCGGCGCGCGGCTCGGCGTGCCGACGGCCTTCGCCGGCACGGTCAGCCGCGACACCTTCGGCGACGAGCTGATGCGCAAGAGCGCCGACGCAGGACTCGACATGCGCTTCATCCGGCAGGTCGACCGCGCGCCGCTGCTCGCGATGGTCGTGTCGAAGCAGCCACCCGACTATTTCTTCATCGGCGAGAACAGCGCCGACCTTGCCTTCGATCCGGCCGACTTGCCCGCCGGCGCCTTCGACGCGGCCGAGATCGTGCACGTCGGCTCGCTCGGTGTCGTGCGCGAGCCGCTCGCGTCGCGCCTGATCGACGTCGCACAGGCCGCGCGCGCGGCCGGCAAGCGGATTTCGTTCGACCCGAACTTCCGCGCGCCGATGGCTGCGCCGTCTTATCGCGGCACGTTGCAACGGCTGGCCGTGCTCGCCGACTGGATCAAGGTATCCGACGAAGATCTGCGCAGGCTGTTTCCCGAACTCGACGAGGCGGCCGCGCTCGCGCAACTGCGCGAATGGGCGCCCGACGCGACGCTGCTCGTCACGCGCGGCGCATCGGGCATGCAGCTCCTGCATCGCGACACCGAGCTGTTCCAGCCCGCCTTCCCGACCGAAGTCGCCGACACGGTCGGTTGCGGCGATGCGAGCATCGGCGGCTGGCTCGCGAGCCAGCTTGCGCGCCCCGATGCGACGGCCGCCGACCATCTGCGCTACGCGGCCGCATGCGCGGCAGTGGCCTGTGCGCACGCAGGCGCCTATGCGCCGACGGCTGAGGAAGTGGCCGGCATGATCGATCGCACGGCCGGCGTCGCCGCGCTTTAGCAATAGACGGCGCCGCGCGCCGCCGCGTCACGCGGCGGTCGTGCCGTCGCTGCCGTCGCTGCCGTCCGGCGGCATGCCTGCCTTCAGCAGTTGAAGGCTCTCGTCGACGCTCAATTCCGACATCGCGTCGTCGTGCAGCGTATCGTCCGCCGCACGGCGCAGCGCATGCAGCGCGTGCATCTTGAGCCGCACGATCGCGAGCCGCAACCCGCGCGCCGCGCATTCGGCCGCAAAGGTGCGTAACGATTCGATCGTCGTACCGTCGACATCAGGCGTTTCCTCGAGGCTCAGCATCACGGTATGCGTGTCCGGCGCGGCCTTCATCAGCGCGCGCACGCGATTCAGCATCCGGTCCGCATTCGCGAAGAACAGTTGCGCTTCGGGCCGCACGATCAGCACGCCCGGCACCGGCTTCGCGTCGGCATGGCTCGCGACGTCGACGAAGTCGTGGCTGTCGCGCAGCCGGCCGAGCACGCTGACGTTCGGCTCGGACAGCTTGCGCAGCGTCAGCAACAGGCTCACGCCGATGGCCGCGAGCAAGCCGTGCAGCACGCCGAGCACGAGCACCGCGAGCAGCGCGGCGATCACGACGAGCCGGTCGCGATGCCACGCCCAGTACGGCCGGAAGACGGACGGATGCAACGAGTGGCTGACCGCGAAGGTCACGATCGCCGCGAGCACGGGCTCCGGCGTGCGCGCGAGCTGCGGCAGCAGCAGCCAGACGATCAGCGCGACCACGCCGGCCGCCCAAAGGCCGGCAAAGCGCGACTGCGCGCCGGCCGCCTCGTTCGCCGACGTCGCCGAATAGCCAGCACCGACCGGCATTCCGTGCAGCAGGCCCGACACGAGGTTCGCGCAGCCGAGTGCGACGAGATCGCGGTTCGGCGACACGGTATCGCCATGCTTGAGCGCGAAATTGCGGATCGAACCGTACGACTCCGCGTACAGGATCAGCATCAGCGCGAACGCGAGCTCGACCGTCTGCATCCACGCGTTGCGGTCGAGCGTCGGCAGGCCGAATTCGAGGTGCCGAAAGTCAATATGGCCGACGATCGCGATCCCGTATCGCTGCCAGTCGATCGCGTAGCCGGCCGCGATCGACAACACGATCACGACGAGCGTCGCCGGCACGCGCGAGCTCCGCCCGAGCACGAACAGCAGCGCCAGCGCGATCGCACCGAGCACGACGCTCGCGAGGTTCGCATGCGGCGCGCCGGCGATCAGGTCAAGCGCGACATGGGGCGCATCGCTGTGCTGCACGGAGATCGCGAGGATCTTCGGCAACTGCTTGATGACGATCGTCAGCGCGAGGCCGAACGTGAAGCCGCGCAGCACGGGCCGTGCGACGAAATCCGACATGCCGCCGAGCCGCGCGGCGCCCGCGAGCATGAACAGCACGCCCGTCATCGCGACGAGCGCCGCCGCGAGCGCGAGCTGCGCGGCCAGCGCCATCCCCGATTCGGCAAGCACGGTTGCCGCGAGCACCGCGGCCGACGACGACGTCGACGACACGATCGCGAAGCGGCTGCTGCCCGTGAGCGCATAGACGACGAGCCCCGACAGCAGCGCGATCAGGCCGGCCTGCGGCGGCAGGTTGGCGAGCCCCGCATACGCGACCGCTTCGGGAATCAGCAGCCCGGCGATCGACAGGCCGGCCAGCGCATCGAGACCGATGCGCCGCTTGGGCGGCGGCGAAGCGGCATCGAGCGGAGCGAAATGGTCGGCATGCTGCGGGCCGGCGTCGGGACGAATCGGGGCGGTCGTCATGAGGCGGTCGGCGCCGTGCGCCGGTCAGGGCTTGACGGCGATGACGCCCGACCAGCCGGGCAGGTAGCGCGCGTCCTGGTCGTGTGCGCGGTGCAGCGCGACGTCGAGCGCCTTGGCGAAATTCTTGCGGATCTGGTCGAGCGTGATGTGCTGGCGCAGATAGTCGGCCCACAGGAATTCGCTGAACGGCGTCGCGTCCTTCGCATAGCCGCCGGCCGTGCGCAGTTCGCCGGCCAGGCTGCGGTACGGATCGTCCACGAGCCCCGTCAGCGCCTTCGGCAGATTCGCGTAGTCGCGGCGCGTGCCGTCCGCACCGAACGGATGCACCCACTGGTTGTGCTCCATCATCCGCCAGAAGATCGTGTCGTCGAGCCACGACAGATCCTTCAGCAACATCGCGTTCACGCGCGACTCGCCCTCCTCGATCAGCGCGAGGCCGAGATGGTGGTGATCGGTGATGTAGTGCAGCCCGTCCGGGCCGAGGATGGCCGGGAACCAGTGCGATTCGATCGCCGCCTTGCGTGCGCGCTTGTTGAGCCCCTTCCAGTGCTTGCGCTTCGCCTTGACCTCGCGATAGCCGACCGTCATCTGCGTCGGACGCAGCGCGTCGAGCCGGACGGGAATGAGATGAACGTCGTTGCCGAGTGCCATGGTCGTACCCCATGTTGCGAAATTCCGGCAACGATACTCCTGATCGCGCGAGCCGTTAATACGTCACGACCTCGATACGCATCTGATTGACGATCTCTGACAACCGTCCGTGCCTGCGCGCGACGCTGCGCTACGCGCGCAGGTCGTTGCGTTCGAGACGATGACGAATGTAAGGAATGCCATCGTGCACGACGCTCACGCGATGCATGCCGAGCTTGCGCGCGACGTTCAGCGAGCCATGGTTGGCTTCCGCGATATCGGCGATCACGCGCGGCAGTCGCACGGTGTCGAACGCGTGACGCACGACGGCTTGCGCGGCCTCGCTCGCGATGCCGCGCCCCCACGTCGCGCGCACGAGCCGCCAGCCGATCTCGACGTCGCGCGCCCCGTCCGCATAGTCGGGAATCAGCAGGGCCCAGCCGATGAACGCGTCGGGCGCGGCTTTCTCGAAGATCGACCAGTAGCCGAGGCCCGGCGGATAGTCGCGCGTGATCCGGTGCATGACGAAGCGGCGATGCTCGTCGGGGTCGTGCCACGGGCCCGCGATGTGCCGCGTGACCTCGGGATCGCGATCCATCGCGAGGCACGCATCGAGATCGGCCAGCACGCGCGGACGCAGCCACAACCTCGCCGTTTCGAGCACGGGCAGCACGCCGGCGGAACGTTCGGTCATCGGGACTCCTGATTCGGTGACGATGTGCATCGCACACATTACAGAACAAATACAAACAGCCTTCCGGAATGATACAGACTCATGTCGCCTGGCTCGCGCGGCGCCGTTGCCGTTTCCGAAACAGTTCATTTCGTAGGGATTATTCCCGATTCGATGTTATCGCGCCCCACATCGCGCGGCGCCGCGGCCTACACTCGATCCATGCCCCCGCACCGCGCGCAGGCCGGGCCGGCATCCGCATGCCTATCGTGTGCGCACACGCCAACGTGGAGACCTCGGACATGAGCTGGACCCGCGAACAACGCAACGTCACGATCGCCGCCTATCTGGGGTGGACGCTCGATGCGTTCGATTTTTTCCTGATGGTTTTCGTGCTGAAGGACATCGCCGCGGAATTCGCGTCGACGATCCCCGCCGTTGCGTTCGCGCTCACGCTGACGCTTGCGATGCGCCCGCTCGGCGCGCTGATCTTCGGCCGGCTCGCCGATCGCTTCGGCCGACGCCCGACGCTGATGGTCAACATCGCGTGCTATTCCCTGCTCGAGCTCGCGTCCGGTTTCGCGCCGAGCCTCACCGCGCTGCTCGTGCTGCGCGCGCTGTTCGGCATCGCGATGGGCGGCGAATGGGGTGTCGGCTCCGCGCTGACGATGGAGACCGTGCCGACCCATGCGCGCGGCTTCGTGTCGGGGCTGCTGCAGGCCGGCTACCCGAGCGGCTATCTGCTCGCGTCCGTCGTGTTCGGCCTGTTCTACCAGACCATCGGCTGGCGCGGGATGTTCATGGTCGGCGTGCTGCCCGCGCTGCTCGTGCTGTACGTCCGGACCCACGTGCCCGAATCGCCTGCGTGGAAGCAGATGGAGAAGCAGCCGCGCCCGAGCCTCGGCGCCACGATCAAGCAGAACTGGAAGCTCACGATCTACGCGATCGTGCTGATGACCGCGTTCAACTTCTTCTCGCACGGCACGCAGGATCTCTACCCGACCTTCCTGCGCGAACAGCATCACTTCGATCCGCATACCGTGTCGTGGATCACGATCGTGCTGAACATCGGCGCGATCGTCGGCGGCCTGTCGTTCGGCTCGATTTCGGAGCGCATCGGCCGGCGCCGCGCGATCTTCATCGCCGCGCTGATCGCGCTGCCCGTGCTGCCGCTGTGGGCATTCTCGAGCGGCCCCGTTGCCCTCGCCGCCGGCGCGTTCCTGATGCAGATCTCGGTCCAGGGCGCGTGGGGCGTGATCCCGGTCCACCTGAACGAGATTTCGCCCGACGAAATCCGCGCGACCTTCCCCGGCGTCGTCTATCAGCTCGGCAACCTGATCGCGTCCGGCAACGCGACGATGCAGGCGTCGCTCGCCGTATCGCACGGCAACAACTACGGCCTCGCGCTTGCGCTCGTGGCCGGCACCGTTGCCGTCGTGATCGCCGTGCTGATCCTGTTCAGCCGCGAACGACGCGGCATCGACATGACGCAATCGGTCAATACGCGTAGCACCGTCGGCTGATTCCGCGTATTGCCGCATCGCATCATCGCGCGCGCCCCGGCTGGCCGGGGCCGCGCGTCACACTTTCCGCATTCGCACATCGAACTAGAGGAATTTGTCCAGATTCCCCGCTTGCCCGCCATGCCCGCGATTTTTTATCTTAATAAAAACGACTGTTTGAATCAGATAATCAAATCACCTGTTCGCGGCCGGGAAACCGGCATGGGAGGCGGAACATGGCAGTAAGTCAGGAGGGGCGGCCATCCGCGGGACGGCCGTCCGGGGCGCGGTCATCCGGCACTCGGCAGACCGGCGGGACGAAGGCGCGCATCCTCGATGCGGCCGAGGATCTCTTCATCGAGCATGGCTTCGAAGCGATGTCGATGCGGCAGATCACGTCGCGCGCGGCGGTCAACCTCGCGGCGGTCAACTATCACTTCGGCAGCAAGGAAGCGCTGATCCACGCGATGCTGTCGCGCCGGCTCGACCAGCTCAACCAGGAACGCCTCGGCATCCTCGACCGCTTCGATGCGCAGCTCGGCACGCACATCACCTGCGAGCACGTGCTCGGTGCGATGTTCATTCCCGCGCTGAAGGCCTCGCGCGATCCCGAACGCGGCGGCCCCGGGTTTCTCCGGCTGATCGGCCGCGCCTACACCGATCCGTCGCCGTTCGTGCGCAACTTCCTGACCGCGCACTACGCGAGCGTCGCGGGCCGCTTCTTCGACGCGTTCCAGCGCGCGTTGCCGCATCTGCCGCGCACCGAGCTCGGCTGGCGGCTGCACTTCGCGATCGGCGCACTGTCCGGCGCGCTCGCGGGTGCCGAGACGGAAAGCCTGATCGACGAGTTCTCGCAAGGCCGCACGATGAACGACGTGCAGATGATCGCGCGGCTGTCGTCGCTGATCGTTGCCGCGCTGAAGGCGCCGATGCCCGATAGCGCGCAGCTGTCGATCTTCGCGGCGGTGCTCGACGACGCAGGCGCCAGCGAAGCGTTCGGGCTGCCGCAGTCGAGCGCGGCTGCCACCGATACGGCGACCCTGCATTCCACGAACTGAGCGCGCGGGGCCACGCGCGGCTTCCTGTTCACGATTTGATTGATACGCGCGGTCGTGCGGAGCGTCGAGGCGCCTGCACCGACCGGCCGCGAAGCACGGGGCATGGGCAGGCGTCGAAGCGCCGGCCCGCCCTCGCCGAGAGCAAAGACCGGAGACACGTCATGTCATCTTCCGCAGCAACCACAGCGGCGCAGATCCCGCCGAACACCGACGGCATCTGGTACGCGTCATATCCGCCCGGCGTCCCGCACGAAATCGACGTCGCGCAATACGCGTCGCTCGTGCAGTTCTTCGACGAATGCACGACCCGCTTCGCCGATCGCGTCGCCTACGTGAGCGCCGGCGCGTCGATGACCTACCACACGCTCGCGCAGAAAGTCGATGCATTCGCGTCGTATCTGCAAAGCCTCGGCGTGAAGCCGGGCGACCGCGTCGCGATCATGCTGCCCAACACGTTCCAGTACCCGGTCGCGCTGTTCGGCACGCTGAAGGCCGGCGCGATCGTCGTCAACGTCAACCCGCTCTACACCGTGCGCGAGCTCGCACACCAGTTGAAGGACAGCGGCGCGCAGACGATCGTCGTGTTCGAGAACTTCGCGCGCACGCTGCAGGACGCACTGCCGGAAACGCAGGTGAAGAACATCATCGTCACCGCGCTCGGCGACCTGCTCGCCGACGGTTTCAATGCGAAAGGACGCCTGATCAATTTCGTGCTGAAACACGTGAAGAAGCTCGTGCCGGCCTACCACCTGCCGCAGGCCGTCCGGCTGCGCTCGGCCCTCGCGCTCGGCGCGCGCGTCAAGCCGCAACCCGTGCAGACGACACGCGACGACCTCGCGTTCCTGCAGTACACGGGCGGCACGACCGGCGTCGCGAAAGGCGCGATGCTCACGCACGGCAACCTGATCGCGAACCTGCTGCAGGCGAAGGCGTGGATCGCCGACCAGGTGTCGGGCGACGTCGAAACCGTGCTCACGCCGCTGCCGCTGTATCACATCTATTCGCTGACGGTAAACGCGTTCATCTTCATGGGACTCGGCGGGCGCAACATCCTGATCGCGAACCCGCGCGACATGAAGATGGTGATGAAGATCATCCGCAACGAAACGTTCACGGGCATCACCGGCATCAACACGCTGTACAACGCGTTCCTCGACAACGAGGAATTCCGCCAGCGCGACTTCTCGAAGCTCAAGCTCGCGATGGCCGGCGGGATGGCGATGCAGCGCGCGGTCGCGGAACGCTTCCAGCAGGTGACGGGGCGACCGGTCGTCGAAGGCTACGGGCTCACCGAATGCTCGCCCATCGTCACGATGAACCCCGTGGACCTGAACGACATGGCCGCGTTCAGCGGCTCGATCGGCCTGCCCGCGCCGTCGACGATCGTGCGCTTTCGTCGCGAGGACGGCACCTGGGCGCCCGTCGGCGAGCCGGGCGAGCTGTGCGTGCACGGCCCGCAGGTGATGCTCGGCTACTGGCAGCGCCCGGACGAGACGGCCAAGGTCATCGACGCCGACGGCTGGCTCGGCACCGGCGACATCGGCGTGATGGACGAGCGCGGTTTCATCCGCCTCATCGACCGCAAGAAGGACATGATCCTCGTGTCGGGCTTCAACGTGTATCCGAACGAGATCGAGGAAGTGCTCGTGATGCATCCGGGCATCAGCGAGGCCGCCGCGATCGGCATTCCGGACGAAGTACAGGGCGAACGGATCAAGGTGTTCGTCGTGCGCCGCGACCCGTCGCTGACCGTCGACGACGTGCTCGCGCACTGCCGCAAGAACCTGACCGGCTACAAGATGCCGAAATTCGTCGAGTTCCGCGACGCGCTGCCGCAGACGAACGTCGGCAAGATCCTGCGCCGCGCGCTGCGCGACGAGGAGCTCGCCAAAGTCAAGGCCGCGAAGCAAGGCTGAACGAACCATCGCTCCGGGAGACGCTGTCGATGAACGAAGGAATGAAGCGCCGCGCACGGCATGCCGCCGCCGCGGCCGTCGCGGGCCTGCTGTCGTTCGCGCACGCGGGCCTGCACGCGCAGGAAACGGCCGATACCGCGAGTGCGGCACACGAGGTCGCGCTGCCGGCGGACCTCGCGAAAGTCACGCGCGAGCCGCTCGCGCAACAGGCAGGCTGGCTGCGCACGGCCGCGCAGCGCGGCACGCTCGCGCAGCTCGACGACGCGACGCTCACCGCGCTCTTCAAGGCGCTCGACCCGCTCGCCGTGCCGCTCTATATCCGCAATGGTCCTAACGGCTATCCGGCGTACCAGTTCACGATGGTGCGCCAGGAGCGCATCAGCGGGAAATGGTCCGACACGCCCGACCGCATGCGGGTGAAGACCACCCGCGAGCCGCTGCGCGTGTATGCGAAATGGTTGCCGGGCGGCGCGCATGCGGGACAGGAGACGATCTACGACACGACGCAGCGCAAGGACGAGATGTACGGCCATCTCGGCGGCCTGCTCGGCAAGATTCCGCTGTGGACGGCGCTCGACGGCGCGCTGGCGCGTGCGCAGTCGAATCACCAGGTGAAGGATCTCGGCACCGAGTTCATCACGAACCTGTACCTGACCGAAGGGAAGAAGTATCTGGAAGCCGGCGTGCAGCGGCCGACCCAGGTCGAAGCGAAATCGATCGGCGGCGTGCGCGTGGTCGCGCTCACCTACGAGACGCCGACCGGCCGGCCGCAGTTCTACGCGAAGAAGGAAGTCCTCGGGCTCGACCTGCACGCGCCCTATTTCCGGACCGTCGAGTCCTATGACAACGACGGCAAGATCTTCGAGCGGATCGTCATCGAGAAAATCGCGCCGACCACACTCGACGACACCGCATTCGACCCGAAAAACCCCGACTACGCGTTCTGATGCGCGCCGGCGCGGTTGACGCCGCGATCAATCGTCATCGTCGTCGCCGTGGTGCTTGCGCCAATGCTTGTAATAGTGCTTGCGCCACTTCCGGTAGCGATCGTCGTCGTCATCGCCGTAGTAGCCGTATCCGTAGCCCGGATAGGCGACGACGGCCGGCTGCGGCGCCACATAGACCGGTGCCGGCTCGACATAGACCGGCGCGACCGGTACGCCGATGCCGACCGACAGGTCGACATGCGCCATTGCACTGCCGGAAGCCAGCAACGCCACGCCGCCGACCCACCCTACCCATTGCCTCATGTTCATGTTCTGCATCCCTGATACGCCGGCCCGCCCGGCGCGCGCGCTCAATGTAAGCGCACCGCACGCGGCGAGGTGATACGGCACTGCGAGAGTCGTAACGCGACGTAACGAAACGGCTTTAGCTATTCGGCCGAATCGCGAAAATGCGCTGGAACGTCTATAGTGGGTTACGGTTCGACACAATCACGACTGCGCGCTTCCCTATCGAACAGGGTAGAATTCCGCCAAACGCCTTGTGGACGAACACGCCACACACACGCACAACATATTCTCTGACGCAGGCTCCTGCCGCACCTCAATGGCCAATCCCGCAGAATCCCATCCGCAAAACGACTTCATCAATTCGGCGCGCAAGGAACGTAAGCGCGTTGAAATCTATCTCGTCAACGGCATTCGTCTGACGGGGTGCATCGAGTCGTTCGACCAGTACCTGGTGATGCTGCGCACCCCCGTGGGTCTGCAAGGCATCTACAAGCGCGCGATTTCCACCATCCAGCTCGACACGGGCGGCTCGCGCCCGGGCGGCGGCGGTCCCCGCGGCCCGCGCACGGGCGGTCGCCCCGGCGGCCGTGAAGGCGGTGGTCACAGCCCGTACGGCTCGCACGGCGGCCCGCGCGAATCGCGCGGCGACGGCGGCGGCTACGGTTCCCGCGAACCGCGTGAAGGCTATGGCTCGCGCGAACCGCGCGAAGGCTACGGTGCGCCGCGCGAGCCCCGCGAACCGCGCGAAAGCTATGGCGCGCCGCGCGACAGCGGCGACGCATCCGGCAACACGTCGTCGTCGGATTCCCGCGGCGGCAACGGTCCGGTGATCGTCACACGCCGCCGGCGAATCGTGCCGGACGGCCAGTAAAACAAAAGGGCAAGCCAAACGGCTTGCCCTTTTTGCTGGTGCAGCCGGCGCGGCATGTCGCCGCACCGCTGCCGGGTTCAGCGTGCCGTCGTCGGCAGGCCCGCGTCGGCCTCACGCTGCAGCGAACGCACCTGCTGCTGCAACGCGCGCAATTGCGACTGGAGCTCGGCCTGCTGCGCCTGCAATGCCGCCGTCTCGTTGCGTACGTTCTTCTGGCGATCCGCGACCGCCGCCTGCTGCTGGCGTGCGATCGAGATATCGGCCTGCAGGCGCCGTGCGCGATCCTGCGTGACCTCGATCTGCTTGTCCATTTGCGCCTTCTGCGATTCCAGCTTCGCCGCCCGCAGTTCGTTGACGGCCAGCCGCTCCGCCTGACGCGAGAAATCGCGATAGATCGCTTCCGCGCGCGTTTCGTCGTACGTCTTGATCACGCGCCAAAACGCCTTCTGCTGGAACAGCGCGACGAAGTACGCACCGTCCTTCACGTTGAACAGCAGGCTCGCACCGTAGCTGCCGTTGTAGCTCGTGCGCATTTCCGTCAGCGAGTGCGCCTGGATCTGGCGCTGCAGGTCGTCGACCGTGCTCGGCCCCGTCGATTCGCCCGCCTGTGGCTGCACCGACGTCTGGCCCTGCTGATCGATCACCGGAATCGCCGCCACCGGCGCCGACGCCTGCTGCACCGCCGACGAATCGCTGCCGGCCAACCCCTGCGCGAACGCGCCCTGCATGCCTCCCACCAGGGCAAGCAACACGCCCACCCGCCCCAACCCCGTCATATGGCTCATGAAGTTTTATTCCCGCCCGAGTCGTTGTAATTCAGCGCGATTTTATCTCATTAATTACTCGCTTTCGCGTGTCTCGGGCTCTTCGTCGAAGATCTGATATTTGCGCATTTTTTCCCACAGAACCTTGCGGCTGATGCCGAGCTGCTGCGCCGTATCCTGACGACGCCAACCGTTTGCGTCGAGCGCCGCAATGACGCGGCTGCGCTCGTTCATGTCCCACTTGCTGCGATCGACGAACACCTCGGCCGCGCTCTCCACCGGCACCGGTTGCGCCGAATTGCGCGCGTGCGCAATCAGCCGTTGCAACCGCGCGGCATCCCACCCGCCCGTCTGCCGCACCGTCACGCCGACACGCTCGGCGAGGTTGCGCAATTCGCGTACGTTGCCGGGAAAATAGCTGTCCGCGACCGAATCCGTCAGCCAGTACGGCAGATCGGACAACTCCGCGAGCCGCTCCTCGCCGACGACCTGCGCGACGAACGACTTGAACAGCGCGATCTTGTCGACTGCGCCGCGCTCTTCCAGCGACGGAATGCTCAGCTCGATCACCGCGAGCCGGTAGTAGAGATCGGCGCGAAACAGCCCATCCTTGACGAGCTGCGGCAGCTTCTTGTTGCTCGCCGCGACCAGCCGGAAATCGACCTTGACCGGCGCCGTCGCGCCAACGCGCAGCACCGCGCCATCTTCGAGCACGCGCAGCAGCTTGACCTGCTGGTACAGCGGCAGATCGCCGACTTCGTCGAGGAACAGCGTGCCGCCGCCCGCCTGCTCGAAATAGCCTTTATGCGCAACAACCGCGCCCGTGAACGATCCCTTCGCATGACCGAAGAACAGCGATTCGAACAGGCCGTCGGGGATCGCGCCGCAGTTCACCGGCACGAATTCGCCGTGCCGGTAGCGCGAATGTTTTTCGTGCAGCAGCTGCGCGATGCGTTCCTTGCCGACGCCGGTTTCGCCGTGCAGCAACACGTTGGTGTCGCAGTCGGCAAACGTATCGACTTCGTGCAACAGCGCCTGCATCGATTCGGAGTGCGCGACGAGTTCGGACGGCCGCGACGTTTCGGCCGAGTGCGCACGCAGTTGCGTGACGAGCTTGCCGATCATGCCGCGCAGCTCGGCGCACGTGAAGTCGAGCGGCAGGATGTGCGAATAGTCGGGCGGGTACTGCGACGCGTCGTTGTCGCGCGCCGCGCCGACCCAGACCACCGGCATGCCGATGTTGGCCTGCCAGTCGCGCAGGAACGCGGCGCCGCCTTCGATCATCGTCACGCTGATGATTGCGAGCGACGGCCGCAATGCGGCGCGCTCGGGCGAGATCTCGGCGTTGTCGGCGCGGATCACTTCGACGTCGAAGCTCGCCATGCACCGGGCGACGCGGTCGACAATGTCCGCCTTGCCTTCCCAGACATACAGGTCGAGCTCTTCGATTGCGGGCGTGGTTCTCATGTTTCGGGTGCGGCTTCAGTAATTGACGAGTTGCTCGGCATTGCAGGTCAGTGACCGGTTGCGGGCGGCGGCGACGCCGCCCGCTTCGATGACGGAACGCTCAGGCATTTATTGGACAAGCATGGGATTGCCGCATTTGATCGAGTCCGGTGTGTTCGTGACATAGGCATTCCCCAGGCTCAGGCCGAGCAGGCCCGTGACCGAGGTCAGGAGCGAGTCGATCGGTTGCAGAAGGAGTGGAACGAGCGTCGTTGCCAGCGCCGTCATAATCGGCACGGTCACGACATCCAAGATGGGATTCACGACATCCGCCAGCAACGTCAACAGGCCACTGTTGGCCGACAACTTCAACGACAGGCCGCTGTTCAAGATACCTTGAACAGCGGGCGCCAGAAACTGATCCGTTCCCGTCCCGAGCATGTAAGGCGATGCCGGGCTCGGCGACGCGGACGATCCGGGCCCGGGATACGTGAACACCAACGGCGTCGGACTTTGATTGGCAACGGGAACCGTCAATTGTCCGGGCAACAGATTGACATTGATCGAGATCTGGGTGAGATCGAGGAGCCCCAGCGTCGCGACCTTGACCAGCGTTGTCAGGCCGGAAACCAGGCCGCCGAGGTTCAACAGATTGAGCAGGCTCTGCAGGTTGACGGATACCAGCGTAATTGGCGTGGCGCTACCGTTCGGCACATAGCCGCTGGGCGCGTTGAGGTTGATCGGCGTATTCGCCGAACCGCCGATGTACACGGCCACGACCCCGGTCTGCACGTTCACCTGCGCGGTCTTCGTGCCGTCCGCGGTGCAGGTGACGGACATCAGGCCCGCCGTCGCCGGCGCCACATAGGCGGTGATCGGCAATTGCACCGCGGCAAGCGGCGTCGCCGTGCCGGACGAGCAACTGCCGCCCGGAAAGACCAGCGCGCCGTTCGAGCAGGTCGACAGCAGCGAGATCGACGTATTGAGGAACACGTTCCCCTGTGCGGTCGACGTGTTGGTCGTGCAATTGGTGGTCCCGCAATTCGCCGGCCCGGGCGGACCACTCGCGGTGGTCGGCGGGTTCGCACCGAGCTTGACGGATCCCGACACGGTCACGTTGAGCAACGGTGCGAGCAAGGTCGGCGTCTGGACCGTTACGCTCGGAATGCTGACCGAATTCGTGCCGTTTGCGAGCTGCAATGCAGTCGACAGCAAGCCGAGCGCATTGACGCTGGCGTTGACGGCGGAGCTTCCCGTCGCCGTTGCAGCGGAAACCAGCTGGCCGAGCGCGATTTGCGGCCCACCGCACACGCCGCCGGAACAGAGGGCGACGACGATCGCGTTCAGCACGTTCAGGTTCGCGCCGACCAGGTTCTGCTGCGTCGCCGCCTGGACGGCCGCGTTGGCCAGTTGACCCAGCGTCACGGTACCGTTCAGCACGGACGTGCTGGTGCCGACCGGCAGATTGGCGAGAATGCCGGCCAGTTTCAGATTGACTTGCGCAAGCCCCTGATAATCGACGAGCTGCAGGCTCAGCGGATTGGGCGTACCCAGCAATGCCTGGAGCAACTGGTTCGCCAATCCACCGTTCAACGCCGCCAGCGATGTGGTCAGCGTAAAGGTGTCGGTCGGCACGCTCTTGGCAATAGCCGATCCGCCGACTGTTATCCCGCTGCGAAATATCCCGTCGATCGGCTCGGAAACCGTCACGCATACGGCGTTGACCGATTGACCATTGATCGTTCCGGGCGACAGGCCTGCACACTGACCATTGGTCGCCGCGCCCGAGGTCGGCGTAAACAGCGCATTGCCGCTGCCTTGAGGCGCGGTCCAGACACCGCACGTCACGGAGACGGTCGAATTCGCCGGCAGCGGATTCGATGCCGGATTCGCGATTCGACCGGCTGCGGTCGTCGCGGCCGTGCAGGTCGCATCCGCGCTGATTTGCGACACGGCCGAAAGCGCTGCCAGATCGGCCGCCGCCTGCATGCTGCGTCGTTCGGAATAGAAATGACCGATATCGATCGCACCCAGCATGATGAATGCAACCGACACCCAGATTGCAGCCATGACCGCAATGGTGCCGCGCTGGCGCCCCGGACGACCGGCAACGCCGCGTCGCCGCGCTGCGGGTGATTGATCTGCGCGCATCGCCGTCCCGCTTACTGCATGCCCTGACTGCTGCCCGACATGCCGCCGGCAGAACCGAGCTGCGAGCTCATCGAAGTCGGTATCTTGTTCTTGAACGAATCGAGATAACGCTGGTAGACAAGCGATGCGACGTCACCGAGCAACGGCTGCGTCGGTGCCGCCGCGCGGTTGTCACGTTGCATCGAAAGCCATTCCTTCGTCGAACGGTCGACATCGGACGCACCCGCCGTCACGGACTCCTGCCCGTATGCCGCGGCCGAACCAACCACCACGCAGACGATTGCGGCCAGCACCGCAATCCGGCCGGCATGCATGCTTCGAAGATGTTTTTTGTTGTTCATGTCGTTCCCCCGGTGCCTGTTCATTGTGCAAACCGTTGCAGCAGCGGCACGGTCTGGTCGTAGCCAAAATTGTTCGCCATCGGCGTGATCGGTGCAGACGCAGCGCGCCGTGACACGACCGGCGGCGTCGCGACCGCGCGTTGCTGCGCGCGCGCGGCTGCCGTGATTTTCGCGGCGTCGCTGACGATGTCCTTGCGGATATCCGCCGACAGATGCTGCTGGTTCATCAACTTCTGCGCATCCTGCGCGCGGCCTGCCGCAAACAGGTAGAGCGCGAGGTTGCTGACGATTTTCGGATTGCGCTGATCCAGCTCGGCGGCCTTCATCAACGGCACGCGCGCGCCGACGACATCGCCGCTGCGCAACTTCGCGTAGGCGAGATCGGACAGCATCGATGCATCGGTCGGCGCCAGTTCCGACGCCTGCGTCAGCGACTGCGCCGCACGGTCGAAATCGCCCGCTGCACCCGCCAGCAGACCGAGCCCGCGATAGCCGCGCGCGGCAAGCGGCGTCTTCAGCAACTGCGTGTAGACGGCCGCGCTCGCGGCCGGCTGATCGGTCATCCGCAGGGCATCCGCACGCAACAGGATCGACTCCGGCACGACACCGTAGGTCTTGTCATACGCGTCGATGTGCGCGAGCGACGCGTAATAGAGCCCCTGCGACTGCATCCGCTGGATCAAGCCGAGGTACATACCCGGCGTGTCCGGCACGGCCTGCTTCTGGTCGGCAGCCTGTATCAGCGCCGCACGCTCCGTCTGCGCGTTCACGCCATAACCGCTGTCCTTGGTCGCGCACGCACCCAACAGCACCACCACCGCCGCCGCGCCCGCCCGTATCGCCATTCCGCCGATCCGCTTCATCATCCTTCCTTCCGTCCTTCAGTGATGCGGCGACAACGCATGCATCACCGCCAACATGCCGGGCCCGGCCGTCACGATCAACAGCGCGGGCAACAATGTCAGCACCATCACACCGGTCATCTTCACGGTCAACCGGCCGATCCGCTCGCGCAGCATGGCGCGGCGCGTTTCGCGCAGCCGGTCCCCGAACTGCTTGAGCGGCTCCTGTACCGCGCCGCCATGCTTGTCGACCTGGATCATCAATCGCACGACCGCGCGCAGATCCTCGTTGTCGAATCCGCCGGACAACCGCTGCAGCGACTGCTCGCGCGTTCGACCCGCTGCAAACTGGCGCTGCGCGATGCCGACTTCCGACGACAGTACCGGCAACATCCCGCGAAAATCGTTCGTCACGACCTGCAGGCTCTGATCCAGCGACAGGCCGACGCCTTGCAGCAAGCGCAGCATGTCGACGAGCAACGGCAGTTCATCGACCACGCTCTGCCGCCGCGCGGCCGCACGGCGCTGCACGTAGAGCTTCGGCAACATGAAGCCCAGCCCGAAGGCGGCAAACATGCCGACCATCCAGATACCGCCCTTCACGCGCCCGCTCGCGAAGATCGCGAACAGCAGCGGCAGCGCGATCCCGAACGCAACCCGGGCGCTCAGGAACAGCCCGCGCGTGCGCGCGTCGACGTAGCCGCATTGCTCGAGCAGGCGGCGATCCTCTTCCGCGACAGCGTATTTGCCGAGCCCGGTATCGAGCCAGCGCACGCCCGCCGCCGACAGCCGGTCGAGAAAACGCTCGACACGCTGACCGCCACGTACGTCCGGTTTCGCAGGCGCATCGCTGCCCGGCGCGCCTTTCGCTTTCGCTGCCTCGAGGGCGGCCATGCGCCGGTCCAGCGCATCGACCAACGCGCGTTCGGCACGCGTCGCGGCACTCGCGCGCAGCATCGCAACCATGCCGAGCAGCAGCACCCCGAGCGCACCGACCGCCAACGCGATCGCTCCGATTTGAGTCGCTGTCATAGTCTCACCTGAGCCGAGCCATGCGATACAGCCAGACGCTGCCGGCCAGCTGCAGCAGGAACGCGATCGTGAGCATCGTCCGCCCGCTCGGGTCGTTCCACATCCCGTGCAGATACTTCGGATTGGCCATCACCACAAAGCTGCCGATCGCGATCGGCAGCATGACGAGAACGAACGCCGACAGCCGGGTTTCCGACGACATCGCCGTCAACTCACGCTCGGCCTGCTCCAGGTCACGCATGAACACGGCCATCCGCTCGAGCATCACGTCCGCGCGCCCGCCGTACTTGACCGACAGGCGCAGCACCGAGCCCACGAGTTCGAACTCCTCGGTCCGGTAGATCTTCGCGATGTGCATCATTGCGCGATCGATCTCGATCCCGCCGCGCAGCATCCGCGACACGAGATCGAGGCAGCCGCGCAACGGCTCCTCGGTCGTCAGCAGCGCAGACTGGAACGCAGCCGGCACGCTGTTGCCGAGCGTCACGAGACGCACGATCCCGTCCAGGAACGACGGGATCTGCCGGACGATCTTCAACCGCCGCCGCTGGATCCGCGAAGCGAGCCAGACGCCGAGCAGCGCGCTTCCGCAAGCGATTGCCGCCAAGCACGCCAGTACCCCGCCGCGGCTGCCGGCAATGAACGCAACCGCGACCAGCACGGCGAGTGCACCGAGCGTCTTGCCGCGCGCGTCCTCGATCCCCGCTCGACTCGCGAGGTTCGACAGATACTCGGATGCCGTCGCATACCAGTGCGCCCAGATTGCGTAGGACGAGCCACTTCGCGGCGCGCCGGGCTGCGGCACGGCGCGCGCCGCACTTGCCGCCGACGGCCGCGCCGCCGGGGCCGCGACACCGGCGCGTGCGCCCGGTTCGAGCCGGCTGTCGATGAAGCGCTTCGCGTCGGTCCGCACGCGCCGGGTCTCTGCGTGACGCCACAGCATCATCGCAGCCGCGACGCACAGCATCGCGATCGCCAGCACCCACACCATCGCGCTATACATTGAAGCCCCCGCCGCCACGGCCGAAGCCGCCGCCGAAGCCGCCACCAAATCCGCCCTCGCCGAATCCACCGCTCGTCAGCGTCTGACGGAAGCGCGCAAGCTTCGGCGAATGCGGATGAATGCCCAGCGTTTCCCAGTGGTCGACTTCCTCGCCCTCCGCCGTCACGCGCGCCTCGTAGCGATAAAGCTCCTGCGTCGCGATGATGTTGTCGGACAGTCCGGTCACTTCGGTGATCGACAGGATCCGCCGACGCCCGTTCGACAGGCGCCCGATCTGCACGATGAAGTCGATCGCATTCGCGATCTGCCGGCGCAGGCTCGACTCGGTGCCCTGGAAGCCCGCGAAGCCGGCAAGCATCTCGAGACGGTACAGGCACTCGCGCGGCGAACTCGCGTGCACGGTCCCCATCGAGCCGTCGTGGCCGGTGTTCATCGCCTGCAGCATCTCCAGCACTTCGCCGCCGCGCACTTCGCCGACGATGATCCGGTCCGGGCGCATCCGCAGCGTATTGCGCAGCAGGTCGCGAATCGACACCACGCCGGTGCCGTCGAACCCGCCCGGCCGGCTCTCGAGCCGCACGACGTGCGGGTGGTTCAGCGACAGCTCGGCCGTATCCTCGATCGTCACGACACGCTCGATCTCCGGAATGTGGAACGCGAGCGCGTTGAGCAGCGACGTCTTGCCGGAGCTCGTCCCGCCCGAAACGAGAATGTTGCAGCGTGCCTCGACGGCTGCCTGAAGCAGCGTGTTGATTTCTTCGTTGAAGGTCCCGTTGGCGAGCAGATCGGACGGCTTCAGCGGATCCTTGCGGAATTTCCGGATCGATACGACCGGACCGTCGATCGACAGCGGCTCGATCACGACGTTCACGCGGCCGCCGTCCGGCAACCGCGCGTCGACCATCGGGTTCGACTCGTCGAGACGGCGACCGATCGGCGCGAGGATCCGTCGCACGATCCGCAGCAGGTGCGCGTTGTCGGTGAAGCGCACCGGCAGCTTCGCGAGAATCCCGTGGCGCGACACGTACACGTCGTTGTAGCCGTTGATCAGGATGTCCTCGACGGCCGGGTCCGCGAGCAGGTCCTCGATCGGCCCGAAGCCCGCGAGCTCCTTCGTCAGCGCCTCGGCGACCGCGCGCACCTCGTTTTCGTTGAGCGGGATGCGGCGCAGGCGCACGAAGCTGTCGATCTCGAGGTCGACGAACTGGTTGATCGCCTGGCGGGACCATCGGCCGAACTCGGCGCCCAGCTCTTCGATGCGCGTCAGCAGGTGCTCGTGCGCGGCATTCTTGATGTCGTGGAAATGCTGCGTCTGGGAGAACGGCGCTGCGCCGTCGGCGAATTGAATGTCGTGTGCCATCGCTTACGACCGCTTGGACGAGGGTTGAATGAAGCGCTTCAGCGCGGACAGGCCGGATGCCGGACGCGGTACGGCCGATCTGGCCGATACGCCCGGCAGCCGCATGGCAAGTGACTCGAGCGCGCGTACGTACGGGTCGCGCTCCGCCATGTCGATGATGAGCCGGCCCTGGTTCGCGGCATGGCCGATCGCGACGCGTCGCGACGGCAACGTGCCGACCAGCGACAGCCCGAGACGCTCGGCGATCTGGGCGGACGTCAGGTCGAGCGCGGGGTCGTACTGGTTGACGACGAGCCGCACGCGATCGGTCTCGACACCTGCGTCGCGCAACCCGGTCAGCAGATCTGCTGCCGACACGATCGACGCGACGCCCTGATCGCAGACGAGCCACGCTTCGTCGGCCGAGCTCGTGATCTGCGCAACGAACTCGCGGTTCGAAAAACCACCGAGATCGACGATCTGCTGATCGAAGAATGCGCGGAAGCGGTTCAGCAAACCGGCGCACGACGCGTACGACACGTCGCGCAATCCGCCGAGATCGGCCGGCAGCGTCGTCAACGCGACACCGCTCTCATGCCGCGTCAACGCGGTATTCACGAAGGTCCGGTCGATGCGGCGCAGGTTGTGAACCGCATCGATGAAATGGAATTCGCAGCGGGTATTCAGGAACAGCGCGCCATCGCCTGCCGGCAGCCCCAGGTCGACGAGTGCGGTCTGGCGACCTGCAGGGGTGCCGCCGTTCGGCACGCCGCCCGCCCCCGTGCTCGACGCGCGCTTCTGCAGCCAAACGGCGAGATTCGCCGCGAGCGTGCTGACGCCCATGCCGGCACGTGCGCCAAGCAGTGCGACGAGCTTGCCGTGGCGGCTCGCCGGCTCGCCGACGTTCGCCAGCAGCCCGCGCGTCGTACGCAGCGCCTCCTCCGCCGGAGCCGACACGTCGATGAAATCACGCACGCCGGCGCGCAGTGCGGCAAGCGTGCTCTCCGGATGCGCGAGCGAACCGAGCGCGACGATCGGCAGCCCCGGGTGCGTCGCGCGAACCGCTGCGGCGGCAACGCTCGCGGCCGGGCTGCCATCCGAGAAGTCGATGAAGACGAGCGCCGGATTGAGGCCGGTGATGCGCTGTGCCAGTACCCCCGGCTCGAGCGACGCAGCCTCGACCGCGCCGGCCGACACCAGCGTATCGGCCAGCCAGCGGACATGCGCTTCCTGTTGCGATGCGCAAACGAAATAATCGGTCACGGCGGGTTCACACAATGATTGGATTCGCGCGTTCATGTCGAACACCCCCGATTACGCATGGCGTGCCGATGCATCGCAACGCGCGATGCTTCGCACTCATTTCGAAAATCCCGGCGCCGCGTCCGGCGATGCGGCGCCACCCAGATACGACTGCCAGACCGGCCCGTTGCGCTGTTCGGACAGCTCACCCGGCGTCGCAGGCAGCACCGCGCCCTTCGCGATCGGCGCGACGAGATGCGGTGTGACGATGATCAGCAGCTCTTTGTCGTTCTGCTGATAGTTCATGTTCTTGAAGAATGTCCCGATGATCGGCAGATCGCCGAGCAACGGCACCTTGCTCACGTTCGACATCGTCTGGCGGTCGATCAGGCCGCCGATCACGAAACTCTCGCCATCGCCAAGCTCGACCGTCGTATCCGCCCGACGGGTCGTGATGCCCGGCACCGCGACACCGCTGATCGTCACGCTGTTCACGAAATCAAGCTGGCTGGACTCGGGCGCAACCTTCAGCGCGATCCGCTGCGGGCTCAGCACCGTCGGCGTCAACGAGAGTCCGACGCCGTATTGCTTCCACTGGATCGCGGTCGAGCCGAGCCCTTGCGGAGACGGAACAGGAATCTCGCCGCCCGCGAGGAAGCTGGCGCTCTGTCCGGACAGCGCGACGAGCGTCGGCTCCGCGAGCACGCGTGCGAGATTGTTCGCCTCCAGCAGCGACAGATCGGCAAAGATGCCGCGCCCGGCTGCGTTTACGACCAGGTTGAAGGCCGACGCGACCGGCGCACCGAGCGTTGGAACGTACCCGCCGGTACCGGGGCCCGATCCACCGTTGTAGGACTGCACGCCACCCGGCGAAAACGAGCCGAACGAAAATCCGTTGCTCTGCTTGAAGAAATTGAAGCCGACCTGCTTGAGCACCGAGCGGCTGAATTCGACGACGCGCACATCGACCTGCACGACATTCTTGCCGGCAATCGTCGATCGATCGATCACGACCCCTTTCGCGCTCATGTTCTTGCCGACCGCGACGGCGCGATCATGCGCATCGAGCGATGCCGACGTTCCCCGCAACACCGCCGTTCCACCGTACGCATTCACGCGCGGCGTGGAGCCGTCGAGCACCGCATGCGCGGACGCATCAACGACTTCGACGTTCCAGACCGTCGGCTCGTCACGGCCGCGCTCCCACAGCATCACGTTCGTCGCACCCGGCGCCTTCGCGGTCAGCAGCACCGATCCGGAGCGGCTGCCTTTCATGATCAGCACGTCGGCGACCGCCGGATCGCCAACCGCGACGCGCTGCAGCGTGCGGCCGGCCGAAATCTGCCGTTGCGCGCCGACGGCAAGTTCGATCGTACCGTTCGCGCTGGCGAACGATGCGAATGTCATGGCCCAGATAGCAATCGCGAATGCAATCAGTGTGTTTTTCATTGTTCGTTGAACCGTCTCTCGGCCCTTTTACTTGTCGTCGCTGATATCGATGACCGTCGATGTCTGTCAGTAAGCAACCGTTTCCGACCGGCCGCCGCGAATCACCTCGATACCGCCCCCGCCCCCGCTCGGCCGCGCGGCAGGCGGCAAATGCGACGGCAACGGCGGTACGGGCACGTTGGCCACCGCGTTGCGCTGCGTGCCGGAAAGCTGCTGCAGCGACACGCCGGCTGCCGCGATCGCCGACGGCGACAGCTTGTTGTCCGTGCGCACCGCAACCGTCTGCATCGCAAGCTCGTCGTCGCGCGGGTTGCGCAACGCGAGCGTCAACCGGCCGCTCGCTTCGCCGAGCGTCAGCGCATCGACCTGCGCGGTCGGCACCGCCAGCACCGCGATGCGCACACCCGACGGCTGGCCGTTGTTGCCGTTCGTGTTGCTGCCGCTGTCGCGTTCGGCTGTCGCATCGCCGAACGACAGCACACGCACCTTCGACAACAGCAGCCGAGCCTGCGTCTGCGCGACTTCCCCGTCGAGCATCGTCGAATTACCCTCGCGCTTGAGGTTCAGGAACACGTCGACGAAATTGCCGGGACGCAGCCGGTTGCCGACTGCGTTGGTCTCGTCGACGTGGACCGCGATCGCGCGCTCGCCCGGCTGCACATCCTCGGCGAGACCCGACACCAATGCGCCCGAAACAACCGGCGACGAAGCCGGGATGTCCCGTGTCGGCACGCGGCCGACGAGTTCACCCGAATTGCTGAATGCACCGACCGGCATCAGTGCGGTCGGCTGAACCTTCAACGCGTCGGCGGTAATCGGCTGGCCCGCCGGCAGCACACGCGTGGCGATCACGACAGGCACCGGATTGGCCGCTGCGATCTGCTGCGTCGGCACGGGAGCCGGAGAACTGCGCCCGAGCATCCATGCATAGATTCCGAGCAGTACAGCAATCGCAATCAGCAGCCCCGCGATGATCTTGGTTAGGTTGTTGGCCATGTTTTGGTATGGATGCCGGAATAAAAGTCCGAGTAAGTTTTACCTGCCGCTCGATTCGTGTGTCCGCGGACCCGTCACGTCACGATGACCACCTCACAGGATCGACTGCGGGATCTGCACGACGGCCGTACCCGTCAACGGTTGCGTGATGATGGCTCCCAGGAACGGCATGGTCGTGACCCACGCTTCCGGCGAGTAGCTCACCGTGACCGTCAGGCAATAGAGCGTCGGCGGATTCGTCGTGTCGTAACTGCATTGCGGCGCCGCGACCTGCGGCGGGCTGATATTCAGCCAGCCCAGGACATTCTGTGCAGCTGTCGCCGCATTCGTCACGCGCGCAGCCAGGGTCGGCGCGTAGTTCAATCCCGCGCGCGCGCCTTCGCTGGCCGCCAGCGTCAGGCTTTGCTGAATGAGGAAGATCATCCCGAAGCTGAGGATCGCGTAGAAAATCATGAAGAACAGCGGAAAAACGATCGCGAACTCGACCGCCGTCGCCCCCCGCTGCCGCCGGCGTCCCTGCGGCTGATTCAGTCGCTTCATCGCACGCCCCCCGTTGCAATCAGATAAACGAGCCACGCCGCCGCCGGTATCGCCAGGCATGCCGCATACGGTGTCGCCCGGTATTTGCCAAGCGCCAGTGCAGGCGCCCCACGGCGCCACAATGCGCCCGGCGAGGTCCGCGACAACATAATCAGGACAACGGCATGAAGACCGGCGGCAAGGCTCGCGACAACCCAGAGCCCGAGCAGCGCGTGTGCACCGCACCACGCACCGAGCACGGCAAATGTCTTTACGTCTGCCGCGCCCATCAAGCGCAGCATGAAAAAGGGGAAAAGACCGGCCAGTCCGACCAGCATGCCGAACATGGCCTGATACAGCGAGATTCCGAATGGATTCGCATTGAAAATCGCCGCGCCAAATCCGGCGATCAACCCCGCCAGGACGAGCGAATTCGAAACGCGCCGAAATCGGATATCACTGCCGGCGACAAGCGTCACCCAGGCCAGGAATGTCCCGCTGAAAATAAGATTTGCCATCGCGCAACTGCCCGCCGCAAATATCGGCGCGAGCTGATTGCCGAGGCAATCAGCTCGCTACCGAACCAAAACGACTTTCACGCGACGTGAAGGAGTCGTTCCAATTATCTACGGAAGGTCAGCCCCAGATGGTAGCGGCCGAACAGGCTGCGGTCGTACGTGTAGTCACGCAAGTGCCGAGATTGGTGAACATGGTCCCGAGACTGCCACCGATCTGCGTCACCCCGGCGACGATCGCGACAGCTATCAGACCCGCAATCAGCCCATACTCGATCGCGGTAACCCCGTCTTCTTCCCGAAGGAAGCGAATCATCAATGCTTTCATTTTATTCCTCGTGCCTGTATTTACGATCTTTGGCCTTTTATACGTATACGTCCCCGCATATCTGGCCCTTGCCCCACGCCGTTCACCACATCTGCTGCAGCGACAACCGGGTGCGCTTTCTTTATAGGTCGCCCCGAAGGGCATTGCTCACGATTTGATGCAAGTTAACATTCGCGATAGTGACCCTCCTCGAACGTTGTGTACCGAACCGTACATTTGCTTACATCTGCTCCCGATTCTATATCCGATCCGATTTAGTTTCCAACCTCTTTTAACGACCCCACCGGAAAAAAAGTCTTCAGGAGCACAACGTATTTGTACGGCGTTTCGGTACGACTTACACATAGGATTTACGATAGGTTAGATGTGCACACCTAATCCACCAGTAAAACAATTGCCTTGTCCACCAAGCCGGCTCTCCGCCCACGTTACGCCGCACCCGTAACGCCAATGTTGTGACGTTACGTTACGAAACGGCCGAAATCGTTCTCATTCGCCAGCGCTTAAACAGATTCAACAATCTTTCAATTTCCACCACTTCCTTTCCCGACAAGGAATTGCCTCGTTTAAAACCGGTTGTCGAACTGTCGGGCGTCGAAATGGCACGACAGTTGCAGAGTAGTCCTCGCACCACTCAACACAACGCAGTTCACAACACATTTTTAATGCGAGGAAGAAATGGACATTAAGGTTATCCCTCATGGCGTGTTCCGGACGACTCTGATCGCGGCCACCGTTGCAGCCATGCTCTCCCTCTCCGCGTGCGGCGGCTCCGGTTCCATCAGCCACGGCCTCGGCGGCGGCTCGAGCTCGGGCGGCGGCACCTCCGGCACGAGCGGCACCTCGGGTACGAGCGGTACGTCCGGCACCAGCGGCAGCTCGGGCACGAGCGGTACGTCCGGCACCAGCGGCACCTCGGGTACGAGCGGCACGTCCGGCACCAGCGGCACGTCGGGCACGAGCGGCACGTCCGGTACCAGCGGAACCTCGGGCACGAGCGGTACGTCCGGCACCTCCGGTGTGTCGGCGAACCCAGTGGGAACTGTCCTCGCAAGCACCAGCAATATCGTCACGACTGCCGGCGGCGCCGTCTCCAATCTCGGCTCCGCCCTCGGCAGCCAAACGCTGCCGGGCGTCAATCCTGCCACGACGCAAGCCGCAGGTGGCATCGTGCAAAGCGTCGGCGGCGCGGTGACCGCACTCGGCAACGGCCTCGGCAACGGTCTCGGCCAGCTCGGCGCAACGAAGGATCCGGTCGGCACCACGCTCGCCAGCACGGGCGGCGTAGTCAACCAGCTCGGCGGCGCCGTCACGCAGACCGGCGCGCTGGTCACGAGCCTCGGCAGCGGCCCGCTGTCGCCGCTTGCTCCGGTCACGGGGGCCGTCGGCGGCCTCGTGTCGACACTCGGCGGCGCCGTGTCGAACGGCGGCACGACCCTTGGCAATGCGCTGTCGACCGGCCCGATCCAGCAAGTCACGCAGACGGTCAGCTCGGCCATCACGCCGATCACGACGATGGTCGGCCAGACGACCCAGACGATCGGTACGGCGACCGGCCTCGGCGCCCCCGTCAACACGCTGCTCGGCACGGTCGGCAACGGACTGAACCAGGCCGGCGCGCTGCTCGCGTCGACAGGCGGCAACCCCGTCACGACAGGCCTCGGCAACACCGTCTCGGCCACGGGCAATACCGTGAAGACCGTCGGCGGCCTGCTCACGGGCGGCACCGGCGGCGTGACCAATCCGCTCGCACCGCTCACGGGCCTCGTCTCCACCGTCACGGGCGCTCTCGGCGGCGCAACGGGTGGCGGCAGCGGTCCGCTCGCTCCGGTCACCGGTCTCGTCTCGACGGTTACCGGCGCTCTCGGCGGCGCAGCAGGCGGCGGCAGTGGCCCGCTCGCTCCGGTCACCGGCCTCGTCTCGACGGTTACCGGCGCACTTGGTGGCGTAGCAGGCGGCGGCAGCGGCCCGCTCGCTCCGGTCACCGGCCTCGTCTCCACGGTCACCGGCGCACTCGGTGGCGCAGCAGGCGGCAGCGGCAGCCCGCTCGCACCGGTTACCGGCCTCGTCTCGACGGTCACCGGCGCACTCGGCGGCGCAACCGGCGGAACGAGCGGCAGCCCGCTTGCACCGGTCACAGGTCTCCTCGGCGCAGTCACGGGTGCCCTCGGCGGCGTGACGGGCGGCGCAGGCGGCACCAGCCCGCTCGCCCCGGTGACGAACGCCGTCTCGACGGTCACCAGCACGGTCGGCGCACCGGCACTGAGCGGCGGCACGGGCGCCGTCACGAACTCGGGCTCGACGTCGAACCCACTCGCGCCTGTCACGTCGCTGATCGGCGGCCTGCTCGGCGGCACGCACGGCAAGTAATCCGGCATCCATTCATCGAAAAGACAGCGAGGAGTCCATCATGTCCCAGCAACGTTTCATCACGACCGTCACCCTGCGCCAGTGGCGCGTGCCCCTCACCGCCTTCGCCGCAGCCTGCCTGCTGGCCGCCTGCGGCGGCGGCGGTGTCAGCGCGACGCCGTCCAGCAGCAGCAACAGCAATCCGAGCACGAGCGGCACGCCCAGCACGAGCGGCACCAGCGGCACGTCGACCGGCACCAAGGGCGTCGTCAGCACGGTTGGCCAGACGGCCACGGACCTCGGCAGCACGGTCGGCAACATCAGCCTGCCGGGCCTCGGCGACGGCGTGACGAAGGGAGTCGGCAGCACGCTCTCCAGCACCGGCACGATCGTCGGCGCAGCCGCCGATGCCGTGAGCAACGGGCTGGGACAGATCGGCTCGACGAAGGATCCGGTCGGCACGACGGTTGCCGGCCTCGGCAATGTCGTCGGCGCGACGAGCAACACGGTGTCCGGCTTGAGCTCGACGGTGAAGGCGCTCGGCACGGGCCCGCTCGCGCCGCTCGCTCCGGTCACGACGCCGGTCGGCACCGTGCTCGACACGGTCGCCAACGGCCTGACGGCCGCCGGCACGACGATCGGCTCGACGCTGTCGTCGGGCGCAGTCCAGCAGGTCACGCAACCGATCAGCTCGGCGATCACGCCGCTCGTGATCACGGCCGGCCAGGTCACACAACAGGTCGGCACGACGACCGGCCTCGGCCAACCCGTCTCCGGCCTGCTCGGCCAGATCGGCGGCGCGATCAGCTCGGCAGGCAAGCAGGTGGGCGGCACGTCGAGCCAGCCGCTCGTCGGCGACGTCGGCCAACTCGTGACCGCGGTCGGCAACACCGTGACCAACGCAGGCGGCCTCGTCAACCCGAACGGCCCGAACGGCGCAGCACCGATCCCCGGCCTGATCACGAGCCTCGTCGGCGGCTCGACGGCAACCGTCCAGAACGGCACGTCGTCGGGCTCCAGCTCGACGAACCCGCTCGGCGGCCTGCTGTCCGGTCTCGGCTCGACGCCGCTCGGCTCGCTCACGGGCGCACTTGGCGGCGCAACGGGCGGCGCGGGCAGCGGCCCGCTCGCTCCGGTCACGGGCCTCGTGTCGACGGTCACCGGCGCACTCGGTGGCGCGGCAGGCGGCAGCGGCGGTCCGCTCGCCCCCGTCACGAATCTCGTGTCGACGGTCACCGGCACGCTCGGCGGCGCAACAGGCGGCGCAGGCAGTGCAAACCCTCTCGCGCCCGTCACCGGTTTGCTGAATACTGTCACCGGAGCAGTGGGCGGTGCAGCAGGATCGGGAGGCGCGAGCCCGCTCGCGCCGGTCACGTCGCTGGTCGGCGGTGTCACGGGCACGGCATCGTCGGGTAGCGGCTCGACGGGCCTGCTGGCACCGGTAACGGGGTTGCTGGGCACGCTGGGTAGCGTTGGCAAGTAAGGAGGACGGCCGCACCATCGCAGCCGGAGCGAATGGCGCGGCCGTACAAACACAACCGGCATGGCGGCACGCGGCGCGCGACACCCTGGTGTCGCGCGCCGGCATTACAAAGAAGACGAAAAGCAAGGCCTACGAGGAAGAACAATGAAATCCAGACTCGACAGATGGATGATGCTGCTCGCCATCGCGGCAGCAGGCACGGCACATGCACAATCGCGCGTCGGCGGTAACCCGCTCGACTCCCTGCCCCAGATCAACGCACCGAAGACCGGCCCGAACGTGACCGTGCAGGTCGCCCCGCAAGCGCCGCAACTGCAGGAGCTGCTGTCGCGACACCTGACGCCGTCGACGTTTCAGGTCGAAGGCGTGAAGTCGGTGCCGTTCGAGGAAATCTCGCGTCGCTTCACCCCGCTCGTCGGCAAGGACATCACGATCGGCGACCTGATCGAAACCGCCAACGGCGTGACGAAGCTGTACCAGGAACGCGGCTACGCGCTTTCGTTCGCGTTCGTTCCCGCGCAGACGTTCGAGAATGGCGTCGTGCGCATCACGGTAGTCGAAGGCTATGTGTCGGACGTCAAGATCACCGGCAAGCCCGGTGCGATGGAACCGAAGATCCGCGCGATCGCTGCCCACATCACGGACGATCGCCCGCTGCGCCGCGCGACGTTCGAACGCTACGTGAACACGTTCGGCCTGCTGCCCGGCCTCACGGTGAAGGCGAATGTCCCGCCGCCGCAAACCACCGATGGCGCCACGACGCTCGAACTCGCGGTCGACCGCAAGCCGTTCAACATCGGCACCGGTATCGACTTCAACCACCCCGGCGTCCAGGGCCTCATCACCGCGACCGAAAACGGCCTGACGCGGTTTGGCGAGCAATTGAGCATCTCGGCGCTCGCGCCGCCCGGACGTGACAAGCAGACCTACTTCGCGTTCAGCGGCGCGGTACCTGTCGGCAGCAGCGGCCTGATCACGCGCCTCGACGCAAGTACGTATCGCGGCAAGCCGACCGACAACCCTGGGCTGCCGTCTTATGTGCAGCGTACGGTCAAGAACGAGAAGCTTGGTCTTTCGGCATCCTATCCGATCTTGCTGAACAACCAGCGCAGCCTGCTCGGGACCGTGTCGGGCTACGCGTCGCACAACGAGGACCGCTACCAGAACCAGATCAACGGCGCGACCCTCGATACGCGCTCGCAGGTCCGCGTGCTGCAGATGCAACTCGACTACACGAGCGTCCAGCCGAAACAGGTCCAGAAGCTGAGCGTCAATGTCGCGAAGGGTTTCAACATCCTCGGCGCGTCGAAGGCGCAGGACATCACCGTCGGCTCGACGACGACCTCGGTGGGCAACCCGATTTCGCTGACCTTCGTCCGCACCGGCGCGACTGTCACGCAAACCAACGAATGGCCGTTCCGGATCGGCACGTCGGTTTCGCTGACCGGCCAATACAGTCCCGATTCGCTGCCGACGTCCGAACAGATCTCGTTCGGCTCGACGCGCTACGCGCTCGGCTATCAGCCTGGCGAAGCGTCGGGCGACTCGGGCTGGGCGATGTCGCTGGAGGTCAACCGCGGCTTCACGCCGGGCTGGACGTATCTGAAATCGATCACGCCGTACGTGGCCTACGACATGGCGCGCGTGTATCTGCACTCAGGCACGCCGTCGCCGAACCGCATGTCGTCGGTCGGCATCGGTGTGCGGTTGTCCGACAGCCGCTTCTACAGCCTCGACCTGAACGTTGCGAAGCCGATCGGCGACGCACCCGTCGAAAGCGCGTCGCGCAGCCCGCGCATCAACGCCGCATTCTCGTATCAGCTGAACTGATCGGACACCAAACAGCCCGCGTCACGCGGGCTGTTTCGATTAGAGTCCCCTCTATCAAACGTGGCGCGCGGTTTCACGTATTCTGGCGAAGCTCGCAACATGCCCGCCCCATGCAGACGGGCGTGCGGGCGAATCGAACACGACATGCAAAACAAGGAGGACGACAATGATTCAACTGACCCGCCCGTTGCGTGCAATCGCCGTTGCCGGCGCACTGCTCGCCTGTGCAGCCCCCACGTTCGCACAAGCCGACAATCCCGTCGGCATGTGGCAGACGATCGATGACAACACCCATCAACCGAAGGCACTCGTACAGATCGCCGAGGACGGCGACGGTGCGCTGACGGGCAAGGTCGTCAAGGGCCTCGGCGCGAACGATACGCCCGATCGCCGCTGCACCGCCTGCACGGACGAGCGCAAGGATCAACTCATCAAGGGCATGACGATCATCAAGGCAATGAAGAAGGAAGGCGACCACTGGGACGGCGGCAACATCCTCGACCCGGAGAACGGCAAGGTCTACAAGTGCAAGATGACGCTTGAAGACGGCGGCCAGAAACTCGTGGTGCGCGGTTACATCGGCGTATCGCTGCTCGGCCGGTCGCAGACCTGGATTCGCCAGCAATAACGCAGCGCGCGCGAAAGCGCACGGCTCAATGAAAAATCGGCCTGCGACGAAGTCGTCAGGCCGATTTTCTTTGGGTGCGGGCGCAACAGAAACCGACTGGCATCACGCCGCACGCTTCAGCGAGTCGGGCGCATAGCCGCCCGGTGTGCGATACGCGGGTACCGCGTTGCTGCGCGCCTCTGCCGCCTTCGATTGCGTGTGCTTGCGCATTCGCGCGGACAACTCGTTGCACAGATTCACGCCCGAATCGCCATAGAGCTCACGCATCACGCTCAACAGCGTGCCCGTCTCGTGCCAGACCTTGAAGCGGCGATGGCATGTCTGATACGACGGGTAACGGCGCGGCATGGCGGACCACGTCGCGCCGCTGTAGATCACCCAGAGCACGCCGTTCAGGACGGCCCGCGTATTGGCTAGCGGACGGCCGCGCAACTCGGTGCGCGGCTGCATTTCGGGCAGAAGCGGCGCAACGCAGCGCCACTCGTGGTCGGTCAGATCGCGATACGGTGTCATGGACATCTCCAGCCTTGGTAACCATGACACAACGATATCGGCTCACCTCAACGATGAATATAAGACAAATCCGAAAATACCCCGAGATTGCATGAATTTGACCGGAATTGACGTTTGAATCCCGTCAATTACCGGACAACGCAATCAGGTCAGCGACGTGTCGACGATGCGACGCGGCGTTTCGAGATACTCCTTCGACTGCATCTCGACGATTCGCGACACCGTGCGCGCAAATTCGTTGGCCATCGGGCCTTCGACGTACAACTGCTCCGCCGGCACCGCCGCGGACATCAGCAGCTTGACCTTGTGGTCGTACAGCACGTCGATGAGCCACGTGAAGCGACGCGCCTCGGACGCCATCCGCGGCGACATCTGCGGCACCTCGGACAGCACGATCGCATGGAAGCGGCTCGCCAGTTCCAGATAGTCGTTCTGCGATCGCGGGCCGCCGCACAGCGTCGCGAAGTCGAACCAGACGACACCGTCCGCCTTGCGCAGCGCCTTCAGTTCGCGTTTCTCGATATGCAGGATCGGGCTTTCATCGGGTACCGCCGCGAGCTTGCCGAACGCATGGCGCAATTCGCGATCGGCGTCCGCGCCGAGCGGCGTGTGATACATCTTCACCTGCGCGAGCGTGCGCTGGCGATAATCGACGCCTGCGTCGACGTTCAGCACGTCGAGCTTGTCCTTGATCAGCGCGATCGCCGGCAGCATGCGGTCGCGATGCAGGCCGTCCGGATACAGGTCGTCGGGATCGTAGTTGGACGTCATCACGAACTGCACGCCGTTGTTGAAGAGGCGGTCGAGCAGACGGTACAGGATCATCGCGTCCGCAATGTCCGACACGTGGAATTCGTCGAAGCAGATCAGCCGGTAGCGCTTCGCGATGCGCCGCGCGAGTTCGTCGAGCGGATCGGCCTGCCCTTTCAGTTCCTCGAGCTCGCGATGCACTTCGCGCATGAATTCGTGGAAATGCAGGCGCGTCTTGCGCTGCACGGGCACGACCGCATAGAAGCTGTCCATCAGGAAGCTCTTGCCGCGGCCGACGCCGCCCCACAGGTAGACGCCGCGCGGGAGGTCCGGATGATTGATGAGCTTCTTGAACGCGTTCGAGCGACGCGCCTTGTACTCGACCCACTCGTCGAAGCAGCGCTGCAGGCGATCGACGGCCGCGCGCTGGGCGGGATCGGACTGATAGCCGCGCGTGGTCAGTTCGCGCGTGTAGTATTCGGTGACGTTCATCGGGCAAACCGGAAAGAACGAAGGCGAGCGGGAAACCCCGCCCGCCTTCGTCAAGAGACGGCTGCGCCGGCCGACGGCCGGCAGGCGCTACGCCGTGCTCAGCTGTTCAGCGAGCGCTTGTCGACGGCGAGCGCCGCTTCGCGCATCACTTCCGACATCGACGGGTGCGGATGGCAGATGCGGGCGATGTCTTCCGACGCCGCCTTGAATTCCATCGCCACCACGGCTTCCGCGATCAGGTCCGACGCATTCGCGGCGATCACGTGCACGCCGAGCAGTTCGTCGGTCTTCGCATCCGCGATCATCTTCACGAAGCCGTCCGGCGCGTTCATGCCGAGCGCGCGGCCGTTGATCGAGAACGGGAACTTGCCCGACTTGATCTCGCGGCCTTCCGCCTTCAGCTGCTGCTCCGTCTTGCCGACCCATGCGATTTCCGGGTACGTGTAGATCACCCACGGAATGCAGTTGTAGTCGATGTGCGGCTTCTGGCCGTCGATCACTTCCGCGACCAGCACGCCTTCGTCTTCCGCCTTGTGCGCGAGCATCGGGCCGCGCACCACGTCGCCGATCGCGTACACGTTCGGCACTGCCGTACGGCAGTGGTCGTCCACGTCGATGAAGCCACGCTCGTTCGCCTTCAGGCCGATTGCCTCGAGGCCGAGGTTGTCGGTGTTCGGCACGCGGCCGACCGACACGATCAGGCGGTCGGCGTCGAGCGTCTGCGCGTTGCCGTCCTTGTCCGTGTAGGCGATCGACACACCGCTGTCGGTCGCCTTCACTTCACCGATCTTCACGCCGAGATGGATGTCGAGGCCCTGCTTCTTGAACAGCTTGGCCGCTTCCTTCGCGAGCGCTTCGTCGGCTGCGCCGAGGAATGCCGGCAGCGCTTCGAGCACCGTCACTTCGGCACCCAGGCGGCGCCACACCGAGCCGAGCTCGAGGCCGATCACGCCTGCGCCGATCACGGCGAGCTTCTTCGGCACCGAGTCGAACGTCAGCGCACCTTCGTTGTCCGACACGATCTTGTTGTCGACCGGGATGCCCGGCAGGTGACGCGCCTTCGAGCCCGTCGCGATGATCACGTTCTTCGCGGTGACGACTTCGGTTTCACCCTCGCCGCTCACTTCGATCTGTACGCCGGCGTCCGTCTTGCCGGTGAACTTGCCATGGCCCTTCAGCCAGGTAATCTTGTTCTTCTTGAACAGGAACTCGATCCCGCTCGTCATCTTCTCGACGATCGCATCCTTGCGGCCGAGCATCTTCGCGACGTCGATCTTCACGCCGTCGACCGTGATGCCGTGGTCGGCCAGGTGATGCGACGTGTTCTCGAACTCTTCCGACGATGCGAGCAGCGCCTTCGACGGGATGCAGCCGACGTTCAGGCAGGTGCCGCCGAGCTTCAGCGCGCCGGCCGGGTTCTTCCACTTCTCGATACAGGCAACGGTCTTGCCGAGCTGCGCGGCGCGAATCGCGGCGATGTAGCCGCCGGGGCCGGCGCCGATCACGACGACGTCAAATTCCTTGGACATGACAATCCTTTCTACTTGTGCGCCCGCGGGTTCGCGCATGTGCGCGAACCCGCGGAGCGGGTCAATGCAGTGAGACTCGGCTTACAGGTCGAGCAGCAGGCGGGCCGGATCTTCCAGCGCATCCTTCATCGCGACGAGCGACAGCACGGCTTCGCGGCCGTCGATGATGCGGTGGTCGTACGACAGCGCGAGGTAGTTGATCGGACGGATCACGATCTGGCCGTTCTCGACGACCGGACGTTCCTTCGTCGCGTGCACGCCGAGGATGGCCGACTGCGGCGGGTTGATGATCGGGGTCGACAGCATCGAACCGAACACGCCGCCGTTCGAGATCGAGAACGTACCGCCCGTCATTTCCTCGATCGACAGCTTGCCGTCCTTCGCCTTCTGGCCGAATTCGGCGATCTTCTTCTCGATCTCGGCGAGGCTCAGCTGATCCGCGTTGCGCAGGATCGGCACGACGAGGCCGCGCGGCGAGCCGACAGCGATACCGATGTCGAAGTAGCCGTGGTAGACAATGTCGTTACCGTCGATCGACGCGTTCACGAGCGGGAACTTCTTCAGCGCGTGCACGGCCGCCTTCACGAAGAACGACATGAAGCCGAGCTTCACGCCGTGTTCCTTCTCGAACTTGTCCTTGTACTTGTTGCGCAGTTCCATGACCGGAGCCATGTTCACTTCGTTGAACGTCGTCAGGATCGCGTTGGTCTGCTGCGATTCGAGCAGACGCTCGGCGATACGCGCACGCAGGCGCGACATCGGCACGCGCTGTTCCGGACGGTCGTTCAGCCACGTCGCTGCCGATGCCGGCACCTTCACTTCCGGCAGTGCCGGCTTCGCAGCAGCGGTCTTCGCCGGTGCGGCGGCCGGAGCCGCCTTCGGTGCGCTGCCTGCTGCCAGCGCGTCGCCCTTCGTGACACGGCCGTCGCGGCCCGAACCTGCGACGTCGCCCGTCGACAGGCCCTTCTCGGCCAGCAGCTTCGCTGCTGCCGGCGATGCGGCGGCCGAGCTCGATGCCGTTGCGGCGGCCGGCTGTGCGGCCGGTGCGGCTGCGGCAGGCGCTGCTGCCGGCTTGACTTCGGCGGCACCTGCCGCTGCTTCGGCAGCACCTGCCTTCGCTTCGGTGTCGATCGTCGCGATCAGCTGATCGGCAACCACCGTGTCACCGTCGTTCTGCAGCACTTGCGCGAGCACGCCCGCTGCCGGTGCCGGCACTTCGAGCACGACCTTGTCGGTCTCGAGTTCGATCAGGATTTCGTCCTGCGCAACTGCTTCGCCCGGCTTCTTCTTCCACTGCAGCATGGTCGCTTCCGAAACCGACTCCGAAAGCTGGGGGACTTTGACTTCTACGATAGCCATGTGATTTTCCTGGATGCTTAATCTGGGGTGTGACGAGGTTCGTGCGATTCCTTCGGCCGATGCGGCGCGCCACGCGCCCGGCAGGCCAAGGAAGACGGGAAAGCGCCGCGCGCCTTCCCGTTTCGCTTCCGTCGGTTATTTCGCGATCGATCCGCTCTTCAGGCGGCCGAATGCCCCTTCGATCAGGGCCTTCTGCTGCTCGTAGTGCTTCGCGTAGTAGCCAACCGCCGGCGAGGCCGAAGCCGGACGGCCGCTGTATGCCAGCTTCTGCCCTTCCTTCATGCCTTCCTTCAGATGGTGCTCGACGTAGAACCAGGGACCCTGGTTCTGCGGCTCGTCCTGCACCCAGACCACTTCAGTCGCGTTCTCGTACTTCTTCATTTCGGCTTCGAACTGCTTGTGCGCGAACGGATACAGCTGCTCGATACGGATGATCGCGACGTCGTTCGCCTTCGCTTCGCGGCGATGCGCGACGAGGTCGTAGTACACGCGGCCCGAGCAGGCCAGCACGCGCTTGACCTTCTTCGCGTCGATGCCGCCGTCGGTTTCGCCCAGCACCGGCTGGAACGAACCCTTCGCCAGTTCCGACAGGTCCGACACCGCTTCCTTGTGACGCAGCAGCGACTTCGGCGTTGCGACGATCAGCGGCTTGCGGAACAGGCGGATCATCTGGCGGCGCAGCAGGTGGAAGATCTGCGCCGGCGTCGTCGGCTGAACGACCTGCATGTTGTGATCTGCACACAGCTGCAGGAAACGCTCGATACGCGTCGACGAGTGCTCCGGACCTTGCCCTTCGTAGCCGTGCGGCAGCAGCATCGTGAGACCCGACACGCGGCCCCACTTCACTTCGCCCGACGAGATGAACTGGTCGATCACGACCTGTGCGCCGTTGACGAAGTCGCCGAACTGCGCTTCCCACAGCACGAGCGTGTTCGGCTCGGCGGTCGAGTAACCGTATTCGAAGCCCAGCACCGCTTCTTCCGACAGCACCGAGTCGATCACCGTGAACTTCGCCTGGCCTTCGGCGATGTTCTGCAGCGGCACGTACGTACCGTCGTTCCAGCGCTCGCGGTTCTGGTCGTGCAGCACCGCGTGACGGTGCGTGAACGTGCCGCGGCCCGAGTCCTGGCCCGTCAGGCGTACCGAGTAGCCCGATGCGACGAGCGACGCGAACGCGAGGTGTTCGCCCATGCCCCAGTCGAGCGGCTGGTCGCCACGCGCCATGTTGCGGCGGTCGTTGATCACGCGCTCGACGAGCGGGTGGACCTTGAAGTTTTCCGGGACCGTCGTGATGCGCTCACCGAGGCGCTTCAGTTCGGCGAGCGGCACGGCCGTGTCGGCTGCATCCGTCCACTTGCGGTTCAGGAACGGAACCCAGTCGACCGCATACTTGCTCTTGTAGTTCGACAGGACCGGGTCGACCGTGTGGTGACCGTCGTCCATCGCCTTGCGGTATGCCTTCACGTAGTTGTCGGCATCTTCCGCGGTGATCACGCCCTGCTGCACGAGCTTCTCGGCGTACAGCGCACGGGTGCCCGGGTGCTGCGCGATCTTCTTGTACATCAGCGGCTGCGTGACGGCCGGCGTGTCCTGCTCGTTGTGACCCAGCTTGCGGAAGCAGACGATGTCGATCACGACATCCTTGTGGAACTGCATCCGGTAGTCGATCGCGATCTGGATCGCGAGCACGACGGCTTCCGGATCATCGCCGTTCACGTGCAGCACCGGCGCTTCGATCATCTTGACCACGTCGGTACAGTACAGCGTCGAGCGCGCATCGCGCGGGTCCGACGTCGTGAAGCCGATCTGGTTGTTGATGACGATGTGCAGCGTGCCGTGCGTGCCGTAACCGCGCGTCTGCGCGAGGTTCAGCGTTTCCATCACGACGCCCTGGCCAGCGAAGGCCGCGTCGCCGTGGATCTGCACCGGCAGCACTTGCAGGCCGTCTTCGTCGCCGCGACGGTCCATACGCGCCTTCGCGGAACCTTCGACCACCGGGTTCACGATTTCGAGGTGCGACGGGTTGAATGCGAGCGACAGGTGGACCGGGCCGCCTTCCGTCGACACGTCCGACGAGAAGCCCTTGTGGTACTTCACGTCACCGGCCGGCAGGTCGTCGACGTGCTTGCCTTCGAATTCGGCGAACAGGTCGGCCGGCATCTTGCCCAGCGTGTTGACCAGCACGTTCAGACGGCCGCGGTGGGCCATGCCGATGATGATTTCCTGCACGCCGCTCTTGCCTGCGTGCTGGACGACTTCGTCCATCGCCGCGATGAAGCTTTCGCCGCCTTCGAGCGAGAAGCGCTTCTGGCCGACGTACTTGGTATGCAGATAGCGCTCGAGGCCTTCCGCTGCCGTCAGGCGATTCAGGATGTGCTTCTTCTTGTCGATCGAGAACGACGGCGTCGCACGGGTCGACTCCAGGCGCTCCTGCCACCAGCGCTTCTGTTCCGGATCGCTGATGTACATGTACTCGGCGCCGATCGTGCCGCAGTACGTGTCGCGCAGACCCTTGACGATGTCACGCAGCGAAGCCTGGTCGAAACCGAAGTACAGGTTGCTTGCGCTGTACGTCTGGTCGAGGTCGCCTTCGGAGAAGTCGTAGAACGCGGGTTCGAGTTCGGGAATGGCGGGACGTTCGCGACGCTTCAGGGGATCGAGATTGGCCCATTGCGAGCCGAGGAAGCGGTAGGCGCTGATGAGCGACTGGACGTGGACCTGCTTGCGCGCGGTCGCGAGGTTGCTCGTGCTTTCGCGCGGGATGAAGGCATTGGCCTTCGCGCGCTCGGCGAACGATTCGACGATCGGGAAATGAGCGACGTCATTGGCATTCGAGCCGTCCGTTGCAGGCACGTTCTGCAGCGCGTCGAAATACTCTCGCCAGTTCTCCGGCACCGACGCCGGATTGTTGAGATATGCATCGTACAGTTCTTCAACGTACGAAGCATTGCCGCCGAACAGATAGGAGTTCAGCTGAAACTGCTTCATTACATCTGACATTTTACGCTCACCTTTCTTCGAGCTTCTCGAGAAATAGCGGGTTACTCAACCTTCCGCGACACGGCCTGACCGTTTAGCGGATTGCGAATCAAGTCTTGCTTGGAAGGACCTAAAACTTGCGTGCGCGCAGCATATCACAGAACCGATACCGGAGTTCACGGGGAAATGTGCCTGAAAGCACCGCGCGACGGGGTTTTGCCGGATTGCCACGACCTGCGGGAACAGTGTTTTGCGGGTAATCCGGTTGCGCATCGCGCAGATGCGGAAAAGGCTGCCCGAAGGCAGCCTTTTCCGTGACGCAGCGAACGGTCGAAATGCTTAGTCGACCGCACCTTCGCGGCTCGCGCGGCGACGCTCGTGCTCCTTCAGGAAGCGCTTGCGCAGGCGGATCGACTGCGGCGTGACTTCGACGAGTTCGTCGTCGTCGATGAATTCGACCGCGTATTCCAGCGACATCTGGACCGGCGGCACGAGACGCACGGCTTCATCGGTACCCGACGCACGCACGTTGGTCAGCTGCTTGCCCTTGATCGGGTTCACGACGAGGTCGTTGTCGCGGCTGTGGATGCCGATGATCATGCCCTCATACAGCGCGTCGCCCGGCTTCACGAACATGCGGCCGCGATCCTGCAGCTTCCACAGTGCGTAGGCCACCGCTGCGCCGTCGTCCTGCGAGATCAGCACGCCGTTGCGGCGCTCGAAGACCGAACCGTCCTTGACCGGCGCGTACGAATCGAAAATGTGGCTCATCAGGCCCGTGCCGCGCGTGAGCGTCAGGAATTCGCTCTGGAAGCCGATCAGGCCACGTGCCGAGATCTTGTATTCCAGACGCGTGCGGCCGCGGCCGTCCGACGCCATGTCGAGCATTTCGCCCTTGCGGCGGCCGAGCTCTTCCATCACGCCGCCCTGGTGTTCGTCTTCGAGGTCGACGGTCAGCAGTTCGTACGGCTCGTGACGCACGCCGTCGATTTCCTGCATCACGACGCGCGGACGCGACACGGCCAGCTCGTAGCCTTCGCGGCGCATGTTCTCGACGAGAATCGTCAAGTGCAGTTCGCCGCGGCCCGACACTTCGAACACCGTTTCGTCGCCGGTGTCCTTCACGCGCAGCGCGACGTTGTGGTTCAGTTCCTTCATCAGGCGGTCGCGGATCTGGCGGCTCGTCACGAACTTGCCTTCGCGGCCCGCGAGCGGCGACGAGTTGACGAGGAAGTTCATCGTCAGCGTCGGCTCGTCGACGGTGATCATCGGCAGCGCTTCCGGCGTGTCGACCGCGCAGATCGTCGCGCCGATGCCGACGTCTTCAATACCGTTGATCAGCACGATGTCGCCCGCTTCGGCCGACTCGACCTGCACGCGCTCGAGACCCTTGAACGACAGCACCTGGTTGATCTTGCGGTTCAGCACGTCGCCTTCCGGGCCGAAGCGCATCACGACCGGCTGGCCCGGCTTGATGCGACCGCGCGTGATGCGGCCGACGCCAATCCGGCCGACGTACGTCGAATAGTCGAGCGACGTGATCTGGAGCTGCAGCGGCGCTTCCGGATCGGCCGGGCGAACCGGCACGTGCTCGAGGATCGCCTCGAACAGCGGGCGCATGTCGCCGTCGCGCGCAGCCGGGTCGAGCGATGCGTAGCCGTTCAGGCCCGACGCATAGACGATCGGGAAGTCGAGCTGCTCTTCGGTCGCGCCGAGCTTGTCGAACAGGTCGAAGGTCTGGTTGATCACCCAGTCGATCCGCGCGCCCGGGCGGTCGATCTTGTTGACGACGACGATCGGCTTCAGGCCGAGCGCCAGCGCCTTCTTCGTGACGAAGCGCGTCTGCGGCATCGGGCCCTCGACGGCGTCGACCAGCAGCAGCACCGAGTCGACCATCGACAGCACGCGCTCGACTTCACCACCGAAGTCCGCGTGCCCCGGCGTGTCGACGATGTTGACGTGCGTGCCTTCGTATTCGACCGCGCAGTTCTTCGCGAGAATCGTGATCCCGCGCTCCTTTTCGATGTCGTTCGAGTCCATCACACGCTCGGCGACTTGCTGGTTGTCGCGGAAGGTGCCGGACTGGCGAAGCAGTTGGTCGACGAGCGTCGTCTTGCCGTGGTCGACGTGAGCGATGATGGCGATATTGCGAAGGGCGCGGGTCATAGAAACCTGGAAATCGTTTGAACGCGCAAACGCGCCCGCTCGTTTTCACGGGCGCGCGCTGTTGCAGCTTGGAAAGCCACAAATTATAGCACGTGAGAATGTCGAGAGCGGACGGACACGTCGCGACGCGACAAAACCGCGCCCGTCCGCCCTCCCCTCGAACCGGCGAAGCATTCGAACGTGCCGCCGCCCGGCAGCCAATAAACCTTACTCACGCAAGGGATTTTCGCACTGCAAAGCGCACCCGTTGCCGTTCGATTAACATTTGCCGCGGCAAGCAATTGTGCCTATACTGCTGCCTAGTCAACTATTGCAGCTTCAGGGTTTTATGTCGGATTCTTCTACCCAACCGCCCGTTTCGCCGCTGTCCACGTATCAGATGAACGACAGCGTCGGCTATCTGATGTCGCGCGTGAAATCCGTGATGACCAACCTCGTCACGCAACGCACGCAGGAAGAGCTCGGCATCACGGGCACGCAGGCGAGCATGCTGTTCATGATCGCGGTCGGCAAATGCTCGACGGCCGCCGAGCTCGCGCGCGAATACGGGATCGATGCGAGCGCGGTCACGCGCCTGCTCGACCGGGTCGAGAAACGCGGCCTGCTGTCCCGCGTGCGCAGCATCGAGGATCGTCGCGTCGTCCGCCTCGAACTGACCGACGAGGGCCGTGCGCTCGCCGAACGGCTGCCGCCCATTTTCCGCAGTGTGCTCGACCAGGTGCTGGACGGGTTTACGCCGGAAGAAGTCGGGTTCCTGAAGAGCATGCTGCGCCGCATTCTCAGCAACTATTGCGAGACGGCCGGCAGCAGCATCGCGTAATAGTTGCCATAACAATTACTTTTGACAGATTAATGTAAGGAAATCCTTGCAGTGTCCATCATTCATTCCGAGTCAGGGGTCAGCGCGATGAAATCCTCCCCGTTGTCCGTGCGCGGCGGGTCGTACCGCGCTGCCGTTGCCGCCGCGGTCGCCGCATTCGCACTGGCAGGCTGCGCAAACTACATCGGCATCAAGAGCGACAAGCAGATCGCACCCGCCTCGCAATTCGAGTCCGCCCAGAGCATCCCGGCCCAGGGCGGCCAGTGGCCGGCGCTCGACTGGGCCAACCAGTTCGGCGATCCGCAACTGCCGAAGCTGATCGACGAAGCGCTGCAGGGCAATCCGTCGATCGCGCAGGCGCAGGCACGCATCGCGAAGGCGTCGTCGTACATCGAATCGTCGCGTTCGAACCTGATGCCGAAGGCCGAGGCGAGCTATTCGTGGACGCGCGAGCTGTATTCGTCGAACGCGCTGTTCCCGCCCCCGTACGGCGGCCAGTGGTACAGCGAGAACAACGCGCTCGCGAGCGCGTCGTGGGAACTCGACCTGTGGGGCAAGAACCGCGAACGGCTGCACACCGCCGTGTCGCAGGAAAAGTCCGCGGAAGCCGACATGCAGCAGGCGCGCATCACGCTCGCGTCGTCGGTCGCACGCACCTACAACTCGCTCGCGCAACTCTATGCGCTGCGCGACATCGCGCAACGCGAGATCACCAACCGCCAAACGGTCGGCAAGATCACCGACGGCCGCGTGTCGGCCGGCCTCGATACCAACGTCGAACGCCAGACGGCCCGCGGCAACATCGCGACGACGCAGGCTTCGCTGTCGGACCTCGACGGCCAGATCACGACGGTGCGCTACCAGCTCGCCGCACTGCTCGGCAAGGGTCCGGATCGCGGGCTGCAGATCGCCGCGCCCGTGATGAACCCGACTGCTGAGGTCGCGCTGCCCGGCAACCTGCCGGCCGATCTCGTGTCGCGCCGCCCCGACATCGTCGCCGCGCGCTGGCAGGTCGAGGCCGCGATGCACGACGTCAAGGAAGCGAAGGCCGAGTTCTACCCCGACGTGAACCTCGCGGCCGGCTTCGGTTTCGATGCGTTCGGCTGGGGCAAATTCCTGAACTTCGCGAGCCGCCAGGCCCAGTTCGGCCCGGCGATCCACCTGCCGATCTTCGATGCCGGCGCGCTGCGCGCGCAGCTCAAGGGGCGCTATGCGGACTTCGACCTGTCGGTGGCGAACTACAACCAGACGCTGATCAGCGCGCTGAACGACGTCGCGACGCAAGTTGCATCGATCCGCGCGATCGACCGCCAGATGGGCGACGCGCAGAACGCGCTCGACGCGTCGACGCGCGCCTACGATCTCGCGGTGATCCGCTACAAGGCCGGCCTGTCGCCGCAACTGCAGGTGCTGACCGCAGACAGCAACCGCCTCGCCTCCGAGCAGACGGTGACCAACCTGAAGATGCGCCGTCGCGACATGCAGCTCGCATTGATCAAGGCGCTGGGCGGCGGGTTCGATGCGACCGGTACGCCGCTCGCCGCGCCCGACGCAGCCAAGCCGACAAAACAGGCCGCCAACTGATCCGGCGCCACCACTACGCAGACACTCGAAATAACGGACGGAGAAAATCGCCATGAGCGACCAACAAAACGCGGCCAGCGCGCAGCCGCAGAACAACGGCAAGCGCAAGCGAATGATGACGCTGCTCGTCGCGGTCATCGTGATCGCGGCTATCGCGTACGGCCTCTATTACTTCCTCGTCGCCCGCTTCCATGAAGGCACCGACGATGCGTACGTGAACGGCAACGTCGTGCAGATCACGCCGCAGGTCACCGGCACCGTGATCGCCGTGAAGGCGGACGACACGCAGACGGTCAAGTCCGGCGACCCGCTGGTCGTGCTCGACCCGGCCGATTCGCAGGTCGCGCTGCAGCAGGCGGAAGCCAACCTCGCGCAGACGGTGCGCCAGGTGCGCGGGCTGTTCGTCAACGACGATCAATACCGCGCGCAGGTCGCGCTGCGCCAGTCCGACCTGTCGAAGGCCCAGGACGACCTGCGCCGCCGCGTGGCCGTCGCGCAGACGGGCGCCGTGTCGCAGGAAGAAATCTCGCATGCACGCGACGCCGTGAAGGCCGCGCAGGCATCGGTCGACGCCGCGCAGCAGCAGCTCGCGTCGAATCGCGCGCTGACCGCAAACACGACGATCGCATCGCACCCGAACGTGATGGCCGCCGCCGCGAAGGTCCGCGACGCGTACCTCGCGAATGCGCGTAACGTGCTGCCGGCGCCGGTCACCGGCTACGTCGCGAAGCGCTCGGTGCAGGTCGGCCAGCGCGTGTCGCCGGGCACGCCGCTGATGTCGGTGGTGCCGCTGAACGCCGTGTGGGTCGACGCGAACTTCAAGGAAGTCCAGCTGAAGCACATGCGCATCGGCCAGCCGGTCGAGATGACGGCCGACATCTACGGCTCGTCGGTCACCTACCACGGCAAGGTCGTCGGCTTCTCGGCCGGTACGGGCTCTGCGTTCTCGCTGCTGCCGGCGCAGAATGCGACCGGCAACTGGATCAAGGTCGTGCAGCGCCTGCCGGTGCGGATCGAGCTCGACCCGAAGGATCTCGACAAGCATCCGCTGCGCATCGGCCTGTCGATGCAGGTCGACGTGGACATCAAGGACGAACGCGGCGACCAGCTCGTCAACGCGCCGAATACCGTCTACGAGACCAACGTGTTCGCGAAGTACGGTGACGAAGCCGACGCCGAAATCGCGCGCATCATCGCCGAGAACGCCGGCGGCAACGCGTCGGCCCCCGTCGCGGCGAAGCCGACCAGCGCCGCGAAAATGATGTAATCGTTCCGACTCCGGAAAGACAACCGACATGGCACAGGCTCCTGTCTCCTACCCGCCCTTGCAGGGCGGGAAACTTTTGCTCGGGACGGTCGCGGTATCGCTCGCGGTGTTCATGAACGTGCTCGACACGTCCATCGCGAACGTCGCGATCCCGACCATCTCGGGCGATCTCGGCGTATCGTCCGACCAGGGCACGTGGGTCATCACGTCGTTCGCGGTTGCAAACGCGATCTCGGTGCCGCTGACGGGCTGGCTGACCGATCGCTTCGGGCAGGTCCGCCTGTTCCTCGCCTCGATCATCCTGTTCGTCATCTCGTCGTGGATGTGCGGCCTCGCGCCGAGCCTGCCGTTCCTGCTCGCATCGCGCGTGCTGCAGGGCGCGGTCGCGGGCCCGATGATTCCGCTGTCGCAAGCGCTCCTGCTGTCGAGCTATCCGCGCGCGAAGGCACCGATGGCGCTCGCACTATGGGCAATGACGACGCTGATCGCACCGGTCGCCGGCCCGATCCTGGGCGGCTGGATCTCCGACAATTACTCGTGGCCGTGGATCTTCTACGTCAACATCCCGGTCGGCATTGCCGCCGCCGCCGCGACGTGGATGATCTACCGCGATCGGGAATCGGCCGTGCGCCGCGCGCCGATCGACGGCGTCGGCCTCGCGCTGCTGGTCGTCTGGGTCGGCTCGCTGCAGATCATGCTCGACAAGGGCAAGGATCTCGACTGGTTCGCGTCGACGACCATCGTCGTGCTCGCGCTGACCGCCGTCATTGCATTCGCGTTCTTCGTCATCTGGGAGCTGACCGCCGAGCACCCGGTCGTCGACCTGTCGCTGTTCCGCATACGGAACTTCACCGGCGGGACGGTCGCGCTGTCGATCGGGTACGGCCTGTACTTCGGCAATCTCGTGCTGTTACCGCTGTGGCTGCAGACCCAGATCGGCTACACCGCGACCGACGCCGGCCTCGTGATGGCGCCGGTCGGGTTGTTCGCCATCCTGTTGTCGCCACTCACCGGGAAGTATCTGCCGCGCACCGATCCGCGGTTCATCTCGACGGCGTCGTTCCTGACGTTTGCGCTGTGCTTCTGGATGCGCTCGCGCTACACGACGGGCGTCGACGAATGGTCGCTGACGCTGCCGACGCTCGTGCAAGGTATCGCGATGGCCGGCTTCTTCATCCCGCTCGTGTCGATCACGTTGTCCGGCCTGCCCGGACACCGCATTCCTGCGGCGTCCGGCCTGTCGAACTTCGTGCGGATCATGTGCGGCGGCATCGGCACGTCGATCTTCCAGACCGCGTGGGACCATCGCAACAACTTCCATCACGCGCAACTGGTCGAGCAGGCGAACCCGTACAACCCGACGTTCAACCAGGCCGTCACGCAGATGGGCAACCTCGGGTTGACGCCGGACCAGGCACACGGGCTCATCAACAACCTGGCGACGCAGCAGGCCGCACAGCTCGGCGTGAACGATCTGTTCTACATCTCGGCGGCGATCTTCGTATTGCTGATCGGACTGATCTGGATCACCAAGCCCGAACGCGCGGGCGGCGGCGATGCCGGGGCGGCCGCATCGGCGGCGCACTGAGCACGATGCCGCAACGCTGACGCATCAAACAAAAAAGCCCGGTCGATTCGACCGGGCTTTTTCTTGTGCCGATTGCGGCGCATTGGCGCCGCTACATCAGGCCGCCGTCACGACGAGCCGTTCCGGTGCCAGCACGCCATTCGCCTTGCGTGCCACGCCGAGCAGCCGCGTGGCGTCGTACACGCGCACGCGCTCGCCGTCAGCCGCTTCGATCGGCCCGAGTTCCGACAGCGGCAGGCGCTGGCCATGCAGGAACCGCTTCGCGGACGCATCGTCGAGACGAACGGACGGGAATGTCGACAGCAACGCATCGACCGGCTGGAGCCACGCATCACGCGCCGATTCGGCCGCATCCGACAGCGCATCGAGCGTCACCGCGTGTTCGAGCGTCAGCGCACCGACGCCCGTGCGACGCAGCATCGTCAGATGCGCACCGCAACCGAGCGCCTCGCCGATATCTTCCGCGAGCGTACGCACGTACGTGCCCTTGCTGCAGGTCACGCGAAACGTCACGTCGGGCAGCTCGCAAGCGAGCAGCTCGAGTACATGGATCGTCACGTTGCGGCCTTCCCGCTCGACGGTCTGGCCCGCGCGCGCGTATTCGTACAACGGCTTGCCGTCGCGCTTGAGCGCCGAATACATCGGCGGCACCTGCACGATCTCGCCAGTGAAACGCACGAGCGCGGCTTCCACCGCGGCCCGGTCGCATTCGACGGGCCGCGTGTCGATCACGTCGCCTTCCGCATCGCCGGTGGCCGTGCGCTGGCCAAGACGCATCGTCGCTTCGTAGATCTTGTCAGCCTCGAGCAAGTCCTGCGAGAACTTGGTCGCCTCGCCGAAACACAGCGGCAGCAGGCCCGACGCCAGCGGATCGAGCGTGCCGGTGTGACCGGCTTTCTTCGCGAGGAGCAGGCGCTTCGCGCGAATCAGCGCATCGTTGCTCGACAGGCCGACCGGTTTGTCGAGCAGGAGGACGCCGTCCAGCATGCGCCGGGGTACGCGTGGACGTTGGGGTGCTGCAGTCGTCATAGGCCGGTCGAGTTCAGTCGTCCTTGGCCGGCGCGTCGGCCTCGTCGTCGTCCTTCGCGCGCGTCGAGTTCGCTTCCTTGATCAGGCGCGACATCTCGACGGCCTTCTCGATCGTCTGGTCGTAATGGAAATGCAGCGTCGGCACCGTGTGAATGTGCAGGCGCTTGAACAGCAGGTTGTGCAGGTGACCCGACGCGTGATTCAGCGCCTCCTGCGTCTTTTCCGGATCGCCGGTGAGCGCAGTGAAGTAGACCTTCGCGTGCGCGTAGTCCGGCGTGAGCTCCACGCTCTGGATGGTCACGATGCCGATACGCGGGTCTTTGACCTCGCGCATGATGAGTTCGGACAGATCGCGCTGAATCTGGTCGGCGATCTGAACGTTGCGATTGGGGGAAGTACGTTTCCTGGACATGATCGATCCGTGATCCGTTTATCAGGATAAAGCGGCGGCCATTGTCGGCACGCCACCATGAAAATGGGCGGGACAGGCCCAAGCCTGCCCCGCCCATGAGCCGATGCGCGACGATTACAGCGTACGCGCGACTTCGGTCACTTCGAAGACTTCGAACTGGTCGCCTTCGACGATGTCGTTGAAGTTCTTCACCGACATACCGCACTCGAAGCCTTGCTTCACTTCCTTCACGTCGTCCTTGAAACGCTTCAGCGATTCGAGTTCGCCCGTGAAGATCACGACGTTGTTGCGCAGCACGCGCACCGACGACGAGCGCTTGACGATACCGTCCGTCACCATACAGCCGGCGACCGCACCGATCTTCGGCACCTTGAAGACCTGGCGCACCTCGACCATGCCGGTGATGACTTCGCGCTTCTCCGGCGCCAGCATGCCCGACATTGCCGCCTTCACCTCATCCACTGCGTCATAGATGATGTTGTAGTAACGGATGTCGATGCCGTTCGCCTCGGCCAGCTTGCGTGCCTGTGCATCCGCACGCGTGTTGAAGCCGATGATGACCGCCTTCGATGCCGTCGCGAGGTTGACGTCGTTTTCGCTGATGCCGCCCACCGCGCTGTGCACGATCTGTACGCGCACTTCGTCGGTCGACAGCTTGAGCAGCGACTGCACGAGTGCTTCCTGCGAACCCTGCACGTCTGCCTTGATGATGAGCGGCAGGTTCTGCACTTCGCCTTCGCCCATCTGTTCGAGCATGCTTTCCAGCTTCGCGGCCTGCTGCTTCGCCAGCTTCACGTCGCGGAACTTGCCCTGGCGGAACAAGGCGATTTCACGCGCCTTGCGCTCGTCCGGCAGCACGATCACTTCTTCACCGGCGCCCGGCACTTCCGACAGACCCTGGATTTCGACCGGGATCGACGGGCCGGCTTCCTTCGCCGGCTTGCCGTTCTCGTCGAGCATCGCCCGAACACGGCCGTAAGCGGTACCGGCCAGCACGATGTCACCGCGGTTCAGCGTACCGGACTGCACGAGGATCGTCGCGACCGGGCCTTTACCCTTGTCGAGCTTCGCTTCGATCACGATGCCCTTGGCCGGCGCTTCGACCGGTGCCTTCAGTTCCAGCACTTCGGCCTGCAGCAGCACGTTCTCGAGCAGATCGTCGATACCCGCGCCCGTCTTGGCCGACACCGGCACGAACGGCGAATCGCCACCGTACTCTTCCGGCACGACGCCTTCCGCGACCAGCTCCTGCTTGACGCGATCGGGGTTTGCGTCCGGCTTGTCGATCTTGTTGATCGCCACGACGATCGGCACACCACCCGCCTTCGCATGGGCGATGGCTTCCTTCGTCTGCGGCATCACGCCGTCGTCGGCTGCCACCACCAGCACCACGATGTCGGTCGCCTTCGCGCCGCGTGCACGCATTGCCGTGAACGCTTCGTGACCCGGCGTATCGAGGAACGTGATGACGCCACGCGGCGTGTCGACGTGATAAGCGCCGATGTGCTGCGTAATGCCGCCCGCTTCGCCAGCGGCAACCTTCGCGCGGCGGATGTGGTCGAGCAGCGAGGTCTTGCCGTGGTCGACGTGACCCATGACCGTGACGACCGGCGGACGCGGCAGTTGCTCCGCATCGGTACCCGTTTCGCCTTCGACGAGCAGCGCTTCCGGATCGTCCAGCTTCGCGGCAACCGCGCGGTGGCCCAGTTCCTCGACGATGATCATCGCCGTTTCCTGGTCCAGCACCTGGTTGATCGTGACCATCTGGCCCATCTTCATCATCACCTTGATGACTTCGGAGGCCTTGATCGACATCTTGTGCGCGAGATCGGCAACCGACACGGTTTCCGGCACGTGCACTTCACGGACGATCGGTTCGGTCGGCGCCTGGAACGTCGAGCTGTCCTGGTGACGGCCGCGACCCTTCGGGCCGCCGCGCCAGCCGCGGTCGACACCGCCGCTCGAATCGCCGCGCGTCTTGATGCCGCGGCGCTTCGACGCGTCGTCCTGCCAGCCGCCCTTGCCTGCGCCCGGCTTCTTGTTGCGGTCGCCCGCGCCTGCCGGCGCCTGCGTTGTTGCCGGGGTGGCAGCACCGGCCGGCTTCTTCACGGCCGGACGCGCCTGCGCGCCTTCCGGCTTCGCCGGCTTGTGCAGCGTACCCTTCGCTTCGGCCGGCTTCGGCGGCTCGACCGGCTTCGGCGGCTCGACTGCCTTGACCACGGCCTTGCGCGGCGTGTTCATCATTTCGCGGATCGCGCGTGCTTCGGCTTCTGCCGCCGCGCGACGCTTGCTGATCTCTTCCTGCTCGGCGCGCGCCTTGTCCGCCGCCTCGCGGGCTGCGTCCTCGGCCTTCTTCGCCGCTTCGCGCTGGGCCGCACGTTCGGCGGCCGCACGGGCTTCGTCCTGCGCGGACTGTGCGCTTGCCGTTTCCTGCTCGGCCGCGGCGGCCTGCTGCGCTGCCGCCTGCTGCTGTGCTGCGGCAGCTTCGGCCGCGGCACGCTTCGTCGCCGCTTCTTCCTCGGCGCGACGGCGCTCGGCTTCAGCCGCTTCCTCGCGGGCGCGGCGTTCGGCTTCTTCGCGCTCCAGGCGCTCCTGGCGCTCGCGCAGTTCCTGCGCCTGCTTCTCGAGCAGCTCGGCCTCGCGGCGCGCTTCTTCCTCGCGACGCTTCAGTTCGGCATCGTCGTCCGCTTCGGCGACCTGCGCCTGACCCTGTTCCGCACCCTCGCTCACGTCGTCGCGTTTGACGAACGTGCGCTTCTTGCGGACCTCGACCTGAATGGTGCGAGCCTTGCCCGTCGCGTCAGATTGCTTGATCTCCGACGTATGCTTGCGGGTCAGCGTGATCTTGCGCTTGTCGCCGTCGGTTGCGCCGTGCGACTTGCGCAAATGATCGAGCAGACGCGCCTTGTCCGTTTCGGACAGCGCATCGTCTTCACTCGCTTTCTGGACGCCCGCTGCCTGCAGCTGTTCGAGCAGCACACCAGCAGGCATTTTCAGTTCCGCGGCAAATTGGGCTACGTTGTTACTCGCCATTCATTCCTCTTAGTGCAAGGACCGATTCCTTGCGGTTAGCATCGGGTCAGGCCATACGGCCGCCATCAAATCAGTGCGCCATGGTCATTTCTCACTGGAACCAATGTTCACGTGCTTTCATGATCAACGCCTTAGCGGCATCCTCTTCCATTCCGGTCAGGTCGACCAGTTCATCCACTGCAAGCTCGGCGAGATCGTCCCGCGTCTGCACACCGTGTTCGGCCAGCTTCGCGAGCAGCTCCGGCGTGATGCCGTCGAGGCTCTTGAGATCCAGCGCGGCGTTCTCGACCTTTTCTTCGTTCGCGATAGCCATCGTCAGCAGCGCGTCGCGTGCGCGGTTGCGCAGTTCGTGCACGGTGTCCTCGTCGAACGCTTCGATTTCGAGCATTTCGTTGAGCGGCACATAGGCGATCTCTTCGAGGCTCGTGAAGCCTTCGTCGATCAGGATGTCGGCAACTTCTTCGTCGACGTCGAGACGCGCCATGAACAGTGCACGCAGCCGGTCGCGCTCTTCACCCTGCTTCAGGGCGGATTCGTCCGGCGTCATGATGTTGATTTGCCAGCCGGTCAGTTCACCGGCGAGGCGAACGTTCTGACCACTGCGGCCGATCGCGACAGCCAGCTCGTTCTCGTCGACGACGACGTCCATCGAATGCTTTTCTTCATCGACGACGATCGACTGGACAGCTGCCGGCGCGAGCGCGCCGATCACGAACTGGGCGGGATCCTCCGACCATAGCACGATGTCGATGTTTTCGCCACCGAGCTCGTTGCGCACGGCCTGCACGCGCGAACCGCGGATGCCGACGCAGGTGCCGATCGGATCGATCCGCTTGTCGTAGGCGATCACGCCGATCTTCGCGCGCACGCCCGGATCACGGGCAGCCGCCTTGATCTCGAGCAGGCCCTGCTCGATTTCCGGCACTTCCATCTCGAACAGCTTCATCAGGAACTCGGGCGCCGTACGCGACAGCTCGATCTGCGGGCCGCGCGCGGTGCGGTCGACCTTCGCGATGTACGCACGCACACGGTCGCCCACGCGCAGGTTTTCCTTCGGGATCAGCTGATCGCGGCGCAGCAGCGCCTCGACACGGCCCGATTCGACGATGAAGTTGCCCTTGTCGAGGCGCTTCACCGTACCGGTCATGATCTTTTCGCCACGCTCGAGGTAGTCGTTCAGGATCTGCTCGCGCTCCGCGTCGCGCACCTTCTGCAGGATCACCTGCTTCGCGGCCTGCGCGCCGATGCGGCCGAACTCGATCGACGGAACGGGTTCCTCGACATATTCGCCGACTTCGACGTCGGGCTTCTGCTCACGCGCTTCGAACAGCAGGATCTCGCGATCCGGCTCCTGCAAGCCTGCCTCGTCGGGCACGACGAGCCAGCGACGGAAGGTTTCGTGCTCGCCGCTTTCGCGATCGATATGGACGCGGATTTCGGCGCCTTCGTCGAACAGCTTCTTGGAAGCGGAAGCGAGCGCAGCCTCGAGGGCGCCCAGCACCACATCCTTGTCGACGTTTTTCTCGCGCGCCAGCGCATCCACCAGCATCAACACTTCGCGACTCATTATTTGCGGCTCCTAAAGTCAACTTGCGGAATCAGGCGGGCTTTGTCGATATCGGCCAGCGTGAAATCCAGCATGGCTGCCTCGCCCTTCTTCCCCTCAAATTCCAAACCGATCGTTTCGCCATTCGGCGCGTGCAGAATGCCCCGGTACGTCTTGCGCCCGTCCAGCGGCTTTTTCAAGGTCACGGAGACTTCGCTGCCAGCGAAGCGCTCGAAGTCGGCCAGCTTCTTCAACGGGCGGTCGAGCCCCGGGGACGAGACTTCGAGCCGTTCGTAATCGATGTTTTCGACCGTCAAGACGTGCTGGAGCTGACGCGTGACCTTTTCGCAATCTTCGAGCGAGATGCCGGCAGGCTGATCGATATAGATGCAAAGCATGCCGCGCCCGGTGCGCTCGAGATCCACCAGCTCGTAGCCGAGCCCGGTGACCGTGGTTTCTATCAGTTCCGTCAGTTGCACTGTGTCCTCTCAGGTGTTCGCGCCCGCCGCTCGCGATTCACCCGCGGGCGCGCGCCTTAGCCGGCGCAGGAAGCGCTACCCGAGATGCCTAACCGTTTCAGCAAAAAAAAATGGGCGGAACGCCCATCTTCTTACTGGTGGTCGCACCTGAGCCGCACATTGAATCCGTACGCCCAGCGACTCCGCGATTATAGCGATTTTTGGCGCAAACGCCAAGCCAGCCGGTAAAAGCAGCGCGTCGCCCGCCTTTACCGACCCAAAAATGCGAAATCGGGTTATCCGATCAGCCGGCACGCCATCCTGCCGGGCCGGAGATCGGTCATGCCGACTGCAATGCAGCGGCACGCGACATATATATAGTCGAAAGCGATCGGCGCATTGCGTCGTGCCGGCAAAACCGGCGGGATGCCGATCGGGCCGGCACGCCGGCGGCTTTGCGCCGCCGTGCGCCGATATATGTTCAGCGGCTGCGCGTGCGGCTGCGCTGCGGACGCTGGCCGCCGCGCGGACCGCCGCCGTTGCCGGCGCCTTCAGCGCGATTGCCGTTCGGATTGCGATTGCCGCCGCCCTTGCTGCCGCCGCGCTTGCCGCCCGCGCCTTCGCGCTTGGGGCCTGCACCGTACGACGCGCGATTGCCGTCGACATCGCGGCCGCCGCCCGCACGGTTGCCGTCGCGACCGCCCATGCCACCGCGGTTGCCATCGCGACCGCCGCCGGCACGGTTACCGTAGCCCGACGGCGAAACCGGCAGGCTGCCGTAGCCGCTCAGACCCGGCAGGCCAGGCGCGCCGCGCCGGCCGCCACCGCGACGCGGCTGGTCGAGTTGCCCGTGCGTCGTCAGCACCGGCTCACGACTGATGAAACCCATCGACGTTTCCATCGGATCGGGCTGACGGCGCTCGGCAGCGCCGGTACCGCCGCGCTTGCCCTTCTCCTCGGTCGGCGCCTTCAGGCCGACGGTCGCCATCAGCTTGCGCACCTGCGCGTCGTCGAGTTCTTCCCAGCGGCCGCGCTTCAGGCCGCGCGGCAGCGGGATCGGGCCGTGACGCGTGCGGATCAGGCGGCTCACCATCAGGCCGACCGCCTCGAACATCCGGCGCACTTCGCGGTTGCGGCCTTCGGCCAGCGCGACGTGGTACCAGTGGTTCGTCCCTTCGCCGCCGCCATCGCGGATGCGCAGGAAATTCGCCGGGCCGTCGTCGAGCTCGACGCCGTGCAGCAGCTTCTGCCGCATCCCTTCAGCCAGCTCGCCGACGACACGCACCGCATACTCGCGCTCGACGCTGTAGCGCGGGTGCATGAAGCGGTTCGCGAGATCGCCCGAAGTCGTCAGCATCAGCAGACCTTCGGTATTGAAGTCGAGGCGGCCGACCGCAAGCCATTTCGCCGTCTTCATCGGCGGCAGGCGATCGAACACCGACGGACGGCCTTCCGGATCCGCGTGGCTGACGATCTCGCCCGTCGGCTTGTGGTACAGCAGCACGCGCGGCGGCTTGTTCGGCAGCTTGCGCTTGACCGGCTTGCCGTTGATCCGCACCTGATCGGTCGGCATGATGCGCTGGCCGATGTGTGCAGGCTCGCCGTTCACCGACACGCGACCGGCGACGATCAATTCTTCCATTTCGCGGCGCGAGCCCATGCCCGCCTCCGCCAGCACCTTGTGCAGCTTCGGCGCGTCGTCGTCCGGCGACAGCACGCGCTTGTTCGCCGGCTGGTTGCGGCCGCGGCGCAGCATCGGCGCACGCACGCCGCTGCCGCCCGCGGAATTGTCCGCGTCGAATGCCGGCGACGTCACGTACGCGAACAGCTCGTCCTGGGACGCATCGCCTTCCGCCTTCGCCGGGCCGCCTTCGGCCTTCGGCGCACCGCGCCGGCCCTGGCCAGACTTGGCCGCACCTTCGCGCTTGCCGGCCGGCTTGCGGCCGCCCTTGGCCGCACCTTCCTTGTTGCGCGGCGCACGCGCCGGCTGCGCTTCGGCAGCCTCGGCCGACTGCGCATCCGCGCCTTCGCCGCCCGGCTGCTCGCCTTCGCCCTTCGACTTGGCTGCCGCGCGGCGCCGCGCGATCAGGCTGCGCGGGCCGCGCCGCAAACCGCGGCGGGGACGCTCGTCGCCACCGGCCGAAGCGTCCTGCTCCGGCGCATCGTCGGCGCGTGCTGCCTGCACGGCAGGCGCGGACGATTCAATATCGTGGATATCTGTCAAAACAACCTCAAAATGTCAGGTCTCGCGCCCGGCGCGGGCGCGGCAAGATGTTGGCCGCGATCAGGCGCGACGCTGTTCGGGTTCTGCTTCGTCGTCCGGCAACGCGTCGGCGCCGATGGGCGCGCTGGCGCTTCGTACGGCATCCGCGAGACTGTCGGACGTGTCGTCCAGCATCTCGTCGTCCGCAGGACGGGAACGGGACGCGTTGGCCTGGTCAGCCTCGCCAGGCATGACGCCGGCCGCTTCCGCTCCGTCTCCGGCAGCCGCTTCGGCGGCCGGCTTGCGATCTTCCTCGCTCCAATCCGCGCGCAGCGGCTCGGACTGCACATCGGTCGGCACTGCTTCGGCGCCAACCTGTTCCGTTGGTTCCGCGTGCCCGCGATCAGCCTCGAGCGTATCGCGGCTCGGAATTTCCTGCGTCGACGCGACGTCTGCCGCGGCATCGCCCGGCTGGCCAACCGATGCGTCGTCCGCCAGCGCCTGCGGCAGATCGCCCGCTGCGTCGCCGGCAACCGGCACGTCACCGTCGAAATCCATGGCCTGTTGCGCGAGCAGCGCGGCCTCGATGTTCGCGGCCGGCTCTTCGAGCGCAGGCAGGTCGTCGAGCGCCTTCAGGCCGAGATCGTCGAGAAACTGCTTGGTCGTCGCATACAGCGCCGGGCGCCCCGGCACGTCACGATGGCCGATCACCTCGATCCAGCCGCGATCCTCGAGTTGCTTGACCACCTGCGTGTTGACCGTGACGCCGCGAATCTCTTCGATGTCGCCGCGCGTGACGGGTTGCCGGTACGCGATGATCGCGAGCGTCTCGAGCACCGCGCGCGAATACTTCGGCGGTTTCTCGGGATGCAGGCGATCCAGATAATGGCGCATCGCCGGCTTGCTCTGGAAGCGCCATCCGGTCGCGAGCGCCACCAGTTCGACGCCGCGGCCGGACCAATCCTGTTTCAGATCTTCGAGCAACGTGCGGACCGTGTCAGCCGACACGCCGTCGGCAAAGAGCTTGCGCAAATCGCCGAGCTTCAGCGGTTCCTGCGCGCAGATCAAAGCAGTCTCGAGGACGATCTTCGCCTCTTGGGTATTCATGCAGCTAGGCCAGACCCTGTGGTCAAACGAACCGGATCAACAAACAGACGAAAGGAACGGAAGACGCGCTCGCCCGATTCTGATCGGTCATATTGATGGGAGCACGAACCGGGGGCGGCGAACCAACTTCAGGCCAGGCCCAAACCGGACGGAACAGCACGGCTCAACGACGGAACCGCGTGACTGAACGCCATATTACGCAAAATTGCCCGGTGCGTAAAGATGAGCCGAGCGGGCCGCCGCCAGCCCGGCGTGTGCGCTCCGGCCCTGCTTCAGCGGGCGGCCGAACCGCGCGCGAGGAACCGGCGCAGCCGCTCGACGCCCGCATCCAGTCGAGCCGGATCGCACGCGTAGCACCACCGTACGAAGCCCTCGCCCTCCGGGCCGAACGCGCGCCCCGGCGCTAGGCCGACACCTGCCTCGCGAACCAGCGTCTTGCAGAACGCGAGACTGTCGGCCGCGCCCGGCAGGCGCAGGAACAGGTACATCGCGCCCGGCGGAGGCGGCACTTCGACGTCGGGCAACGTCCGCAGCGCGGCAACCAGGTGATCGCGCGCGTCGCGCAATGACGCGACGAACGACCGCACGAACGGCTCGCCGTCGCGCAACGCAACTTCGCCCGCGGCCTGCACGAAGCCCGGCGCGCACGACGTGTTGTATTCGACGAGCTTCGACAGGTCGCTCGTCACCGATGCCGGCGCGACGAGCCATCCGAGTCGCCAGCCCGTCATCGCCCACGCCTTCGAAAACGAATTCACGACGACGACCCGCTCGTCGCGCGCAGCGATGTCGAGAAACGACGGCGCGCCGTCCGCATCGAACGCGAGCCGTTCGTACACTTCATCGGCGACCAGCCAGATGCCGTGACGGCGACAATAGGCAAGCACGGCCCGCTGGTCGTCGCGCGACATCGTCCAGCCGGTCGGATTGTTCGGCGAATTGATCAGCAGCATCCGCGTCCCGGGCGTCAGCGCGCCGAGCAGCCGCCCGACATCGAGCCGCCAGCCCGCGTCGCCATAGTCGAGTGGCACGCATTCGACCTGCGCCCCGAGGATTTTCGGAATCTCGACGAGATTCGGCCACAGCGGCGTGACCGCGACGACGCGGTCCCCCGGACCGACCAGCATCTGCGCGGCCAGCATCAACGCACTCACGCCGGAACTCGTCACGGCCACCGTGTCGGCCGCCGTCGCGCCGTGGCGCGCGCCGACGTAGGCCGCGATCGCCGCGCGCAGCGGCGCGGTGCCGAGGTTGTGCGTATAAAAGGTCGCACCGTCGCGCAGTGCGGCCGCCGCGGCGTCACGGATGAAATCCGGCGTCACGCGATCGGATTCGCCGAACCAGAACGGCAGCATGTCCGGCACGCCGAAGCCGGCATTCGCCACTTCCCGGATCAGCGACGGACGCAGCGCCTGCACCGCCGCGCGCGCCGCCGGCTCGCCGGTCCCGGGAAGAAAATCATCGGATTGCACCATCGAGGACCACCGTCGACGAACACGATCCGCGTAGTGTACCGGCCCTCAAGCGCGGCCGGCGCAAGTCGGCACGCGTCAGTCGAGGTCTTCCGCCCGCGCCGGCATCTGGCGCACGAGCTCCCAGATCGCCTGCGCGGCAGGTGACAACGACCGGTCGCGGCGGCGCACCAGCTCGACCGTCCGTTCGGTGCGCGGCGTGAGCGGCCGCGCGACCAGCGTCGAGCCGGCCGGGAGCGGCAACGACAGCCACGGCTGCACGCTCACCCCGACGCCCGCCTCGACCAGCCCGAACACCGTCGCCGAATGCCCGAGCTCCTGCATGACAGTCGCATTGACGTGATGGGCGGCCAGCGCGGCATCGATCAGCGGCCGGCTGCCCGACGCGTGGTCGAGCAGCACGAGGCGCTCGCCGTCCAGCGCCGTCCACGGCACCTCGGCCCGTGCCGCGAGCGGATGGTCGGCACGCGCGACGAGACAGAACGAATCGGTCATCAACGGCTCGCACACGAGATCGGCGACCGTCAGTGGCCCGATCACGACACCGAAGTCGACTTCGCTCGACTTCACCTTGCGCAAGACGTCGCTCTGCACGTCGTCGCGCAAGCCCAGCGTCACGAACGGGAACTGGCGCTCGCACGACGCAACCACACGCGGCATCAGCCGGCAGGCGATCGTCGGGCTCGCCGCGACGATCACGCGCCCGCGGCGCTGCTCGCCGATCTCGCGGATCTCGCGCAGCGTGTCGTCGAGATCGTCGATCAGGCGCGACACACTCGCGATCAGGTTCGCACCAACATCGGTCAGCTGCACGTCGCGCGTCGTGCGGTCGATCAGCTTCAGCCCGAGCTCGGCCTCGAGCTCGCGCACGCAGCGGCTGACCGCGGACTGCGTGAGCCCGATCTCGTCGCCCGCGCGACTGAAGCTCCTGAGCCGCGCGACCTCGATGAATACGCGAAGCTGGCGCAGCGTGACGTTCATCTCCTGACCTCATCAATCATCGATATCGATGCGCGATTTTAATGCGCGAATCCGGCCTCGAGGTGCGAATCCGGCACCTGCCGCGAATGTTTCGCTGCGGTGCAATACATTCGCGAACGCACGTGGTGCGGGCGAACTGCACAAGATTGGTGATTGTCCCGATTTGCTGCCGGGTTATTTTGGCGTCTTATACGCCCCTAGCTGACTTAGCCGTTAGCTCGCTGCCAAGCGGCTCTCGAGGGATTTACCTCCGACATGGCACGCTTCGTGCATCACCTAGCGCACAGGGCGTAGGTTTCGTCGGACGGAAGAGCAGAAACACCGCTGCCGGCCAACCGGACGCCCCCACCCGGCACTCGACGATCGAGTGCTTGAAGAGTGCGCGGCGCAGGGCAGCGCACCGGAGTTAGCTTCGCTGAGGTGAGGACATGATGCTGTTCGACGATTTGAGAGATAACGAGTGGGCGCTGGTCGAGGGTCTGTTTTGCTCGGAACCCGCACGGAGTGAACGGCGCGGCCGTCCCCGCGTGGAAGCCCGCTCGGTGGTCAACGCCGTGCTGTGGGTGCTATCGACGGGTGAAGGCTGGTCGAAGCTGCCGGGCCGCTACCCGTCGCCGCCGACCTGCCGCCGTCGTTTTGACGAATGGCAGGCGGACGGTACGCTCGCCGAAATCGTGAAGCGACTCGGTACGAGCGGCCGGCAGATCTCGCTGCGCGGGCGCATCGGCGCAAGCGCCGCGAAGCCGCCCGCACCGCCGAGCCGCGACCGGCTGCGCGGCGCCTTCTGGACCAACCCGGAATCCTGGCGCGCCCCCGTCAAGATGGCGTAACGCATGCTCGATCGGGCGGCTTCGGCCGCCCGGTTTCTTTTCTGCGACGCGACTTTTTCGCGGCGCCCGCATTGCCGTCGATTACCGTTGTCGTGCCGCGATACATCTATTTACCAATATTTACAGCTAGCCTGCACTCCCGCGCTTACCTTAGCGAAATATCAACAGGCCGCATCGACGGCTTGAAGGGAGCCCCGCCATGAAACCAATGTCACTGCTCGTCGCATGCGGCATTGTCATTTCCCTGGCGCTGACGGCTCCAGCTCATGCCGACGATCGCACGAAGCCGCCCCACCGTCAGCAGGATCACCGCAACACCCTTCGCCAGCCGCCGTCCGCCAACGCGTCCGGCCGGCAGACCGTGCCGCGCGGCGACCTGCGCGGCGACATTGCCAGCAACGCGCGGGCGCGCATCAGCTCGCAGCCGTCCGACGTGCCGCGTCATCCGTAGTCCTGCCGATTTCAGGAATTCGCCAAAGAAAATGCCCGCTTTCGGGAACTGCGCCGCAAGCGACGAGTCACATCGTTGCCATGAGCACAGCGTGGCAACAGCAAAAGTATCCGGTACGCCCGTATCCTCGTGATACGGGCTTTTTTTTGGCATGACCGAGTCGCGCGGCGACGCACGAGCCGGGATGATTCGCCGCTACAGACGGCTTTCGAGAATCGCGACGGCGCTCGCTTCGCTCAACGCGTAGTCGTCCATGCGGCGATCGGTCCAGGAAAGTAATTTCTCGTCACGCTCGAGGCGCGAGAATTCGGCTCGACCGCTGTCGGTCAGCACGGCGATGTCGACCGGGGCGTGGAAGCCCGGCGCGGGGGCAACGGTCTTCTGCCTGACCGTGTCCATCAGCCCGAGCGAACGGAGATACTCGAACACGCCCGGGCGGCGTGCCCACGGTACCTGGCGGTACTGCACTCGTCTCAATGCGTCGAGCACCGCTTCGTTGGAATACGTGGCCATCTCGATTCTTTCTTAAAGTGCAGCGACAATGCGAAGCGGCGCGTCGGGCGGGGTCTCCGCCCGCCGATACCGCCACCGATTCTGGAGGCCGACGTTCGGCGTCGCGTCAGGGCCGGATCGTCAGCCGTCCATAAAAAGACACCATACCCCAATCAAATTGATTCTGTTCGATTCATTTGTACTTCTCTTCATCTGTTTCATGCTCTGCCGCAAGCGGCGGAGAATCATCTCGATCGCCGCCGCCGCGCTGTTCTGGCTGCTCGCGACGGGCTGGCTCGCCGCGCCGCTGATCGCCTGGACCGAGGCCGGCGTTATGCCGGTCGAGCACCCGGACATGCACGGACGAACCACGCTGATTGTCATCGGCGCCGGCACGCGTCGCACCGATACCGGGCTGCGCCCGCCACCCGACGGCGCCGCACGCATTCACAAGGCTGCAGCGCTCTATCGCGTGTGCCGACAGCAGGCCGAACGCTGCACCGTGGTGATGTCGGGCGGCGACCCGCAGCATCACGGCGAAACCGAAGCAGTCGTATACGGGCGCCAACTTCTCGCCGAAGGCGTTGCGCCTGCCGACCTCGTGCTCGAACCGGACAGCCGCACGACCTACGAAAATGCGAAATTCACTGCATCTATACTACGCTCACAGTATGACGACGCACGCATTCTCGTCACCTCGTCGTACCAGATGCGCCGCGCGTTGCTCGATTTCCGCCGTTTCGGCATCGATCCACAGCCCGTTTATGCGAACCGCCGGCTTGCGCAAACAGGCTGGCTCCCGCGCTGGCGCAATCTGGCCAACGCCGAGCAGGCACTGCACGAGCTGGTCGGCATCGCGCAATTCCACGTGTACCGGTGGCTCGGCTGGTTTTGAGAATTGCCCGGAAACGGGCGAGGAAATCGCGATTTCGCGCAGGATGGCAGGCGCATGACGAAGTACGCGAAGTGTTGCGCGACTTCAACGGGGCCTTGCATCGCGCCTCGATCCGGTGCACATTGATCCGTCACTTTTGTTACACTCGACACGCACTCGATTGCAGTCGCCAGACAAAACGGCAACACTCGGGTTCATCACCACTTAGCGGAGGTAAAGCAATGAAGAAGACGTCCCTGGCTATCCTGGTAGCGATGTCGGCGCTGACTGGCGCAGCGTATGCGCAAGAGAGCACGCAGATCCAGACCATCACCGATCCGGCCAAGATTTCCGAGATCGAGCAGCGCGCACAAGCGCTGCAGCAGCAGCAAGCGGCCGAAGCCGCTCAGCCGGCGGTGCAGGAAGAGCATCATCACGGCAAGAAGGCTGCTCATCACAAGGCAGCAGCGAAGAAGGCCGGCAAGAAGGCGGCCAAGGCCGCAGACGCTGCCAGCCAGTAAGTTCGGCGGCACCGCACAAGTAAAAAGCCGAATCCGGGCAACCGGGTTCGGCTTTTTTGGTTGCGGCGCCTGCGCGCTGTGCTAAAGTCGCGCACCGAAATTTTCCACCCGTGCGCACCCCGGTGCGGAGGACAGCATGAGCAACATTCAACTCGACATCGAGTGGACCGAAGCCGCCACTCGCCAGATCAAGCAACTGATGCCACGCGGCTCGGCCGACGCGTTCCTCGCGCTGCCGCCGATCGAGTGCCTGCCGATGGAGGGCGACGTACTGTTCCTCGGCCCGCAAGGCAAGCAGCAGCCGTTCATCGTGGCCGAGCGCCAGTATCACCATGACGGCGACGCCGACTGGACGATCATCCTGATCCTCGACGTCCCCAGCGCGTCGCACTGACGCGCCGCTGCGACCGGATACGTCCGGTCGCCCTGCCCGGCTCAGACGAGCTTCGACAGCACGCGGATTTCGGTACTTTCGATCCAGTCCGCGGCCGTCTCGCGATAAGCGAGAATGTGCGCGGAACGCGCATGGGCAGCCAGTGCCGCCTCGCTCTCCCAACGCTCGACGAATACGAATCGCAGGGGCTCCTTCAGATCCCGGTGCAGGTCGTACTGCAACGCACCGGCTTCGTTGCGGGTCGGCTCGACGATCCCTTCGAGCGCGGTGCGCAGCTTTTCCTCGGCACCGGGCTTCGCCACGATCAGCGCCACGACTGCAATTTCCGCCATTCCCGACTCCTTCATCGATAAAAGTCCGAGAATACGCGAATCACACGTCGCGCATCGGCCACGCCGATGCGACACGACCCGACGGCCCCAAAAAAATAGCCCGCGCTTCAGAGAAGCGCGGGCGAAACCGTCGCCCTACGAGGATAGGCGACGGGGCCATCGAGATCCGCACGCTGGCGCGGATCGTCATCGGTTGCGCCGGCACATGTCGCGCCGGCATTCGAAGACGCCGATACCGATGATCCGGCGCTCGCGGCGCCCGCCCGGCATCTGACGTCGTCCTCCCTGTTTCAACAATTCCAATATATAAAGCAGGTTGCATGCCAGCCCTCACACACCAGTCATTCCATTGATTTAAAAGGAGATTTTTTGACGTTGGCGACAATGTGACACGTGTTCTGCCGCCGTAACGCACGGATGTTACGTAACGTCACGAGGAGGGACCGACCCGCTCGCACACCTGCATGCAGGAGTGGACGGCCAAGAAAAAAGCCCGCCGAAAGGCGGGCTTTTCAGTGACGCAGGGAAGGACCGCGATCAGCGAAGCTGGTTCACGAGCAGCCCCATGATCTGGCGTGCCGGCGACGACGTGTCGATCGCACCCGCATCGTCGACGATCGCAACGCGCGTCTGGTCGGCCGTGAGCGCCTTCACGTTGACGCGGTACTGCTTCGCCTGCTTTTCCTTCTTGCCGTGGAACAGCTGGCTCCAGAAGCCCTGCTCGGCCGAGGTCAGATCCTTCGGATCGACATAGCGCACGAAATACAGGCCCTTCGTGCGATCGCGATCGTCCACCGTGAAGTTCGCGCGATCGAGCGCGAGGCCGACGTGCAGCCACGAGCGGTCGTACGGCTCGCCGAGCGTGACTTCGGACGGCACGGCCGCGTCGGCCGCGTCGTTGCCCTGCGCCGACGTGCGCGAGACGTTCTGCGCGGCGATCGCCGCGGCAGCCTTCGACGATGCATCGGCGTCGGCCTTCTTCTCCGTCGGTACCGTGTTGTCCTTGATGTTCGCGATCGGCGGCTCGCCGTTCTTTGCGCGCTGCGCATTCTGCGCGAGCACGGCCATCAGCCGCTTCAGGTATTCGGTTTCGAGCGCCGGATCGTTCGGCTTCGGTTCCCACTTGCTCGAATCGTTGTTCGCGCCCGTGATCGCCTCGCGCATGCCCTTCTGGCTGATGAACACGTAGGTGCCGCCGTTCGGCGCCGAATCGAGGCGCGTGCGGTACTTGTTGCGCTCGGCCGTCACGTACGAGTTGCCCATCGCCTTCGAGATCACGCTGCGGATCAGGCCGTCGTTGATCTGCGGATGGGTTTCGTTCCAGTCGGTTTCCATCACGCCCTTGTCGCGCTGGTCGACCACGAGCAGGAAGCCCTGCTCCTGCCAGAACCGGCGAACCTGCGGCCAGATGTCGGCCGGCTGCTTGCCGTCGATCACGAGCCAGCTCTCGGTGCCGTCGCGCTGGATATGCATGCCGGCCACGGGCGGTGCGACAGTGTCCAGCGCAGGCGCTGCCTGCTGGACCTGCTGAAGCGCAGACAGGGAAGTCGCGCCGCCCTGCGGCGGCAGCGAACGCTGATCGGCCGTCTCGTCGAGCATGTTGGGCGGCACTGCGAGCGACGCTTCCTTCGATTTCGAATCGCTCTTGTAGTCCACTTTCGTGGGCGACGACGTACCGCAACCGGCGACGAGCGCGCCGGTGGCGAGCACTGCAGCGAACCGCATGGTAAGACGAAGATCAGTCATGTTCGGGGAATCCTCTTCCGCTAAATCACGGCGCTTTCCGTGGATCAACCTTGCATTTTACCGGGGCCGCGCCGCGATGTGCAAAAAAGCGACCGGCAAGAAAAAACCCGCGTCAGCCTGAACTGACGCGGGTTCTTTGTCTGGTCGGGGCGAGAGGATTTGAACCTCCGACCACCTGCACCCCATGCAGCTTGAAAATCGGGCCGAATGCCTTTACTGGACTGGCTTTCACGGGGCATCCTTCCAATATATTGATGATTTTGTGAGCACGTAACGACAAGGCTAAGCTCGGTTGAACTGACTCTAATTGGAAGAATTTCCCAGCGCCCCCGATCGCGATACACTGTATATCAATACAGTGTTGTTTCGCATCCACATGCTTCGCCAGCCCCTGCCGTCCTTCCAGTCGCCGACCAATCGTGAGCTGCGCGAAATGTGGCGCCGCTACCCGGACGGTCACGAGGTGCGGCGCCTGATCCTCGAGATCGCGAGGTGTCGGCATCAGTTCAGGGACGCCGAGGACCTGCGTCAAACGGTCCAGAAAGTCTGGTCCGAGGACGTCGGCGGCCACCTCGTGGCCCTCTATAAGCTACGCCTGATTTTGCAGGACGAAGCCAGGCACGCTGAAGACTGAAAGCGCCTCGACCACTCGCGCGATCGCATGGTCTGTCACGTTCGCGAACGGGAGCGCCGGCCGGCCGATCGCTTGGATCGCACCGGCATGCTGCCAGCCGGGCGGCAGATCCGGCACGATGTCGTTTCCGTTCTTGTACAGGCTGAGCGGCACCTTCGCGAGCAGTGCGGCCACACTCCCATTCGTGCTCACGCGCGGCGGCTCGAAGCCGTAGACGGCTGCCGGCGCCCTGCCGCCGACCACCATCGCCGCCGCAGCCATGATCGCGATCGCGGCGCCGAGCGAATGCCCGACGAGCGTCACCGGCCGGCCGTCGATCGCGGCGAGCACGTCGACGGCGATCGCGCCCCACGCCTTCCAGAACCCGTGATGCACCTGGCCGATGCCGATCACATCGATCGGATGCGCGTCGAGATCTGCGGCGACGCAGTCGAGGTTGTCGGTGCCCGGAAAGGCGACGACCAGGCCGCCGGCCGTCTGCCGCACGATCGCGCGCGAGGCGCTATCCGCCTTACCGATGTCCGGCTTTGCGGAATACGCCTCCTGCGCGAGCAGCGCGTAGTCGCGCGGCGTCATTGAAGCGGCGAGCCCGCGAGCGGCGTCGACGCGGCGGCCGGCGCAGTCGCCTCCGGAGTGCCGTAGACCACCAGCCAATCCGACAACGCGATCGACGCGGCGCCGAGCGCGAGCCGGATCGACGCCTGTGCTGCCGGATCGATCGGCAGCATGCCGACCAGGCCGATCGCCTGCGGGATCAGCGTGTTCACGAGTGATTGAGCACTGGCCACGTCGAGCACCTGGGCGGCCGCGCAGATCTGGCCGTTGTCCGCAGCGAGCTGCTTCAGGTTCGCTTCGCCCGGGAGAGACGCGCTCAGGTCGAGCAGCGTCGGCTGCACGACTGCGCAGGCTCGCGCGACCTGCACCTTGGCAGTCGCCGCGACGTCGGCGAGTTTCTGTTGCTGGGCCGTGGTGCAGCCGGCCGCGACGATGAGGACGGACGCGACAATGCCTGCCGCGAGCGGCATGAGCTTTTTCATGGGGCTTCCTTCGGGAGTGGTGCCGCGATGTGCGGCTGGCGGTTACTGCTGCGCGGTGGCTTGCGGGAAGAAGCGATTGACGACGGCATGGCCGAGCGTGATCAGCCCTGCAGCGAGTTGCAACTGAGCATCGAGCGGAATTTTCACGCCCATCGCCGATGCAGCCCAATCGATGAGCGGGACGAACGACGACGCGGTGAACGTGACAGCGCCGGTTTGCAGAATGGATTTCGGCATGGCTTACTCCTTCTGGTCTTGGACGAGCTCGTCCGGGGTGAAGACGAACCCGGCCTTGCGCGGGAACGCCTGGAATACGAAGGTCGGGAACGACCGGTGATGAATGCCGTGCGTCGGCGATCGGTGGAACTTCGCCGAGAGCGGCAGCATGTTCGTCATCGCGTCGACGAAGGTTTCGGGCTTCGCCGGATCGAACGCGTGCCAGTCGAAGCCACGCAGCTCGACGAGCTTGCAAACGAGCCAGAGGAACGATTCCTTGACCGGATACAGCTCCTTCGTCGGCTGATCGGTCGCCGGGTCGAGCACCGGCAGCTCCTTCACCTCGCCCAGCGCGACGCCGCGCACGACCGCCCAGTCGATCGCATCCGAATCAGCCCACTCGCAGAACAGGTGGTGATACTCGGGCGCCGGCTGGCCGCTGATCGCGCAGCGCAGGCCGGCCGCATGCCCTTCCTTCTTCGTGTGCCGGAACGTCGCCGACTCGGTGCGCGGCGGGTGATCCGGGTAGTACTCGATCTCGACGTCGGTCACGCGCACGGCATGCTCGCCGGCGATCTTCGGCAGGCCTGCGAGGCCCTCGGCCGTGCACTTCTCGCAGCGCTGCTCGAGCGCGACGTCATGGCTGCATCGGGTCATGTCTGGTCCAGAAATGAAAACGCCCGGCACGCGGCCGGGCGGGATTGCGAAATTTCGAAAAATCGAAAACTGGCGAGTCAGGCCACGCCGAGCGCCTTTTTGCAGGAATCCCAGAGCGCCAGGCGGTCTGGCATGCCGTTCGGCGTGGCCGCCGAGCGCGGATTGCCGAGGTTGATCGCCCGACTGATCGACAGGAAGTCGCCGGCATCGGCGAACGCGCTCAGGGCGTTGTCGGCCCAGAATTGCGCAGACACTTCGGCCGCGATGCTCGGCTGCGAAATCTGGTCCGGGTTGCCCTCGAGGTCTACGCCGATCTTCTGGCCCATCACGCGGAAGTTGTAGCGGCCGGTGACGCCGATCAAACCGCCAGCGCGGAACAGGAATCCGTCACCAGGTTTCGTATTACCGAGTTCCTTAGCCTTGGTCGCCGGCGGTTCGTACGCGCGTTGCGCCGGCGTCGGCCCCCAGATCTCGCGAAGCCATTGGAATCGGCCGGATTCGTGCCCGCACTGCGCGAGAAATGCCGCCTGACGAGCGGGCGAGTCGATCGCATACAACGCCATCACGGCCGACAGCGGGTCGGCCCAAGGCGTCGCGCGCGCGAGCGGAATCTGCAGTGCAGCGGAGAGGATTTGAGGTGTCATGGTTATCCCAGAAGCAGTTTCACGACTGCGGTCGCCCACTCGGGGATGGGTTCGTGTCGCAGGTAACGGAAGACGATCACGCCGACCGTGCCGAACGCGATCGTCGGGCCGGCCACGTGTCGGAGAAGAAAGCGCCACGCATCGGCGAGGCGGCACAACGCACGCACCACGCGCGCGCCACCTTCCCACGTGTCGACCATCGATTGCGTGTTTGCCTGGATCGTCGCCTGGCCCGCGATGATGGCGTCGATCTTTTCGTCCTGACGTTGAAGGTGTGCCTTCACTGCCGCGTCGCTCGCGTCGATTCGCTGTTCCAGCTTCGAGAAGCGGCGATCACCCGCGCGCAGTCGTTCCTCGACGCGCGCCGGCGCCGATGCGTTGTCAGTCATTCATCCCCCGGAAATGAAAAAGCCGCCCGAAGGCGGCTATGCATGGTCTTTTTCGAACTGAATCAGTTGCCCGCGCACAAGAACTGCACGGAGTCGGTGCCGGTACCTGTAAAGGTAATGGAGGTGCCAGACGTCTGCCCGACTTTCACGGCATTCGCCGCGGTCGTGTCATTGGCCATGCAGGTATAACTCGACGACGAAGTGAACACCGCCGATCCGCTAAGCGTGACCGTCGCCGAGCCCGACGACAGCGCTACGTTTCCTTGAACCATGTGCGGCGCATTCACGCCGGTACCGGTTGTGCTGTAGAGCGGCATTGCGCCGGTACCGGTCGATGAGAGCGTCGTGAACCGCCCGGTGTTCGCCGTCGTCGCGCCAATGGCCGGCGGCGAAGCGAGGTAGGTCGAGAAGCCGGTGCCGCTCACCGTGCCGGATGACGACAGGTTCGTGAAGGCGCCGGTATTCGCGGCCGTGCCGCCGATCGCAGGAGGAGACGCGAGGTAGGTCGTGAATCCCGCACCACTTACGGTGCTCGATGCAGACAGCGTCGTGAATGCGCCTGTGCTCGGCGTATTGGGCCCGATCGCGGTCGAATCGAGGCCGCCCGTGAACGTCGAGGAGGTCGCATTGATCTTGAGCGCCGCCGTCGAATTCGGAACGACGGCCAGAGGGAACTTGTTGTTCGTGCCATCGTGCACGTACAGATTGCCCCCGGGCGCCATGTTGATCGACCAGATCTGTCCGCCCAGCGCCCAGGTGACCTGGTTGCCTTCGGTGCCAGCGAGCACCACACCGCCACCGTAGAACGTGGTAGGCGGGGTCGTGCCGGTCCCGATTACGAACGCATCGGCCTGTCCGTTACGAAACGTGGTCGGAAGATACGCGCCGGTTCCGGTCACCGTCTGCGTGAAGACGTAGCGGTTGTTCGTGTAGTCGGTACCCATCCACAGATGCTGTTCTGCGGTCGGGTTCGCTGACATCGTCACGCCGAGAAACGCGTTGTTCGTGCTGGCTGGCCGATACAGCGTCAGGTTCGTGTCGTAGCCTGCTGTGCCACTCGAATTGAGCCCCTGGAATACCGCCGTATTGTAGTAGTCCGATTTGAGCGCGACGCCGTCTCCCACATTGGTAGTGGATGAGGCGATGAGACCACCGAGCGACGTCACCGCGATGGACTTCGCGGTGCTGCTGCCAGTGCCTCCCAACACGAGCACGTTGTTCGCGTTGTTGTTCACCGTGATGACGTCGCTGCCGTTCGAGACGCTCAGACCATTCGCGATCGCCGGCGAATTCGAGAGCACGACGGCTCCGGTCCCGGTGGCGGTCGCCGTGCCGGTGCCACCTGATGCGATGGGCAGCGGAGACGACAGACCGCTGATCGTGCCGCCGGAAATGCTCGCGCTTCCCGCGATCAGTGACGGAACCGTCAGCGATCCAGCGAGCGTGCCCCCGGAAATCGGCAAAACGCTGGAGAACGCATTGTTGAGCTGCTGCGCGCTCAATATCTGACCGGGAACGAACTGAGCGATGGCCACATTCGCGGCCGATGCCATGCACATCAGTGCGCATCCGATGAGTCGGGAAAGGCGAATTTTCATGGATCGATCACCAGGTGATTGCCTGAACAGCGTCGACAGTTGTCGCGGCGTTGATTTGATCCTTCAGGGTTTGCTTGCGCTGGAACGCAGCCCAGCCGCGCGCCAGCATCGCCTGATACAGCCCTTCGAGATCCGCGAGGGTGAACGGGACATGCGTATTGTCCGCGGCCACCCAATAGAACCCTTCGGGAACGCCGCCGGCGATCGAATAGCCCTGCGTGGTCTGCATCAGCACCGTCTGGCTGCCCGGGTCTGCCTGGAATGTCTCGGTGACGCCGCCGGCGCTTTTGAACGAAACGGGCTGCAGGATCGCAGCGGCGTAGGACGCAGAGATGACGGCGAGCTGAGCCTCCTGCGCCTGGGCGAGCAGTTGCGCACCACTCAACGCAACGACGCTGCCAGCGGAGACCGCATAGGCGGACGGGTTGGTCGCCTGATCCTGCGTGCACCCGATTGCGCCTTCCGGAATCGTGCCGTCCCGGGTCGCCCCCGATCCGGTAATCCGACCCGAGGCATCCGCGAAAACGTAGTATTCGAAGTTCATGAATCAGCCCTCTATCAGGGATTCGGAGAAAAAATCGCCTGTACGTGCATACCGAGCGCGATGCCAGGGGCGGTCGACTGCGTCGTCACTTGCATGGTCACTGTTACGGTCTGCCCGGCAAGGATCGGCGCAACGCCCATATGCGTCTGCGAAGAGAGCGTGGAATCGCTGGAGACGCTCGAGCCATTGATCGTCAGGGAGGCGTTCAACACAGACGCCGAAGTTCCAGATGCGTTCAACGAGCCCATTGCCGCGACGCTTCCCGGACACGGTGCCGTAAAGCTGACCGTGGTTGTGTAGGTCGTGCTGGCAGCCGGCGAATTGATCGACGTGCTGTTGTAGACCGGCGCGACTTTGGGCGACCAGATCGCCGGCGACGCGGATTGCAGGATGTAGTTCGCACCGTCGGACATGACGATGAGCAACGCACCTTGCTTGCTCAGCGCAATGGAGGTCGCACCGGAGAGGTTCTCGCCCTGGATCAGTTGTCCGGCGACTGAAGTCTGCACCGTCGGCACGAAGCCGGCCTGATTCATGAAGCCGAACACCATGCCGGCTGTCAGTGCTGCGCTCGGCAGTTGATATGTGAGCGCTGCGCCGGCGTAAAACATCGTCCCAGCGTCGGCAACTTGCACCGCGTAATTGACCGCCCTCTGCACGGTCCGGCAGATCTGCGACTGTTGGACCTGGCCGAGCTGCGCTGCGTGATAGGTCTTCGCCGCCGGCGCAACTTGCAATGCGCCACCCACGCTTTTCACCAATACCCAGCACAGCGAGCCGCCGTTGATCAGCGGGCCAACGTAGGACATCAAAGTCGCGACGCCGCCAGCGACCAACTCGCCGCCTTGCAGCGCCAGGCCGCCCGCGCCGAAAATCGGTGCGGCTGGGAGTCCGTCTGGAGCATACGTCGACGCACCGGTGTTCGAGTGCGCGACTCTGAAGGTTTGAGCGATGCCAGTCGCAGTCGGGAGGGCCGTGAACGGTGCGGCGTTCGCCGCCGCGTATGCGTTCGCGGCGCCGGTGTCGGCGAGCACGACGGAGTTACGCGAGGCAGCGCTGACAGCCGCGGTGAAATTCGCGAGCAGCGTGCCGGTTGTGCCGTCGTCGACGGCAGCCTGCCCCGTTTGCGCGACGATGAACTGCGCGATCACGGCCGTCATGATGCTGCTCTGGCGCCAGGTCTTGTTGCAGGCTGCGGACTGCGCCGTGCCTGCCTGATAACCGCTTTCGACGGCGGCCAGAGCAGCATAGGCAGACTGCGTGAGCACGTTCGCGCCCGCGCCTACCGCGAACGGCAGGAAGTCGTTTTGAATGGTCACGGAAACTCCGGAGGGAAGATAGGCCGCGACGCCCTATGCGAGCGTCGAGCCATCGAGGGCAAAGGTGTAGTCGAGTTCGCTGGCCGAGACGAGCTGGTCGCCGGACCATGCACCGGCGTCGAAGCCAGCCACGTATTCGTTGGTCATATCGAAGCCGAAGATCGGCGCGCCGTCGACCGAGGTCACCGCGTAGTTGACGCGGATCGCCTCCGACTTGAGCGACAGCAACCCGTTTTTCAGCAGCGCGAGATACAGCGCGGACGGCTGCTTTCCTGCGACGCCGATCGTGATCGACATGTCGCAGTGATCCTCGAGGAACACGAGCGACCCGGCCGGCGCCAGCATGTCAAGGATGTCGGCCGCGCCGCCCGGCGTGCCGTCCCAGTGGTTCGCCGCGATCTTCGCTCGCAGCGTCATGCGGTACGTGTCATTGTCCAGCGAGACAAGACCTGTATCCGGATCGAACGGGCCCTTCCAGACGCCTTGATCGAAGCCCAGACCGTCCAGGTCGAACGCGAAGTAGATGCCGGTCAGCGGCGTGCTCACCTGCCTGCTGAGCCCAATCCACTCGCCCACGATGTCGAGCTGATCGCCGACCGCGTCGTCCAGGTCGAACTGCGCGGGCATGCCCTCGAGCACGTTCATCAGATCGACCAGCGGCGCGGCAAGCATCCCTGTCATGGCGACGAACAGCGGCTTGTCGCTGTGCTCGGACGTGATCAGCGCGGTGTAATCGTCGAGATCTGCCATGCGGTCACCCCGTTGCGATTTGCACCTGATCAGCCGTGCACGAGGCTGATTCGTTGAACAGCAGCGCGACATCCGGCGCGCCGGCGCCGCGCGGCCCCGTCAGCACCAGGCTGATGATCTTGAACGTGGCCGAGCCCGGGATCGACTTCGCCGCAGCGATACAGTCGTCCCACTCGACCGCGGCGGCCGCGCCGCCGCCGATGTCCACGCCATTCACGTACGCGGCGATCGCTGCCTGAAGTGCCGTTCCGGTCGACGTCGTGTAGCCCGTCAGCACGCGGATCGTGACGACGGCTGAGATCGGCGCATCGGTGGGACGGAAGAAGTTGATCGGCACCGGCATGCCGTAGCGGTTGAACGTGACGACGTTGGTCGTGCCGTAGGTGCCGCTGCCAGGCGTCTTCTTCACCGAGATCGCATTGGCGATCGCGTTCGCGTCGCCGCCTTCCACGACCAGCGCAATGCGCTTCGCGGGGATGCCGTTCGCATCCGTAACCTCGGTGTCGTTTTCGTAGGCGCGGTACCGCGTGACGCCCGAGATGTTGGCGACCGCGCCGACAATGCCATCCAGCACCGTCTGCGACGGCAGCGCCGTAGAAACGGTCTGGCGTTTGCGCAGCGCCGGGTCCAACTCAACCGGCGCGCCGGGAGAGGCATCCGACGCGTTTGTGACGGTCTGCCAGCCGCGCGTCGGCGTGCCGATCTGGTTGATCGTGCCCGCGAGCGCGGCGATCGCGCCGATCGTCGTGCAGGTCGCCGTAACGGTGATCTGGCCGGCCGGCGGAATCGTCACGGTAGACGGGAGCGCCCACTGGTTGTCGTTTCCGTCCTTCGCGATCCCGTTCGTGATCGTCGTGCCGGCCTGCCCGACCAGCGTCAGATCAGCGCTCGAATACGACGGCGCCTCGCGCTGAATCCCGTTGATCTTCACGTTGCTCGACAGCGCCGCGCCGACCGCCTTCGACGGGCTGAACGAGTTGTAGATCCCGATCGATACCGAGTTGCAGTCGGCGATGGCCTGCGCGAACACGGCGAGCAGCTGGCCATCCTGGCTGTCCGGATCGATGTAGACGTCCGTCCCGTAGATCGCCTGATACTTCGCCTGGAAGTACGCGTAGACGTCCGCGTACGTCGGCGCGGTGATGCCGTTCGCGTCGATGGTCGCCGCGACAGTGGTGAGGGTCGTCGTCACAGGGTCGCCTGAACAGTGGTGGTTCCGTAGATGGTCGTGATCGTCGCGGTGACGGTCAGCTTCCGGGTGTCGCTATCGCGCGAGCTCGCGTACGCGGTGATTTCGGTGACGCCGGTCGTACCGAGGATGCACGCGCGAATCGCCGCGTCGGCCGTGCCCTGCGTGTTCTTTCCGATCACGGCCGGCCAGTCCATGCCGGCCGTCGTATCCAAGAACCACTCGCCTTTCAGAAGGCGCAAGCGTGTCAACACGGCCTGCGCGACCGCGTCCGGCGTGTTTACGAGGAAGTCGTTCGCGGACCCGCCGAAGACGAAATCGTCGTTTTCATCCAATCGTCGGTATCTCATCGGGGCCTCAGAAACGAAAAACCCGGCTCGGGGCCGGGTCAATTGAGCAGCGACGGCTGCATCTGGTTTTCGAGAAGCTCGCGCTCCGCGTCGAGCCCGGGCAACTCCCGTTTTCGCGCCAGCATCAGGTGCGAGCCAAACGAGGCGCGCACCTTCGATTCGACCTCGCGCGCGATCAGCGCCTGCATCTGCTGCCAGAGCGTCTGCTCGCGGCGGCCGAGCTCGTCGCGCATCCGGAAGAACTCCTTCACCAGCGCTATCTTGAAGGCGATCACCTTCGGCGAATTCCGCATGAACGTGATCAGCAGAGTTGCCTGGTGCTCGTTCAGCATGGCGTACTCGGTAGCCTTGGCGCGGCCGCCCTGCGGGAGCGCGCGGCCCTTCCGCGTTTCAAATGCGAGTGGGCCGAGCTGCTCGAAATCCGAGCGATAGCGCCGGACCAACTCGAGCACGTTCTTGTGCTGCAGGCCGACGCCTCGCGCGATGATCTCGGACGAGGCGCGCGCCTCGCCGTCGACCGGCACCACCAGGGGAAACGGAAAATCTTTCACTGGAACTTCCTGCAGATCCCTGGAAGTAAGGGACTGCGGAAACGCGCCCAGGACGCGCGCTTTCGGCTGGCCGGCCTATCCGCAGTCTTGAAACAAAAAACCCCGCTCGAGGCGGGGTTCGGTTGAGGGTTTCGGGTGATCAGTTGACCGGGCCGGTGTTGCCGCCCTGTGCGTCGGGGTGAGTGTGCGTGTCGTCGACGCGCTTGCCGTTCGCGGAAATCTGGCCAATCACGTTGAGGACGCCGCTGAACACCGCGGCGGCGCCGCTCAGCGCGCTGCCGACCATGCCGCCGACAAAGGTCAGCAAGCCCGTGATCGTCACGGCCGCCGAGAACGTCGAGAGCGGCGCAACCACGTCGAAGCCGCCCGGCGCGACAATCTTCACTTTCTGCAGCGTCGGGTTGAGGTCGATGTAAGTCGCGCCGTCGTCGCTGCGGAGCTGAGCGGACGTCGCGCTGATGCCCGGGAGAGCGCGCGGGCGCGAGCGCACGCCGACCAGCGAGAACCCGTCAGCGAGCGAATGCGCACGCGATTCGGCCTGCTCCTGCACGCCACCAGACTGCCACCACGCGTCGATGCAGCGTGAGGCGAACACCACCAGGCATTCGTCGCCGGCGGCGATCGGGAACGTCGCCGTCACGCCGCCGCCACCCTGCCATACAACGGGGCAGTCGGTCAGCAGCGGGAATGGCGACGTGCTGATGGTGCCGTCCTCGTTTCGGATCGAGTCTTTCGTGCCCGGCTGCACGGATACCGTCATCGCGACGGGGTCGAACGATTCCACCGTTCCAGGAAGCGCCGTCCAGACTTCGGTTAATCTTGCACCGATGGCATGCTTCAACGCCTCCAACTCGTCGTCGGTTCGTTCGCGTCTATCCATGGGGAATCACAATGAAGAAACTTGTTTTGCTGGCGATGCTGGTGTCCGGTGTTGCATCGGCACAAGATGCCTACGTAATGTTTAAAGGGTCACCGGCAACGGAAGACGTGTCTGCAGATCGATACATCTACGTTCTATTCAAAAACAAGCCTTGCAAACTTCCGATCGCAGACGCGCCTTACATGCACAAGGCGGCGATATTCAATACAGAAAACCCAGATATCGGTTGCTGGGGTAAAACGCTCGATGCGAGCAACGCAGAGGTATTGATCATCGGGCCGTACGGACACAAGAGCACGGCGGCATTAACCGAGTTTTACTCGGCAACCCTCGACAAGAACGGGACTGGTCATCTCAAGGGGAGAGCGATGAGCTTCGATGAATATTTCAGCAACATCAAAAAATCACAGCACCGCTCGGATTAACCAAACCTCTTGATCGCATTCTCAGGCTGAACAACCAAATTATCTGTAATAGATCTGGCCACCGACGTAGCATCCGTGGCAAGGCACAGCGCCTCGCTATGCCACTCGTTCCCGCGTGTATCACCGCGATGGTTTACCGACATCAGATAATAGAAACCGTCTGAATCGATTTTGTTCTCAAGTTGTGCCCGGCCTTGATCGGCTTGCTGGTTGATATTCAAGCTGTACTGATACTGCTGAATACTGGCGTTGTTGAGGTGCACCAGGCCGCCGATCTTCAGGCTCGGGTTCAGCAGCGTCTGGAAGCTGATGCCGTTGATCATCTGCACCGGCCAGCCCACCATGCCGGTCTTCGAGTTGATCTCGGGGATGTCGTACGGCGCGTACGACGTTTCCGGGATCATGATCACCTTGCCGTCCTGGATGCTCCAGACCGTCTGCGTTGCACGCGCGATGCTGCGAAGCACGTCCCGCGCCAGGTTGAAGATCGGCTTCCCGCGCGGCAATGGATTGCTCGGAAGCGGCGCGATATAACCCGCCGTGACGCCGTATGGTGCCATCGCCTGCAGCGCGGCGTTGACCTGATCCTGATATGTCGAGCCAGCGGCGAGCGTCTGAATCACCTTCGCGAAGCAGTAGGCCGAGTCGCCGTCCGCCGCGAGCACGTTCAGGAACGTATCGGTCGGATTGTCCCGTCCGCGCCATACCTGTTTGATCTGCCCGTCGAAGATGATCGAAAAGTTGCCCGGGTAGCCGGCCTGGATCACCATGCGCGTGAATTCCTTCTCAACGCGCTTCGACGTGTTGTCGGACAGGTTGTAGATCTGGACGAGCGCAGAATTCGGAGTTTCCCGGTCGCCGCGCTTGATATCGAACTTGACTCGCAGGTCCGAGAAGTCGAGCGCATCGCCCGCGTCCTGACCGATGATGAGCGAAAATTTCCGTCCGAACTGTTCAGCCATCAGTCTGTCACCCAGAAAACGTGCGATCCGACGCCCAGATCGTCGAATGTCGGGACATCGTCAGGGCTCGCCGCCCCCTGCACCCATAAACGGCCACCAAAGCCGAGATATCCGAACTGGCCCAGCAAGTCGACGCCGGTCACCAGCGGGATGCCGTTGACCAGCGGATTGCCGCTCGCATCCGCGACGTCGAGGATCCAGCCAGTGCTGCCGGCCTCGCGGTACTGCACCGTAAGCTGGTAGTCGACGCCACTCAGCGTGATCGTGAATCGCTGTGGGTCAGGGGTCAGCGGGATTTCGTAGAAGTTCGGCATGGCAAAATGAGAAAGCCCTGCATTGCAGGGCTTCTATGCGCGCACACCAGAAGTTCAAAGTGGCGCAAATTATTTCAAGGGTTTAAGCCGGTTGGAAAAAACCCATCCCTCAACGGTATCCCCTGACCGCGTCACATACATCACGGATGCAAACTCCCTATATTCGGAGTAAGCCGTGACAGAATCGCCGGGGATGATGAATACACCAGGTATCTTGCACGATGGATTCGGTGCTGAATAAAACTGAAGGCGACCGGTCCCAATAACACTCATCATTGGGCGATGCAGTTCGCCCGATGACTGGGTATCGGGCAAGTAATACTGAACACCCTGCTGTTCGGCTTTATGCGACGCAGCCTCGCTGCAGTCTGCGGCCGTGGCAGCGATAGCATGATGCGACGCAAAAACCATCGCAGTCACCAAAATCAGGGATTTATTTTTCACAATCCTTACCCGCCAAAATGTCAATGGCGGGAAGAATATCACCCAAATTATGACGGAGACACCGAGCCGCCCGGCGCGGGCGTCGCCGGCACCGCTGACTTTGCACCCGTGTTCTGTGTCTCGGCCGTGGCCGCGGGATTCACCTGGTTGTCGCGCGGCGGCAGCTTCGTCGCCTGTGTTCTCACGATGGTCACCTGCTTCAGCGTCGCCGTGACCATCAGCGCAGCACTCGACTTCCGATCGGTGACGGTCGACAGCCCCTGAATCAGCATGTTCGAGTACTTCCGGCGCGTCGTGACGACGTCAAACCGTTCGCGGCTCGCCTGCAGCTTCAACAGCTGGCTGTAGATCGCGTCGACGTACGTGCCGGTCGCCATCGTGTTCGCGCCCGTCGGATCGAACGAGACGACCGCCGCGCCGAGCAGCGCCGAGTAGTCGGCGTTGCTCCAGCCGCATTTGATGATGAGCTCACGCGGCCGCATGTACGCATGGTCGTTGATCGGGGCGCCGTCCTCGACCGGCTGCTCGGTGATCATGAGGTTGTCGCTGTACACCTCCTCGACGATGGCCGAGATCGTGATGCTGCCGATCTTCTTGCTGCCGACCAGCGTGACATCGAGGACGTCAGAGATGCTCGTCATCCTCCCAGCCCTCCCGCATATCGGATCGTCTCGTTCGCCACGTTCTGCTGCTCGCGCGCGACTGACCGGGCCGTCGCATCAGGGTCGGCAGTTCCGCGCACCTCGATCCTTACATCCTGCTTTACCTCGATGTGCGTCTGGCGATCGCGATCGCCGGGCGAAAGCGGCGTCCACTGCGAACCCTGCAGCATGTCACCCATGATCTTCTTCAGCTTGCTTCCGTACTTCGGATCGGTCGCATACACACCGGTCAGCGCGTCGGCGAAAGCGAACGGATCATCGAGATGCGTGCGCGCCTTCGAATATGGCTTTCCCTTCGCGAGCAAGTTTGCATGCGCGGTGAACGCGTCGGCCATCGAGTCGTAGTCTGCGAAGCGTTGGACCATCCGAACGCGCTTCCCGTTGATCACCTCGTGGGTGACAACATCGGTGCCGGCCTCACCCTTTCGTGCCTTGATGCCGAAGGGGTTGTTCTTCCCCGACATCTTTTTGCCCCAGCCACTTTCCTGCACCCATTGCGCGAACGTGACGAGCGCAGGAATGCCCGATCGAGCCTCCGACTCCTTCGATGCGGCGATCGCATCGGCAATACGCTGCGCGACGTTGTTCGGCGGTGCACTCGCAGCGGCCGGCTGCCCGGCGGCTACCGGTGGTGATGCACGTTGCGCCGGCGCAGGGGATGCTGGCGCGGCCGACGGAGCTGCTGCGGCTGCTGGCTTTGCGTCTGGCGTCGGCGCATCAATCGTCGGCCCGAGCGCCTGCCGCCGCTTCAGCTCTTCGTCCTCGCCCTGGTTCAGGCCCTCGCTGTGGAACAGCAATCCGAGTGCACCGGCCCGTCCGAGGAGGCGACCACCCCACGGCAACAAGCGGGAAAGCAAACCAGCGCGCCCCGCGGCAGCGGCGCCTGCGGCAGCAGCACCCGCGCCCGTCGCCCCGGCCCCTGCGGCCGCCGTTGCAGCTGTCTCAGCAGCGGCAGCCGCTGCCGTCGTCGCGGCCTTCTCGACACCCACGCCAAGCGCTCTGCCGACTGCCGCTTGCACGGCCTTTTGCGCGCCCATGTACGTGAGCAGGCCACCGCCGAGCGCGGCGCCAGTCTCGATACCGAAGGTGCCGACTGTACCGAACGTCCCTTCCAAGCCGCTCTGCATGTGGCGCAGCGCGCTCATCAGGCTGTGGCCGCCATTGTTCGCCGTATCGACGCCGCTTTTTACGTAGTCGCCCTTCGCCCGGTCATACGACTGTTGGTACACCCCATCACGCATACCCAGCATGTAGTTCTCGTCGATGCCGAGCTGCTGCGCGTACTGGGCACCTAACCACGCCGGCTTCTTCGCCATCGCCTTGCCGATGTCGTTGACGATGTCGACGGTGTCGCGCAGTTGCCCATTCGCGTCGCGTGTCTGCACGCCAAGCGAGCCGATGTAGCTCTCGCCGGACGGATTGTTGCGCATGAATCGCGCGACATTCTCGATGCTGCTCTGCGCCTGGTCGGCGGACACGCCAACGTCCTGCGCAGCGTTGGCGACCGCCTTCAGGCTGCTCGCTGCGGAATTTGTCCGGCGGGCTGCGAAGTGCAGGTTCTCCAGCTTCTGGGCGAAATCGACCGTGCGCGCCGCCACGAAGGCCGTCGCACCAACGAAAGCGGCCGCCATCGTGACGGCCGACTTGCCGGCCTTGACCTGCGCCTTGTCGAGTTCCTCGGTCTTCTTCGTCGCCCCCTCGACGCCGTCCCGGAATTTCTTCTCCTGATCGACGTCGATCTTGAAGCCCAGTCCGACCAGAAACTCGCGAATGACGGACGATTCAGCCATGCTTCTGTTCCTGTCTGCGGCGCGCGGCCGCCTCGTTATCCGCCCGGACGGAGAGGTAATCGTTCATCAGCGCGACGTCAGCCAGGTCGAGAGTTCCGTCCTTCAGCGACTCGAACCGGCACATCTGTGCATGCACGGGCGCGAGCAGCCAGTCCTCGCCGCCGGGCAGCGTCTTCACCCAGCTGGTGTCGCCTCGCTCGGGCTGCTCGCCAGACCGGTAAGCAGCCCTTGAATAAAAGGCCCGAGGTTCTCCATGATCACGTAGCCGGTGAGCGTCAGCATCGTGCCCATGTCGATGTCGTCGAACATGCAGACGTCTTGCGTCGGCGACCAGACGCGGGCCCAGACAGCGCCGTGATGTCGCTCGACGACGCGCATGCACGCGCCGACGACGTATTCCGCGTCGTCGTCTTTCATCCGCGACAGCGCATCCATCACCGGCTCGATCGACGACGCGAGCAGTTTCAGGTTCTTCGTGAGCGGCACGTCGGACGACTGCATGTCAAGGTACGACCGGATCAGCGGAGGCAACACGGTTGCGATGCGGCGGCTCACATGGAACTGCTGCATGGCGCTCATCTTGCCGAGCTGGTACCGCTGACCGCCAACTTCCTTTTCAGTTGCCATATTCAATACGTCCCAAGGATGCCGTCGATCTTGATAGAGTCGAAGACCCATTCAAGGATGTCACCGTCCTTCGCGTACTTGATGTCCGGCACCTTCTTGAATGCGCAGCTACGCGCAGTGTGGAGATCTCCTGCGGCCGACTGCCCGACCTCGATCAGGTTCTTGCCCCAGAGCGCGCTCGACAGCGACTGCGCGTCGTACATCGCCATCAGCTTCGCGTTGATCGGCGCCGTCTTCAGATAGCGCAGCGTGACCTGCCCGGACTTGTCGGCGTGCAAGCTATGCATGCCCTCGCCGTCCGAGCCGATCGTCATGGTGTTCTTGTCGCCAGCGCGAGCGATCGTGATGCCCTCCTCGGCGGTCGCTTCGCCATACCCGAGAGAGAATGATCCCGTCGGCCCGACGATCGTCGCCGTGACGTCCTGAAAGCTGTAAGTCGCCATGTTCGTATTCCCCTTTTACCGGTTGACGGTGAGTGCGATGTCGACGTCGCCGATCGCTCCCGCCTCTTTCGCCGCGACCTGGAACGAAACGGACTTGCGCGCCTCGCGGTCCGCCTGCGATTGCGACGAGATCGGCGGTGCATAGACGTAGTAGCCCTTCGACAGCGTCTGCCCCTGCACGATTGCGCCGAAGCCGGCCGAGTTCCACACGCCGGGCGCGAGGTAACCGTTCGTCACAGCCTGATCGCACACCGAGGAAATCGCGCCGGCGATCAGCGCGTTGCCCGCGTCCGTTTGCGGGATCTTCGTCGGGCTCTGGTATTGCAGGTTGTAGACCGCCGTCTGGACCGCGTTCTTGAACCAGATCGCGTTGTAGATCGAGTCGACGAAGATGCCGCTCGGCGTGACGCCGTACTGCACGATCGCGGTGTTGTTCTGGTATGCGGCGAACACGTTGCAGTTCTTCGCCTGCAGCGCGTTGGCCTGCGACGTCGACAGCGCCTCGGCGACGATGCCCGGCTCCTGCTTGTAGTCCATCGTGATCGTCGTGCTGTTGCCGTTGAAATCGACGGTCAGCAGGCGGCCGAGGAATGAGCTGATCGCGTACGGGCTCGCGCTCGAGTACTGGATCACCGAGTACTGGTAGTTGAGCGCCTTCAGGCGGCTCGCGAGATCGGTGGTCACGGTCGAGTCCAGCGCCTGCGGGTTCTGGGTCGTGATCCCGTAGATATGCGCCTGATCGGCCTCGATCATCGCCGCAACCGCGACATGCTGATCGTCGGTCACCGCCGCGTCAGCAATTTCGAGACCGAGGAACTGGTTCGCGAAGCGGTCGAGGAAGATCGCGACCGCGGCCGTCGGCTGCTCGGCCGATATCCCGTTCACCGGTGCCGACGCGAGTGCGCTCGTCAGGCCGAGCATCGCGGAAACGTCGGTGCCGGCGCCGGGCGCGGTCGCATAGCTGACCGTCGACGCCGCGACGCCGCCGGCGAGCGTGGCGCCAGACAGCGTGATCGCGGCGCTCGATTTCGCGAGCGTGATCGCGTTGCCAGCATTGCCCACTGCGATCGCGGTGACGGTCGTGATGGCACCGGTCGTCGCGTAGCTGCATTGCGACAGGTTGGCGTCCGTCGAAGCGGCGAGGAACGCCTGCAGGTTGGCCGCCGTGGCCGCCGCGCTGGCGCCGATCAGCACCTGGCTACCGGTCGGCGCGGCCGCGACGAAAGTCACGGCGGTGCCGTTGATGGTGACCGTATCATTCGCGGCCGGGTTCGCGGTCAGCGTGATCGTGCCGCTCGCGACCGCGCCGATCCCGCTCGACTTGCTCGTCACCTGGAACTGGCTACCGGTCCACACGACCGTCGCATACGACGCGAGCGCCGCCTGCACGATCGATGCCACGCCGTTCAGGTTCGACGCGGCCGAGAAGTTCAGCGCGGACACGTTGCGCGCGGTGCCGTCGATCGTGATGTTGAACGCGCCGTTCGTGATTGCCTGCCATTGCGCGAGCGCCTGCTGCGCCGCCGAGAGCACGCCGCCGCGCAGCAAGCCCGACGTCGCCGTCTTCGCCCAGCGGCCGATGCATACACTCTGCGGCTTCGGCGTCTGGCCGAAGTACAGCGCGGCAGCGGAGTACTCCGGCGCCGCGGTGCCGTAGTCTGCCGCCACGTCGGTGATCCCAGCATACGGGCGCATCCGCTCGTTCGTGTCGATCACCGTTGATGCGCCCAGAATGAGCGCGGTGTTCAGGTTCGCGCCCTGCGCCGCGAGCGCCGCGAGGCTGAGCGTCACGTTGATGCGCCGCGATACCGGCAGTCCGTTGGACATGCTGATCCCCTACAAGTTGACGTTTATGGTGGATGTGACCGGCGGCGACGCGTCTGTCGTCGTCGACGCCTGCACGGACTTCAGGTTCAGGACCGCGTACGTGCGCGTGACCTTACGGCGCAGCTTCACGGTCATGTCGTACCGCCGCACCCATTGCTGATTGACCAGGTCCGGCGCCGCGCGAATCTCGGAAACGTTCACGAACGCCATGTCGAGCAGCTGGAGCTGCTCGCGGTTCTGCGGGAGCGCCAGGCCGTCGGCGAGGCGCTGCGCGTAGCCCTTGGCCGCCGGCCCGTAGAATGTGCAGAGCACTTCAAGATCCTGGTGGCGGATGTAGGTGTCGCTGCCCTCGTTCGCGCCGTTGTGCACAATCGCGGGGCTCGCGTCCGGCGTCTGGGTCTGGATCCCGAACGCGCACCAGTTGATGCCTGGCTCGGGCTGCTTCGCGACGACCGGCTGCCAGCGCGGCCGCACGAGGTCAGGAGGGAGCGCCGTGACACCCGCGATCAGGTCGTGCACCAGGTCGTCTAAGGCGTCGTCCTCGTCCGGCGGCATATCGACGGCTGGCGCCAGGTATCCGCCGGTCGAGCTGTCGTTCATGGGTTCATCCGGAGAGCGGTTTCAGGTCGCACGTCGCGCAGTCGATGCGATCGCGGACGCTCTGCGCGAGAGTGATGCCGACCGCGTCGTCTACGTCGGCGAGAACGAACCGGTCTCGATAGATTGTGACGGGATCGCCGACGAGGTGATCGAGCGAATCGAAGAACAAGCCTATGAACAGGTCGGTGATGTCGCCGATACGGTCGGCCCATTCGACAGCGTGCGGAAACAGCCGCTTATCGATTCGATCAGGCGATGGGTGGACCAGCATGCGGATATCAGCTGCTGGAGTGTGCAAAAGATCAAGGGCTACGGACCGGGTGCGCCAGAGTATGACCAGGCACGCGCCCGTCTCGCAACCGAAGGGAGTGACCATGTCTGACACAATCCGCGTCGTCACACTGACGGACGAGCAAATTCTCGAAATCGGCTACAAGCATTTCAAGCCGGGGCACAACGTCAAAGCAGAATCGAGCTTCGTTGCGGCAGTTCGCGACGTCCTCACAGCATCCGTTGCCGAGCTGGCCTTGTTCGTCAACGACGTCGCGAAGCAAACTCCGGAGAAACCTGATCACTGGAGTGCGTGCGGCCAGTGCGAGCGCAACATCGATCGCGCGCAGTATTTGCTAGAAGCCGGTGCCACCTATGCCGGCGAGACGGCGGCGGACGGATGGGTGCGGGTCTCTGATCGATTGCCGCCATTGGGACGCGACGTTCTCGTTGCCATCGAGTTCTTCGGCCCTGGCGACTGGCGAATCAAGGTCGGAGCGCTCAACGACCGAGGCCAATGGTGTGTTTTCGGTGGCTCGTGGACACCCACCCACTGGATGCTGGTGCCGCCGAGCCCCGGAGTTGTCACTTGTCGCGCCCCCGCGGCGGCAGACGCTCGGGAGGGGCTGACGGACGAGCAGATCGACATGATCGCAAACGACGGTCATCGGAACGCTGCCGGCGGCATCTATGCGACGAGCATTTACGATTTTGCACGCGCTTGTGTTGCCGCCACCCATCCGGGCCAGTCGAAGCCGCTCGACATGCAGCTGTTCTGCCCGAAGTGCGGTGTGCAGCACATCGACCATGCAGAGCCGGCCGTCGAACACGAACACGGTGCAGTGGAATTCGATGCGTGGGACAACCCTCCGCATCGATCCCACCTCTGCCACACGTGCGGGACGATCTGGCGCCCGGCCGACGTACCGACAAACGGCGTCGCAGCGATCGAAACGCGCGGGAAAGCCGACACGTGGAACGGGCAGCCGGAGCCGCGCGCCGAGGTAACGGATGCCGACATTGTCACCGCCTGTGACGCGCACGGGATCACCCTCCCCGTCGAAGCGCTCGAAGCAGCAACCGCGCTCGTCAATCACTTCGCTGCCCGCGCATGAGGCGCCGCATGCTGACCGACGTCGAAGTGTTCGCGATCCGCGCGGCCGACCTGCCTGATCACCTGCGCGAGAAGCTGTATCCCGAGCTGACGACGCGCTGCGAGTACTGCGACGGCACGGGCGACGTGCACGACGCGACCGGCGAATGGCGAGGCGTTTGCACTGCATGCATCGTGGCAGGAGAGGCATCATGACCTACGTCCGCGACCAAACCCCCGAAGAGCTTCGTGCACACATGAAAAGGTTGCAGGCCATGAGCGGATGGCACGATCCTCTCGCGGATCGATTGTATGAGGAGGTGCAGAAATTGGAGCGCGACGTCCAAGCCGCTCGCCTGATCGCTCCAGGCACCGACCAGTGGCAACCGATCTCCAGCGCGCCGGACAATGTTCTCGTCGTCGTGTTTTGGCTCGACAGCGAAGACGAGAAGAACCCCGAGCGATACGACTTCGACTACATCGAGGAAGGCGGTTGGGTGAAGTGGAACGATCACTACGAATGGGCGCATTCCGTCGCGCTGGCCGGCAGCCGGCTGCCGCGCGAGCAACCGCCCTACACGCATTGGAAAGCGCTCGGCCTGCCCGGGCGTAATGTCGACCAGTCAGTCGGACCGAAGAGCTAGACAACGACCATGTCAATGGCCGACGTCAGGTTTTTCAAGTAGCTCGAATAGCTGCTCGATCGTGGCATTCGGCATGCACTGGCTGAGCGCACCGAAAACCACCTTGTCGTAAATCACTTGCCCCTCCGGGGTGTCCACCGCAACCCCGTTGGCCGCTGCAATGGCCTCAACGAGTGTGGTGGCTGCTTCAAGTACTGCGTGGGCTTCCGCCTTGGTGATCGTCGTTTTCATCCCCGCGTTATCGGCAGCCACGTCTCAAACTTGAGTCCGCGCGAGCGATCGACCGTCGCGGCTCGACCATCTAAAAAATCCGGAGAAATCGAAGCATGTCGACGTCGACACCCAACCTGTGGACGACTGGCGAGGCGCGCCTGCTCGAACGCCTGTATCCGTCCCCCATCCCGTCCAAGGCTCTGTACGCAGCGTTTCCCCGTCATTCGCGTAAGTCAGTCCAGACCTTCGCCGCCCGGGTGCTCAAAGTCAAGCGCGCGAAGCGCGACTACAAGTCGCGCGCGACGCCGGCGTGGGACAGAATGCGCGCCATTCTCGAGCGTGAGCAGCTATCGGTTCGCGAGCTGGTGAAGCGCTGCGGCGTGTCGCAGCAGCGCATCAGTGAGCTGCTGACAATTCACCGCACCGAAGTGCATATCGTCGACTGGATTCCGCCAGTCGGTCGAGCGCAGTGGCGCGCTGTTTGGGCTGTCGGCAACGCGCCCGACGTGCCCTGTCCGGCCGCTATCAAAACTGTCGCGGCTCGCGCGGCACGCAGCGCCATGAAGCGCAATCCGTTCCTCACCGCGGCTGGACTCGTGATGATCCCTGTCGGCGAGCGCGGCCGGATCGTCCAGCAATCCATGGACGTGGACGATGAGGAGCTTGCCGCATGAGCACGCGAACCATCATCGAGATCAACCACGACTTTCTGCAGCGGCTGCTCGACGATCCTGTCGAGCTCGCCGTCACGCTGCGCTCGGTCTGCAGCGATCACCAGGCCGAGTTGAACGACGACAACGGACGCGGGCGGCCGCTCGACCTTGGCGGCGGCATCCGCATCGTCTATCGCCGCCACTACAGCGAGGACGCGCGCTTCGTCACTAAATACGTGGACATCGACCTATGAGCGAGAACAGCAAAATCGAGTGGTGCGACCACACCTTCAACCCGTGGGAAGGCTGCCAGAAGGTCGGCCCGGGCTGCGATCACTGCTACGCCGAGACGCGTAACGCGCGATTCGGCGGCGGCGCCGCCGTGAACTGGGGGCCCGGTGCGCCGCGCCGCCGCACGTCGCCGGCGAACTGGCTCAAGCCGCTCGCATGGCAAGCCGCGCACGCCGAGTTCTTCGCCGCGCACGGCCGGCGCCAGCGCGTGTTCTGCGCGTCGCTCGCGGACGTGTTCGACAACGCTGTCGATCCGGCGTGGCGCGCGGACCTGTTCACGCTGATTGAGCGCACGCCGAACCTTGACTGGCTCCTGCTGACGAAGCGGATCGGAAACGTCATGTCGATGGTCGGAGAAGCCGCTCAATACCAATTCGATCTCGATCGCATCGAGAAACCGCGATTGCACGACAACATCTGGCTCGGCGCGACGATCGTCAACCAGGAGGAAGCCGACCGTGACATACCGAAGCTGCTCGCGGTGCCGGCGCGCGTGCGCTTTCTATCCATGGAGCCGCTTCTCGGGCCGGTGGATCTGACGCGCGTCATGCGGTCTTCACCCAATACCGATTGGTCCTACTGCGACGACGTGCTGCGCGGCTTCCGCGCGCACAAATGTGGCGGCCATATATCGCCAGAGAACGCAGTCAACTGGGTGATCGTCGGAGGCGAAAGCGGCCCTGGCGCGCGGCCTATGCACCCTGAATGGGCGCGCGATCTGCGTGACCAGTGCGCGGCTGCCGGTGTCCCGTTCCTGTTCAAGCAATGGGGGGAATGGGCGCCGGGCGAAAACTGTGGTGGCCCGCCGACGCGTACCGAGCGCGTCGCTGATTGGTTCGGGGGCGAATGGTCGTTCAGCACGCTTACGCCCGGCGCGCATGACGGCCTGACCTATGACGACGAGCCGACCCTTTACCGCATCGGCAAGAAGACCGCCGGCCGTCACCTCGACGGCCGCACGCACGACGCATTCCCGGAGGCACGATGAAATCAGAATTCAAGATTGTGCGCCCCGACGACATCCCGATGACGCTCACCATGACGATGACGCTCGGCGAGTGGAAGAAGCTGCAGGAGCAGCTCGCGACCACATATCCGTCATGGAAGTTGTCGTCCAACATCGGGGCAATGGTGCGCCTCGCGACTACAACGTTCGCCGAGACGAAGGAGCTCGACCTATGATTGAACGTCAGATTCCATTCAGCGCTCCGATGGTCCGAGCCGTCATCGGATACTACAAGCGACAGACGCGACGCGTCGTGCGCGGCCAAGCGCTCGACTGGCTCAATTCAGCGAGCTTCACACCTGCCTACGTCGCGTTGCCTTCCAACGGGTTCAGTCCGTACGGATATGCAGGAGATCATCTCTGGGTGCGAGAAGCATGGCGAACGACCGGCGACGATGGTCGATGCGATGACATGCCGCCGCGCGACCTGCAACCGCACCGAGTCTGGTACGAGGCTGATGGCCGCGCGCCGGCCGCTGAATGCGTCGGCAAATATCGACCGTCCATGTTCATGCCTCGCTGGGCGTCTCGCATCACTCTGGAGGTAACCGGCGTGCGCATCGAGCGCCTACAGGCGATCAACGATGCCGATGCGCTGGCCGAGGGAATTTTCCCGCCCGGTATGGAGTTCGTCGTCGGCACGCCGCGCGATGGTTTCCGCAATCTCTGGGACAGCCTCAATGCCGCGCGCGGGCATGGTTGGGACTCGAACCTATGGGTATGGGTCGTCGAATTTGGAAGGATCGAATTATGAACATTCGACTGATGAGCGAACAGGACCTGATCGACGTGACGGGGAAGAAGCGTCACAGCTCACAAGTTTCCTGGTTTAAGCTGCACTTTGGGTTGACTCCCGTGCAGAGCGCCGACGGCCGGATCATCATCACGTGGTCGGCCTTTGAAGGGCTGCAGGCCAAGCGCGCCGGAATCGGATTGCCTGCGTCAGGCGGTGGCGAGCGCCCGCAGCTCGTTCCGCTTCGGAGGGCAGCTTGAACGCAAGGCGTAGAAAGAAGGATGTGCCGTGGCCGCGCCGGGTGTACGTCCGGTCCGGCACGTTCTGGTGGGTACGCCCTACCGACGAACAGTGGATCAAGCTCTGTCGCGTTGAAGATGGCGAGACACAGATGCTCGAGCGTCTCGCCGAAGAGAAGCGCAAGATCGAAATCGATCCCAACGCCGGCAACATGCCGCGCCTGGTCGACATCTATATGGACACGCACGAATCGAAGTATGCCGAGTCGTTCCGCGTTGAATGGCGCCGGCGCGGTAAGGAAGTCAAAACCGCATTCGGTCGCTTCGATATCCAGCAGGTCGACGCCGGCGCGATCTACGACTTCCTGCACGACAACTGGGGCGACAAGCTGCCGACGTTTCAGGCGATGCATGCGTGGCTGTCCAAGTTTTTCGCCTGGGCGACAGTGAAACGGTACGCCACGTCGAACCCATGCCGGGAGATCGAGGTGAAGAAGCCGAAGAAGCGCACCGTGCTGATCCCAAGCGATCACTTCATGGCGATACGCGAGGCGTTAGGGGTTTACACCTACGAGAAGCAGATCAAAGGCGTGAAGCGCACGATCACGGCGAAGGTGCCAACTGGCCCGATGATGCAGGTGTTCGTCGACCTCTGCTACCTGACGATCCAGCGCTCGACCGAGATCCGCGAACTGCTCTGGAAACAAGATCAGGCCGACCCGTTCGGCTGCAGCTGGGTGGACGAGAAAGCGGGCGTCATCCATTTTGTGCCGTCGAAGACCGAGGACAGCAGCGGAGAAACGGTCGACTGGCCGATCACGCCCGAGATTCAGGCCGTGCTCATGCGTGCGAAGGCGCTCGCGCCGACGTTTGGCCAACGGTATGTGGTGCGCGACGAGAACGGCGAGCCGAAGACCGACGCAGCCTGCCGGGACGCCTGGCGCGATGCGAAGCGCCGGGCCGGCCTTGCGAAGATGCCCTACACGATCAAGGATATTCGGGCCAAGGCAATGACCGACGCGAAGCGCGCCGGCTACGACATCGAGGCGTTGCAGATCGCCGGCGCGCACGCTGATCGGGCCACGACCGAGATCTATCTGAAGTCGCGCGACGTGCCGGTTTCGACGGTCAGGCTAGCGCTGCCGGCCGCCTGATATTGGAAGTCTTCCAAATGCGCTCTCCGACACGCCGAGGTAGAAAAGAGAAAGCCCGCGTAACCTATTGATTACGCGGGCTTAATTTGGTCGGGGCGAGAGGATTTGAACCTCCGACCACCTGCACCCCATGCAGGTACGCTACCAGGCTGCGCTACGCCCCGAAAGAAAAAAATTATAACAGACAGTTTCCCGATTTAGAACGGGTCGCATGCATTTTGTGGATGTTCTTGTGAAATTTTTTGGCGTGGCCGCACCGATGCATGTGCGAGTGCGCATGGCGGTACGCCCTGCGCGCCAACCGCCTGATCGTTACATCGCATTCACCGCTTGCGCGCGACACAGATGACCGTCAATCCTGCGACGCGATTGAAGCGGAACATCGGCAACTCGATGCGACAGATCGTCTTGAGCAGGCCGTTGACGAGCGGATGGTGACGGCGCAGTTGCGATGCCGGCTCGCGCGGCTGCCGACGCGCCCGCTCGCCGAGCCGCAACGCGGCCGCCAGCGGAAACGTGAGACCGAAGTAATAGGCGCCGTGCTCGACATCGAGCCCCGCGCGACGCACCACATCCTCGAGACTGCCGAGCGTATAGCGACGCTTGTGCTCGAGAAAATCGTCATGGCCGCTCCAGAGGAACTGGAATGCGGGCACCGTGATCAGGAACCGGCTGCCCGAAGGCGCGCCCTTCACGTACTGCGTCAGCAGCCCGACGTCGTCGTCGACATGCTCGAGCACGTCCATCAGCAACACGAGATCGGCATCGAACCGTTCGACGGATCGTCGAAAGTGGATGGGCTTGCCGGCCGTCTCCTCGTCGGTGTCGCCGGCGTAGCTCGTATCGACACACCATGCTTCCGATGCCTGCGTGCGCTCCAGCAAGTGCTTCGAGAAAAAGCCGGAGCCCGCCCCGACGTCGAGGATCCGGTTCGCGCCCGCCCCGCCCAGGAACCGCCGGATCGCGCTCGCCTTCGACGCGTAGTACCAGTGATCGCCTACCGCCGCACCCAGTACGTCGACTTCCTTGAGATCCATGGCGCTTCCCCGTGATGGCTACCGTGTTGTGATCGAACCAGCCACTGACACCGATCTTACCTCGCCGTCAACACCGATCGTATCCGTTGATGCACGGCCCGCGCCGCCCTCCCCACATACGCCCCTAATCGAAAAGGACGATGGCCGATTCACCGTAAATCGCTACCGTGCGGTTAGCCGGCGCGAGATCGACACGCCCGGCGAACCGTCCGACTGCACGCCGATCGATCCGGCCCGCCCGGCTTTGCCGCGTTGCGCGAGACAGGAGGCGGCTTCGGTCACGCGGCGGTCGCGACGTCTTGTAACCGTCTTCGACAAAGGGCATTGAATGCATCAGAACAACGAAATCTCCCGTCGACAATTTCTCCGGCTCAGCGCCGGCACCATAGGCGTCGCGCTGGGGAGCGCGTCGCTGCTGTCGGCATGCGGCGGCGACTCGATCTCGGTCGCGCCGGTCACGACGCCGCGGCTGGCCTCCGCAGCGAACTTTCGCGACACGGCCGGCCCGGACGGCACCGGCTATGTCACGACCGGCGGCGCGAAGATGAAGAAAGGCGTGATCTATCGGTCGTCGGCGCTCGCGCTGTCCAGCGCCGACGTCGCGACCGTCGGCACGCTCGGCATCAAGCAGATCTACGACCTGCGCACGCCCGCCGAAATCAAGACGCAACCGGATGTGATGCTCGCCGGCGCCACCTGGCAAAACCTCAACGTGCTCGGCGCCGCCAGCATCGACCCATTGCCGACCAGCGGCGCGACAGCGACCGCTTTCATGCTGAGCATGTACCGCGCGTTCGTGACGTCGGACACCGCACGTGCGAGCTATCACGCGCTGTTCACCGGTTTCGCCGGCACGGATGAAAACCGGGTGTTCCACTGTACGGCCGGCAAGGATCGCACCGGCTGGGCAACCGCCATCCTGCACACGATCATCGGCGTCCCGCAGCACACGATCGTCGACGACTACCTGCTGACCAATGTCTACAGCGCGGCAGAAATCGCCGCCTCCATCGCCCAGGCCCAAAAAGCCGGCGGCCAGAATGCCGCGGACATGATGACCGCGCTGCAAGGCGCGCACGCCGACTATCTGCAGGCGGCATTCGATCAGGTCACGGCGTCGTACGGGTCGATGACGTCGTATATCGAGAACGGCCTGCAACTCGACCCGGCCACGCAGAACGCGATCCGGCAGCGCCTGCTGGTCTGACCGGCCGCCGCCTCGCCCATCCGGGCAAACCCGCGCCGGCCAAGGCTCGCGACGGATTTGCCCGGCCCCGCAAAAGGCGCCGGCCGACACGAGGCAAAAACCAAACGACCGTTTGATCCAATCGCCCGATCACCGCGAATCCATTGTCCCGCAGCCCGTCGGCGCCGCGGCCCCGGGCGCCCGTTGTTTGGTAACGCCGCTCTAGCGCGCTATGACACACTGCACGGCATCGACGTTCGCGCCGTGCAGTGGCGCGCGCCGCCGTCGATCACGACAAGACATGGAGACAGACGATGCGGAATGCGGTCCGGCGCGGCCATCGCTCGCCTTTGGCAATTTTCAACTGGATGTCCGGCCGGCGACGCGCGGCCGCCCCGATGTCGCACACCGCGTCCCGCGTGTTCGGCTGCGGCGCGCTTGCGCTCGCGCTGCTCTGCGCCGGCTGTGCGGAATCGGCCGCGCAGCGCGACGGCAATACGCCGGTCGCATCGACGAAGATCGAACGCACCAAGGCCGAACGCCTCGCGCGCGAGCAGCAGGTCGCGCGCACCGTGCCGTCGGTCGCGTCGCTCAGCCTCACGCAGCCACGCCCGTTCACGCTGCGCGACTCGGGCCAGAACGGCGCGATGACGTTCCTGCGCGATGTCGATTTCCGCATCGTCAACAACCTCGGTTTCTTCATCCATCAGCTGTCGGCCACGCTCGTGCCGACGCAGGCCGGCGCGCCGATCGTGTTCGACGATCCGACGAGCTTCCAGATCGACGTCCACGAAGGCACGGTCACGCTCGACAACGCGAAGCTGACCGCCCTCTTCAACACCTATATCTTCGGTTATCGCAACGCACCGCTGCGCAAGCTGGCCGTCTCGGCCGGCGACGGCGTGATCCATCTGCAAGGCGAGATGCAGCGCGACGGCTGGGTGCCGTTCTCGCTGACCGGCACGCTCGCGATCCGCGACGGCAGCCAGCTCGTATTCCACCCGACCGGCGTGCGCGTGTCGGGCATCAACGCACAGCCGGTGATGCGCGCGGCCAACGTGAAGATGGCCGACCTGCTGAAGGTGCAGACCCCGATCGCGCAGCTCGCCGGCGACGATCTCGTGATGGCGGTCGACAAGCTGATGCCGCCGCCGCGCCTGAAACTCACGATCACCGCACTGCGCGTGACGCCGGCCGGCCTCGACCTGAAGCTCGACGACGGCACGCATGCCGGCTTCGCGATGCCCGCGAACGCGCCGCAGCAGGCGATGTACATCCGCGGCGGCGACGTGAAGTTCATGCGCTCGATGCCGATGAACGCGGACATCCTGATCGGTCCGGTCGATCCGACGAAGCGCGACCAGACGTTCGTGTTCGACCTGTATCACTATCGCGACCAGGTGTCGGCCGGCTACTTCAATTTCGACGAAAGCGGTGCGATGGCGATCCGGATGCCTTCGTACACGGGCCCCGCCAGCGGCGCACTGCTCGGCAACGCGACCGCGCGCCTGAACGACAGCTTCCTCGCCGCGCAGCAGACTGCGCTGCGCGACGTGCGCCAGCACTGGGAAGCCTATGCGCTCGCGGCAGACGCGGTGCATCCCGGCATGCAGAAGGTCGCGATGCGGCGCACGTCGACCACGACGTTCAATGAACGGCACGTGTCGAACCGCAATCCGACGATCCATCTGCGTAACGTCGACTTCAACCTGTCCGGCGACATCGGCTTCCATGTCGAGGATCTCGACGTCGAACTCGTGTCGAAGCGGCCCGGCGAACCCGTCGATCTCGACGATCCGAACCAGTACGACATCCGCATTCTCGGCGGCACGGTCGTCGAGTCGTGGAAGGCGATGTCGGCGCTGTTCAACAGCTACCTGCTCGACTACTCGCCGCGATCGCTGAACGACCTGCAACTGAGCGCGGACGGCCAGGACCTGCGCGTCCAGGGCGGCATCAAGCTCTGGAATCACGTGCCGGGCGTCTGGCTGCCGACCGACATGAAGGGCTCGCTGACGGTGCTCGACGACCGGCACCTCGCGTTCAAGCCTGCGCAGGTGTCGGTGCTCGGCATTCCGCAGGCGAAGCTCCTGCGCTCGCTCGGCATCGAGCTCGCGTCGCTGACGCCGCTGCAGCGGCGCGGCGCGGAACTGCGCGGCGACACGCTCGTGCTCGACCAGTACACCGTGTTCCCGCCGCCGATACTGAACGGCAAGCTCGGGCAGGCCACGGTCGAGCGCGACGGGTTGCGCCTCACGTTCCGGCGCGCCGCCGGCGCGCCCGCACCGAAGCGGCCGCAGATCGACGCACCGAGCTACATGTGGATGGAAGGCGGCGACATGAAGATGTTCAACGTGCTCGAACTGAACGTGCGCGCACTGATCCGCAATTCGGCCGAGGCCGGCCCGATGCGCTTCGACCTGTACGGCTACCGCAGCCAGGTCGCGCAGGGTTCGGTGCGGATGTTGCCGGACGGCACGCTGGTCGTCGACATGGGCCGGAAGAATCCGCTCGCGTCGCGCTGATGCGCATGTGCGGCGCCCGTGAAAAAAGCCCGGTGGCGTGTCGCCAACCGGGCTTTTCCTTTGATCTCGTTCGCGCTGGGCGCTTAGTCGTGCTTCAGTCCGTCGATCACGTCGAGCAGAGCCTGTCGCAGCGCGACGACGTCGACGGTGGTGCCGGGCTTGCCCGGTACGCGCGCATCGGCGGCCTGCAGCTCGGGTTCGACCGGCTCCGCCGCGGCCCGCTCGCTACCCGGCGAATCGAGCCGGTTTCGCGCACCGTTGATCGTGAATCCCTGCTCGTAGAGCAACTCGCGAATCCGCCGGATCAGCAGCACTTCGTGATGCTGGTAATAGCGACGATTGCCGCGCCGCTTCACCGGACGCAGCTGAGTGAATTCCTGTTCCCAATAACGCAGCACATGCGGCTTGACCCCGCACAGTTCGCTGACTTCACCGATCGTGAAGTAGCGCTTCGCGGGAATCGGAGGCAAGACGACTTTCTCAACCGTAGTGGTCATCGTCGGTTAACCGTCGGTAAAGGGTGCGCGGCGGCCGCGCGGAGACTGCTGCGTGCGGCGCTTACTCGGTGCCGTTTTCGACCAGCGCCTTCAGCTTCTGGCTCGCGTGGAAGGTTACCACCCGGCGCGCCGCGATCGGAATCGCCTCGCCCGTCTTCGGATTGCGGCCCGGACGCTGCGGCTTGTCGCGCAACTGGAAATTGCCGAATCCCGACAGCTTGACGCTCTCGCCGTTTTCGAGCGCGTCGCGGATCACCTCGAAAAACGCCTCGACCATGTCCTTCGCTTCACGCTTGTTCAGCCCGACGCTGTCGAACAGCAACTCCGCCAGCTCCGCCTTCGTCAGCGTGGGCGTCTCGGGGGACGCCGCCGCCGAAGCGTCGCGGTTCATGGCGCTGCGTTGCGCCGTCAGGAGGGCTTCGAATTCACTCGAGGTCATGTCGTTCATATCTGCCATACAGCGCGTTAAATCAAAACTTACGATGGGAAAAAGCCGCCCGCGAACGGGCGGGCCTTCTCCTTAGCCGCGCAGGCGCGCACCGGCACGAGCCATCCGCTCGACCAGCGTCTGGATCGCCTGATCGACGACCTCGTCCTGTAGCGTGCCAGCCGCGTCCTGCAGCGTCACACGGAACGCAAGGCTCTTCTCGTGCGCGGCAAGACCACCGGAAGTATTTGATTTTGCACGAAATTCGTCGAAGAGTACAACCTTCTGAACGAATCGGCAGGCCTCTTCTGCAAGCGCCTTCTTCATTTCGTCGAAAAGTGCCTGAACCTCGACTGCCTGATCGACGACCACGGCGATATCGCGACGGACCGGCGGGAATTTCGACACGTCGGTCGGTGCCGGCAGCGCCCGTGCAATCAGCGCGTCCGCATCGATCTCGAACATCACCGGCGCGTGCGGCAGCTCGTACTTCTGCATCAGGCGCGGGTGCAGCTCGCCGATCCAGCCGACCGCGCGGCCATCGACCTCGATGCGTGCGCTGCGGCCCGGATGGAGGGCCGGATGCTCTGCCTTCACGAAGCGTGCGGCCGCCGGCGCCAGCAGCGCCTCGAGATCGCCCTTCACGTCGAAGAAATCGACCGCGCGGGTAGCGACGCCCCACTGCTCGTCGACTGCCGGACCGTATGCCAGCGCACCGACCCGCTTCGGCTGCGCATGACCTTCGACCGCCAGCTCGCCGGCCTTCACCGACGCATCGGCGAGGAACACGCGGCCCGATTCGAACACGCGCACGCGATCGGCCCGGCGGTTCAGGTTGTGGCGCAGCACGGCGATCAGGCTGCCGAACAGCGTCGTGCGCATCACCGAAAGCTGGCTCGCGATCGGGTTCAGCAACCGGATCGGGTTGTCGTTGCCCGCGAAATCGTGCTCCCACTCCGCATCGACGAAGCTGAAGTTGACGGTTTCCGCGTAGTCACGCGCGGCGAGCGCGTGACGGATGTCGTGGATCGAGCGCCGCGTCTCGTTGGTCGCGCGCATTTCGCTCGTCGCAACCGGCGGACGCGCCGGAATCTTTTCGAAACCGTAGATGCGCGCCACTTCCTCGATCAGGTCTTCCTCGATCTCGATGTCGAAGCGATGCGACGGCGGCGTGACGAGGAACGCGTCGTCTTCACGCTCGAACGACAGGCCGAGGCGCGTGAAGATGCTGGCGATCTCGTCGGCGCTGATCTTCACGCCGATGATGCGGTTCGCGCGCGACACGCGCATCTTCACCGGCGCGCGCTGCGGCAGGTTCACCGACTGGTCGTCGACCGGGCCGGCCTTGCCGCCGCAGATCTCGAGAATCAGCTGCGTGATACGCTCGACGTGCTCGACGGTCGTCGCGTAATCGACGCCGCGCTCGAAGCGATGGGCCGCGTCGGTCGAGAAGTTGTACTTGCGCGCACGGCCACGGATGCTGTCCGGCCACCAGAACGCGGCTTCGAGATAGATGTTGGTCGTGTCGAGCGTGACGGCCGTGCTGTCGCCGCCCATGATGCCGGCCAGGCTCTCGACCTGACGGTCGTCCGCAATCACGCCGACCGTTTCGTCGAGTTCGACGGTGTTGCCGTTGAGCAGCTTCAGCGATTCGCCGCGCTTGCCCCAGCGCACCTCGATGCCGCCGTGGATCTTTTCGAGATCGAACACGTGCGACGGGCGGCCGAGTTCGAACATCACGTAGTTCGAGATGTCGACGAGCGCGGACACGCTGCGCTGGCCCGACCGCTCGAGGCGCTCGACCATCCACTGCGGCGTCTTCGCGTGTGCGTTCACGCCGCGGATCACGCGACCCGAGAAGCGGCCGCACAGATCGGGCGCGGCGATGCGCACCGGCAGCGTTTCGTCGAGCTCGACGCGCACCGGGCGGATGTCGACCGGCGTCAGCGGCGCGCCGGTGATCGCGGACGTCTCGCGCGCGATGCCGAACACGGACAGGCAGTCGGCCTTGTTCGGCGTCAGCTTGATTTCGAAGATCGTGTCGTCGAGATTGAGCGTCTCGCGGATGTCCTGACCGACCGGCGTGTCTTCCGGCAGGATCAGCAGGCCGCTGTGGTCCTCGGACAGCTTCAGTTCGCGTGCCGAGCACAGCATCCCCTGGCTTTCCACGCCGCGCAGCTTCGACAGCTTGATCGCGAACGGCTTGCCGCCCTCTTCCGCCGGCGGCAGTTCCGCGCCGACCAATGCAACCGGCACCTTGATGCCGGGCGCGACGTTCGGCGCGCCGCAGACGATGTTCAGCGTCGCGCCGGTGCCGGCGTCGACCTGGCAGACATTGAGCTTGTCCGCATCCGGATGCTTGACGACTTCGAGCACGCGGCCGACGACGATCTTCGACGTCGGCGGCGCAGCCTTGCTCAGCGATTCGACTTCGAGCCCCGCCATCGTCAGCGCGTGCGACAGCTCGTCGGTCGTCAGCTGCGGGTCGACAAAGGTTCTCAACCAGGATTCAGGGAATTGCATGGATGTCTACGTTCGAAACAGGTTAGATCGACGCCCGGGCCCCTCGGAAACGTCCGTCGGGGCGTGCGCGGGCACAGGTCGGCGCGGCGAGCGGCGTTATGCGAACTGGCGCAGGAAACGCAGGTCGTTCTCGAAGAACAGCCGGAGATCCTGGACGCCGTAGCGCAACATCGTCAGGCGCTCGAGGCCGCTGCCGAACGCGAAGCCGATGTAGCGCTCGGGATCGAGGCCCATGTTGCGAATCACGGTCGGATGCACCTGCCCCGAACCGGAAATCTCGAGCCACTTGCCGGCGTTCTTGCCTTGCTCGAACATCATGTCGATCTCGGCCGACGGTTCCGTGAACGGGAAATACGACGGACGGAAGCGCACGAGGATGTCGTCGCGCTCGAAGAATTTTTTCAGGAAGTCGGTATAGACGCCCTTGAGGTCGGCGAAGCTGATGTTTTCGTCGATCCACAGCCCCTCGACCTGATTGAACATCGGCGAGTGGGTCGCATCGCTGTCGACGCGATACGTGCGGCCCGGCGCGATCACCTTGATCGGCGGACGGTTCATGCGCGCATAACGCACCTGCATCGGGCTCGTGTGCGTGCGCAGCAGCAGCTGGCGACCGTCGGCATCCTTGCCTTCGACGTAGAAGGTGTCCTGCATCGAACGCGCCGGATGGTTCTCCGGGCTGTTCAGCGACGTGAAGTTGTACCAGTCGGTCTCGATTTCGGGGCCGTCGGCCACATCGAAACCGATCGAGCCGAAAATCTGTTCGACCCGCTCCCACGTGCGCATCACGGGGTGCAGGCTGCCTGCACCGGCGCCGCGGCCCGGCAACGTGACGTCGATCGCTTCGGCAGTGAGGCGCTGATTCAGCAGCGCGTCGGCCAGTGCCTGGCGACGGGCGGTCAGCGCGGCTTCAACCTGCTGCTTCACGACGTTGATGCGTGCGCCTTCGGTCTTGCGTGTTTCGGGATCGAGCTTGCCGAGGCCCTTCAGCAACTCGGTCAGCGCACCCGACTTGCCGAGAAACCGTGCTTTCTCGTTTTCGAGCGTGGTGATGTCGGCAGCCTGTTCGAAGGACTGCTGCGCGTCGGCGACAATCTGGTCCAGATCCATAGATCCCATCATTTCCAACGTCATTCGTTTTCGGCGAGCAAAATCGCCCGGCCAAACAAAAAAGGGGCTCGGAAGAGCCCCGTTTTCGCTGCAGCGGCCGAGACTACCGGAACATCGCTGCAACTAACCACGCAGTGCTAATTTTGCAATTAGGCTGCAACGGCGGCTTTCACCTGCTTGACGATCGCAGCAAAAGCAGCCTTGTCGAACACCGCCATGTCGGCCAGGACCTTGCGGTCGAGTTCGATCGACGCCTTCTTCAGGCCGTTGATGAACACGCTGTAGGTCATGTCGTGCTGGCGAACTGCCGCGTTGATACGCGTGATCCACAGTGCGCGGAACACACGCTTCTTGTTGCGGCGGTCGCGGTACGCGTACTGACCAGCGCGCATCACCGCCTGCTTGGCGATGCGGTAGACGTTATTGCGGCGGCCGCGATAACCCTTGGCCAGGTTGATGATCTTCTTGTGGCGGGCCCGTGCGGTTACCCCACGTTTGACTCGAGGCATGTTTCTCTCCTTAGAGTATCAGTTGAGGGGTTACGCGAACGGCAGCATCGCGCGGACGGAGTTCAGATCGGAATCATGAACTGCCGTTGCGCCGCGCAGGTGACGCTTGTTCTTCGTGGTTTTCTTGGTCAGGATGTGACGCTTGAAGGCTTGACCGCGCTTGACGGTACCGCCCGGACGCACCACGAAGCGCTTTGCAGCGCTCTTCTTGGTCTTCATCTTAGGCATGACGAACAACTCCAGTTTATTAGATGGCGATGGGTGTGCGGTTGGCTTGCGCCCTTGACCCGCCCTTCGAAACCCAGTCCACTTGTGTACGGCGACCCGCTTGCGCAGCCGCCGTCATCGTTGGCACGCCGCCCTGACCGGGCAACGCGCCGAACCACTGTCGAACCAGCACGCGAAGCGCGCGGGCCCGTTACTTCTTTTTCTTCGGCGAGAGCACCATGATCATCTGGCGCCCTTCCATCTTCGGCATCTGCTCGACCTGGCCGACTTCCTCGAGATCCGTGCGCAGACGCTCGAGCATCCGCATACCGATTTCCTGGTGAGCCATTTCACGGCCGCGGAAACGCAACGTGATCTTCGTCTTGTCGCCTTCTTCGAGGAAGCGCACGAGATTGCGGAGCTTGACGTTGTAGTCACCGTCATCGGTACCCGGGCGGAACTTGACTTCCTTGACCTGGATGACCTTCTGCTTCAGCTTCGCTTCGTGCTGCTTCTTCGATTCCTGGTACTTGAACTTGCCGTAATCCATCAGACGGCAAACCGGGGGAACCGCTTGCGGCGCGATTTCCACCAGGTCAACATCCAGTTCTTCCGATTTACGGAAAGCATCAGCGAGTTTTACGATACCGAGCGGTTCGTTCTCGATCCCGACCAGACGCACTTCCGGCGCAGTGATTTCACCGTTGATGCGGTGCGACGACTTATCAGTAGCGATGTTACGTTTCCTCTAAAAATTAAAAAAACGAGCCGCGCTGCCAGGGCGGTTACTTGAACGAGCGCAGGTCTTCCTGCAGACGCTCAACGAAGGCTTCGACCGGCATTACGCCAAGGTCGACGCCGCCACGGGCACGCACGGCTACCGTTTGCGCATCACGCTCCTTATCGCCCACGACGAGGAGATAAGGCACCTTTTCCAGCGTGTGCTCGCGTATTTTATAGCTAATCTTCTCGTTGCGCAAATCGGCCGCCACTCTAACCCCTTGTTTTTGCAACGTTTGGGCCAGAGAGTGCGCATATTCGGCCTGACTTTCGGCGATATTCAGCACAATTGCCTGGAACGGCGCGAGCCAGACGGGCATTGCACCGGCATGGTGCTCGATCAAAATGCCGAGGAATCGCTCCATCGAACCGACGATTGCGCGGTGCAGCATCACCGGCCGGCGGCGGCTGTTGTCTTCCGCCACGTACTCGGCGCCGAGGCGCTCCGGCAGCACCATGTCGAGCTGCAGCGTGCCGCACTGCCACGAGCGGCCGAGCGCATCCTTGATGTGGTACTCGATCTTCGGGCCGTAGAACGCGCCCTCGCCCGGCAGCTCTTCCCACGTGAGGCCGCAGGCCGTCAGCGCGTCGCGCAGGCCCTGCTCGGCGCGATCCCACGTCTCGTCCGTGCCCGCGCGCTGCTCGGGGCGCAACGACAGCTTGATGTCGATGTGATCGAAACCGAAATCCTTGTACACGCTCATGGCCAGCGTGTTGAACGCGATCGATTCCGAGATGAACTGGTCTTCCGTACAGAAGATGTGCGCATCGTCCTGCACGAAGCCGCGCACGCGCATCAGGCCGTGCAGCGCGCCCGACGCCTCGTTGCGGTGGCACGAACCGAATTCCGCGTAACGCAGCGGCAGGTCGCGGTACGAACGCAGGCCGTGCTTGAACACCTGGACGTGGCCCGGGCAGTTCATCGGCTTGATCGCGTAGTCGCGCTTCTCCGACTCCGTCGTGAACATGTTCTCGCGGTAGTTCTGCCAGTGGCCCGACGCCTCCCACAGCGAGCGGTCCATGATCATCGGCGTCTTGATCTCGAGGTAGCCGGCGTCGTTCACGCGGCGGCGCATGTACTGCTCGACCTGCTGCCACAGCGCCCAGCCCTTCGGATGCCAGAACACCATGCCCGGCGACTCTTCCTGCATGTGGAACAGGTCGAGCTGCTTGCCCAGCTTGCGGTGGTCGCGCTTTTCCGCTTCCTCGAGCATGTGCAGGTATTGATCCTGGTCTTCCTTCTTCGTCCAGGCCGTACCGTAGATGCGCTGCAGCTGCTCGTTCTTCGAATCGCCGCGCCAGTACGCGCCCGCGACCTTCATCAGCTTGAAGACCTTCATCTTGCCGGTGGACGGCACGTGCGGGCCGCGACACAGATCGGTGAAGCCGCCGTGCGAGTACAGCTTGATTTCGTCGCTTTGCGGAATCGATTCGATGATCTCGGCCTTGTACTTCTCACCGATGCTGCGGAAGTAACCGGCCGCCTCGTCGCGCGACACGACGCGACGCGTCACGGGCTCGTCCTTCTTCGCGAGCTCCTGCATGCGCTTTTCGATCTTTTCCAGATCTTCCGGCGTAAATGGACGGTTGTACGAGAAGTCGTAATAGAAGCCGTTGTCGATCACCGGGCCGATCGTCACCTGCGCGTCCGGGTACAGATCCTTCACCGCATACGCGAGCAAGTGCGCGGTCGAGTGACGGATGATGTCGAGACCGTCGGCATCCTTGTCCGTGATGATCGCGAGCGACGCGTCGCGGTCGATCACCGTGGACGTGTCAACGAGCTCGCCATCGAGCTTGCCACCAAGCGCAGCCTTCGCAAGGCCGGGACCGATCGAGGCTGCAACCTCGGCAACTGTCACCGGATGCTCGTATTGTCGAACTGAGCCGTCAGGCAAGCGTATCGAAACCATAGCATTCTCCGTGATGCCGACAGTGGGCGGCAGACCAGGTACGCGCGATCAAAAAATCACGCGCAGAAATTTCGCGACAAAAAAAATGCGGCCCCGCTTTCGAGGGGCCGCATTCGATACTTCACTCAAACTGAAAGGGCGAAAACGTTCCTCGACTAGCGTCGCTCCGAAGTAGTTTCGGTCAACGTTCGCGGTGTCATAACCGTATTCGCCTTGTTCGCGTTGAGTTCTTTACTGCATCGAACACCCGGAGACCGGGCATTCTCAATTCGTTGGTAGGCTCGATTGGACTCGAACCAACGACCCCCACCATGTCAAGGTGGTGCTCTAACCAGCTGAGCTACGAGCCTAGAGAAGCTAAGATTATATGGAGCCGTTACGGGCTTGGCAAGTGTTTTTATGCGGTCGCAGCAAAATAACGGTGTTCCAACCCCACATCACGTCTTCCGCCCTGCCCGCACGACGCCCTGCACCTCGCCGAGCAGCGTGCACGCGCGCTGCACCTGCGCCGAGTTCGATACCTCGACCGTGAACTGCATGAACGCCGCATTGCGGCGACTCTGCGTCTTCACGCCCACCACGTTAATCTTCTCGCGGGCGAACACTTCGGAGATGTCGCGCAGCAACCCTTGCCGGTCGCTCGCCTCGATCATCAGGTCGACCGGATAGACGGACGCGCCGCGCCCGCCCAGCACGTCGGCCGACCAGGTCGTCTGCAGCACGCGCTCCGGTGCGCGCTCGACCATCCGGCGGAACGTCGGGCAATCGGTGCGGTGGATCGACATGCCCTTGCCGCGCGTGACGAACCCGCTGATCGGATCGGGCGGCGCCGGACGGCAGCACCGCGCCAGCTGGGTCAGCAGCGCATCGACGCCCACCACCAGCACGCCGGTCGACGCGCCGTGCGCGACGCTCGCGCCGCTGCCGCGCTTTTCGAAATCGGCGGGCGCCTCGGGCGCCGGCTCCGGCGGCGGCGCATCGGACAGCGCGTGCTCGACATTGCGCAGGCTGAACTCTTCCTTGCCGACGACCGAGAACAGCTCCTCGGGCGACTTGAAGCCGAGCTTCGCGGCGAGGTTGTCCAGGCTGACCGACGTCTTGCCTTCGCGCTGCAGCGTCTTCTCGACGAGCGCCCGGCCATGCGCGATGTTTTCTTCCTGCTCGATCGAGTTGAACCAGGCACGCACCTTCTGCCGCGCGCGCGGGCTCTTCAGGTAGCCGAGCTGCAGGTTCAGCCAGTCGCGCGACGGCCCGCCCTCCTTCACCGCGACGATCTCGACCGTCTGGCCGTTCGCGAGCGACGTGTTCAGCGGGACCATCACGCCGTCGACGCGCGCGCCGCGGCAGCGATGGCCGAGCTCGCTGTGCAGGTGATACGCGAAATCCACCGGCGTCGCGCCCTGCGGCAACGCGATCACGCGCGCCTGCGGCGTCAGCACGTAGATATGGTCGTCGTCGAGCGACGTCTCGCGCAATTGCGCCCACGCCTGGTCGCCCGACACCTCGGTGCCGTCCTCGACGTCGTCCTTCCACGCCAGCAACTGGCGCAGCCACGCGATCTTCTCGTCGTACTTGTCGCTCGCCGAGAACTGGCCGCCATAGCCGCGCGCACCGGCCTCCTTGTAGCGCCAGTGCGCGGCCACGCCGTACTCGGCGAAGCGGTGCATCTCCTGCGTGCGGATCTGCACCTCGAACGCGCGGCCGTCGTCGCCGATCACGACCGTATGCAGCGACTTGTAGCCGTTCGGCTTCGGCCGCGAGATGTAGTCGTCGAATTCCTTCGGCACCGGCTGCCACAGGTGATGCACGATGCCGAGCACCGCGTAGCAATCCTTGATGTCCGGCACGATCACGCGAAACGCGCGCACGTCGTACAGCTCGGAGAAATCGAGCTCCTTGCCGCGCATCTTGCGCCAGATGCTGTAGATATGTTTCGGCCGGCCGCTCACGTCGGCCTGGATGCTCGCTTCCGCGAGCTCGTGCTGCAGCCGCTCGATCGCCTGCGTGACGTACGCCTCGCGCTCGATGCGCTTCTCGTCGAGCAGCTTCGCGATCCGCTTGTAGGTGACGGGATCCTCGAAGCGGAACGCGAGATCCTCGAGCTCCCACTTCAGTTGCCAGATACCGAGACGGTTCGCGAGCGGCGCATAGATCTCGAGCGTCTCGCGCGCGACGTCGGGCGGCGGCTCGATCTTCGCGGCCGCGTAATAGCGCAGCGACTGTAACCGCGATGCGAGCCGGATCAGCACGACGCGGATGTCCTGCGCGAACGCGAGCAGCATCTTGCGCAGCGCTTCGATCTGCGTGCGCCGCTCTTCCGCCGCGTCGCGCCCCGTGTCGGGCCTGGCGTTCTGCGCGGCGCGCAGGCTGACGGTGCCTAGCCGCAACAGCTTGCGCACGTCGGACACGAGCCGCGCCACCTCTTCGCCGAAACGCTCGGTGAGCTCGCGCTCGGGGTCGCTCAGGTGCGGCGTCAGCACGAACAGCGCCGCGGCCTGCATCGCGGACGGGTCGACGTTCAGCGTGCGCATGATCGCCGCCGTGCCGGCCGAGTGATCGGCGAGCAACTCGCCCGACGACAGGCGTGCGTCGCCGGCCCGTTCGCGCACGAACGCCAGTACGTCGTCGAACGACGGTGCCGCGACGGGGGAAGCGGAAACGGACTCGGTCATTGCACGGCCTGGCGGAATGCGGTCATCGTCGGATAACGCTCAGCTCCGCTGCGCGGCGACGACCACGATCTCGACGAGCAGCGCGGGATCCGCGAGCTTCGCCTCGACGGTGGCGCGCGGCGGCGTGTTGCCGTGCGCGACCCATGCGTCCCATTCGGCATTCATGCCGTCGAAGTTCGCCAGATCCGAGATGTAGATCTGCACCGACAGCAGATGGGCCTTGTCGCTGTTCGCTTCGGCGAGCAGGCGGTCGATGTGGCCGAGCACTTCGCGCGTCTGGCCCCTGATGTCCTGCGTGGTGTCTTCGGCGATCTGGCCGGCCAGATACACGGTACCGTTGTGGATCGCGGTTTCGGAGAGACGGGCCCCGACGTGGTGACGAATGACTGCCATGGAATGTTCCGCTCGTGATGGGTAAGGAATCGTTCGGCGGCCCGGCCCGCGTGCCGCCGAACCGCATATTATGACGCGTTTATGCGTCGCCTTCGACGAAAAACCGTCGTGCAAGCGCAATCTGGTCGGCGCTGATGAACGCCGGCGCGTGGCCCGCACCCGGAATCTCGGCGTGCGTCACATGCCGGCCGCGACGCACCATGTCGGCCACCGTCTCGCGCGACAGCAGGTCGGACGTCTCGCCGCGCACGACGAGCAGCGACGCATCCGTCGTCTCGATCGCATGCCACAGCGCGGCTTCGCCGAGCGCGGCCAGTTCGGGCGTCGTCGCCTTGAACGGCTCGGCGATGCGCGGATCGTAGCGCATCGTCCAGCCGCCCTCGGGCAGCTCGCGCAGCAACGGCCCGTTGATCTCGCGCCATTCGTCGGCAGTCAGCGCGCCGAACGGCAGCGACAGCGACGTCAGATAGTCGATGGCCTCCTGCTCGGTATCGAAGCGCGGCTGCACGCCGAGGTATTCGCCGATGCGCGTGAGCGAATCGGGCTCGATGCGCGGACCGACGTCGTTGACGATCATCCGGCGCAGCGGCGAACCGGGCAGCCCCGCGAGCGCCATGCCGATCAGGCCGCCCATCGACGTGCCGAACCAGTCGACCGATTCGACGTCGAGCCGCGCAATCAGCGTCACCATGTCGGCCACGTACTGCGGAATCGCATAGAGCCGCGGGTCGGCCAGCCGATCCGACCGGCCGCGCCCGACGATGTCGGGGCACACGACGCGATACGTATCGGACAGCGCGGCGGCCAGCCGGTCGAAATCGCGCCCCGAGCGGGTCAGGCCGTGCACGCAGACGAGCACGCGCGGGTTGGCGGGATCGCCCCACTCGGTATAGGCGACATGGTGAAGGCCGGCCGCGCTCGCACACTGCACGCGCCGCTGGCGGGGAACCGGAGGATTCGCTGGGGTCGTTGGCATCGTTGGCATCCTGTGGAGAACGGGGGCGACGCGCGGGGCAACGCTTGCGACGCCCGATGCAAACGATTGTAAACCGCTTCGCAACGACGAGCCGCCACGCGGCCGGCCCATCTCCCGAGGCGGATTCAATCGTTGCGGCGCCAGGCGCCCCGCAATTGCTCGCGCAGGAAATCGACGAATGTCCGCACGCGCAACGGCACGTGACGGCCGCCGGGATAGACGGCATGCAGCGGTGCCGCGGACGCCGCGAACGCCGGCAGCACGCGCACGAGCCGACCGGCATCGAGATCGGCGTCGACATCCCAGATCGACTTCAACGCAATGCCCGCGCCCTCGAGCGCCAGCGTGCGCGCCGCGCCGCCGTCGTTCGTCAGCAGCGCGGCCGTCACCTCGACCGCCACGCCGCCTTGAGCGCCATCGAACCGCCATTCGGCACGCGGCTGGTCGCCCATCACGATGCATCGATGCGCACGGAGTTCGGCCGGATGGACCGGCAGCCCGTGCGCCGCCAGATAGCCCGGCGACGCACACAGCACGCGATGATTCGGCGCCAGCTCGCGCGCGATCATCGTCGAATCGGCAAGATTGCCGATCCGCACGGCGACGTCGATGTCGGCTGCGAGCAGATCGACGACGGTATCGGTCAGCACCAGTTGCACGGTCAATTGCGGATGTCGCTGCTGAAATGCCGCCACGAGCGGCGCGATCCGCAAGCGGCCGAGCTCGCCGGGCGCCGTCACGCGCAGTACACCGCTGACCGTGCCGCGACGATCGCGCATCAGCGTTTCGGCGCGGTCAACCTCCTCCAGGATGCGCAGCACCTGCGCGTGAAACTGCGCGCCGTCATCGGTCAGCGTTTGCTGTCGTGTCGTCCGGTGCAGCAGGCGGACGCCGAGCCGCGACTCCAAGTGCGCGAGCCGCTTGCTGACGACTGACAACGACAGGTCGAGTTCGCGCGCCGCCGCCGACAGACTGCCGGCCGCCACGATCCTCGCGAAGGTATCGAGCGCCGGGAAATCGTCGATCAGCATCCTGGCCACCATCTCATCCGAATCTTTCCTTTTTTCGAAGAATCCATTCGCCATTCGCCCGTATTTGCATGCAGAACGGAAACCTACCATACCTGTTCCGCGTCGTCGCCCGACGCCCCTCACAGGACCTCCGAAACCATGTCGATCCGCTTTCGTTCGGCCACCGGCCCAATCGCACACGCATTGGCGGCGGCCGCTTGCGCCGTTGCGCTCTGGCCAGCCGCGTCGCGTGCTGCCGATCTCGTCGCGCCGCACAACCTGACCGTCGCGGCAGGCTTGCCGGCCGCGCAGGCCCGTGCGCAAATTCTGGCCGCGCGCCGCTACGGCACCTTCTGGAATACCGGCGATCCCGCCCTCGCCCGCACGGCACTCGCCGCCGACTTCACCGACCGAACGCTGCCACCCGGCCGCGAACAAGGGCTGCCGGGGCCGCTCGCGGCGTCCGGCACGATGCGCGGCGCGATCCCGGATCTGCGCTGCGACATCGAACAGATGATCGTCGCGGGCGACCGTGTCGTCGTGCACCTGCATTTTCGCGGACATTTCACCGGCACCTTCAACGGAACGGCCGGGCATGGACAGGCGATCGACTTCATCGCGACCGATATCTACCGGATCGACCACGGCCGGATCGCGGAAAACTGGCACATCGAGGACAACCTGACGTTGCTGCGTCAGCTTGGACTCGTCGGCTGACGGAGGGAACGATGCCCCACGGAAACGACGAACGCCCGACGCCCCTGCCGCGCCGCACGTTCCTGGTCCAGGCCGGTGCCGGACTGGCGACCGGCATCGCGCTGGCGGCCGGCGCCTCCCTGCCCGCAACCGCCGCGCCGACGCCGGCGCCCACCGCACCGGGGGCCGCGCCGTTCTGGCCGGACGACACACGCCTCGCGATCTCGATCTCGATGCAGTTCGAAGCGGGCGGACAGCCGCCCACGGGCGCGGACAGCCCGTTCCCGGCCGTCGCGTTCCCGCCGTCGGTGCCGGTCGATCTCGCGTCGGCCACCTGGTTCGCGTATGGCTACCGGGAAGGCATTCCGCGCCTGCTCGACCTGTGGGACCGACACGGCGTGAAAGTCACGTCGCACATGATCGGGGAAGCCGCGCGCCGGCACCCCGAACTGGCACGTGAAATCGTGTCGCGCGGCCACGAAGCTGCCGCACACGGCCCGACGTGGCGCGCACAATTCGCGATGAGCCGCGACGAAGAGCGTCGCTTCCTGACCGAAGCACGCGACATGGTCGAATCGGTGACCGGCCAGCGCCCAACCGGCTACAACTGCAACTGGCTGCGGCGCGGACCGCATACGTTGCCGCTGCTGCAGGAACTCGGCTACACCTATCACATCGACGACGTCAGTCGGGACGAACCGTTCATCGAGACCGTCGGCGGTCGCGATTTCGCGGTGGTTCCGTACACGCTGCGCAACAACGACATCCTGCTGATCGAAGGTCGCAACTATTCGCCGACGATGTTCCTCGAGCAGATCAAGCTCGATTTCGACCAGTTGTACGCGGAAGCCGGGCAGCGGCGCAGACTGATGTCGATCAGTGCGCATGACCGGATCAGCGGCACGCCGCAGATGGTCCGCGCGTGGGACGCGTTCCTGCACTACGCGCGATCACACCCGGGCGTCGCCTTCATGCGCAAGGACGACATTGCGCGCTTCGCCCTGCACAGCCCGTCGACGCTGCGCGAAACCGAAACGATCTGACGGGATTCCCATCAACACTCACCCAGGAAAGACACTCATGAATGATCTGCTTCACGGAAAGAAAGTCCTCGTCGTCGGAGGCAGCTCCGGCATCGGCGCCGCCACGGCGGCAGCATTCGCGCGACGCGGCGCGCTAGTGACGATCGCCTCGCGCCACCCGGGCAGGCCCGACGTCGACGCCATGCCAGCCGCGCACGTGCGGCGCGAAACGCTCGACATCACGAATACGACGGACGTCGACGCCTTCTGCGCGCGTGCCGGCGAGTTCGACCACGTCGTGATCTCGGCCGCGAAGACGGCCACGGGCCCGGTCCGTGCACTGCCGCTTGCCGATGCGCAGGCGGCGATGGACAGCAAGTTCTGGGGCGCATACCGCATCGCCCGCGCGATCGATATCGCGCCCGGCGGTTCGCTGACGTTCGTATCCGGCTACCTGAGTGTGCGGCCGAGCGCGTCGTCGGTCCTACAGGGGGCGATCAATGCGGCGCTCGAAGCCCTCGCCCGCGGCCTGGCACTCGAGCTGGCGCCGGTTCGCGTGAATACCGTATCGCCCGGCCTGATCGCAACGCCGCTGTGGGAGAAGCTCGCACCCGACGCACGCGACGCGATGTATGCAGGCGCCGCACAGCGGCTTCCGGCACGCAGGGTCGGCCAGCCGGAGGATGTCGCGAATGCGATCCTGTATCTGGCGGCAACGCCTTATGCGACCGGTTCGACGGTACTGATCGACGGCGGCGGCGCGATCGCGTGACGCATGCACTCGCGAAAAAACACCCCGCGCACGCACCGGCTCGTCATGGCCGTGCGTTCGCGACGACGCGACTACTTCTGCACGACCGCACCGATGCTCGCGCCGACCACGCACAGCGTGCCGGCGATCTGCAGCGCACTCATCGGCTGCGCCAGCACGACGAAACCGATCACGGCAGCGATCGCGGGCTCGGCGCTCATCAGGATGCCGAACGCCGACGCGCTCATCCGCCGCAGGGCGATCAGCTCGAGCACGTAGGGAAACAGCGGGACCAGCACCGCCAGATATGCGGCATCGACCAGTTGCCCGGCCGGCAGATGGCCGCCGCTTTGCGCAAGCCCGAACGGCGTCGTGACGAGCGCGGCCACGATCAGCGACGTGGCGAGCCCCTGCAATCCGTCGAACAACGTACCGACGCGCTTCATCAACAGGATATAGGCGGCCCAGCCGAGCGCCGAACCGACCGGAAAGACCAGCGCGGCGGGCGCCGTCACCCACATGCCGTCCTGCCGCGCCAGCAACAGCACGCCCGCCAGTGCCAGCACGGGCCATACGAGCATCGCCGGCCTGCGCACGCCGACGGCGGCGACCGCCAGCGGCCCGAGAAAGTTGATCGCCACCGCGAGCCCGAGCGGCACGCGGCGCACGGCTTCGAAGAAGCACAGCGTCATCACGGCCATCGCACTGCCGAGCGCGACGGCCGCAATCCAGCGTTGCCGCGAATAAGTGCGAAGCGGCGGCCGCACGACAACCGCGAGCGCGAGCGCAGCGAAACAGAGCCGCAACCAGGTTGTGCTTACGGTGCCGTACTCGATCGTCGCCGGCCTCGACAGCGCCGCGCCGAGCTGCACGCTGCACATCGACGCGACCGCCAGCAGCGGCGCGACCGCGTTCGCGAATGGGGCAGCCGTGCGCGCGACACCACCCGGCCGTACCGTACTCGATTCCTCGCTCATTCGACCGCTCCAGATCAGTGACACGCCGATGCTAACCGCGGCCGCGCGCCTGATATAAGCTGATAATTCTTATGTCTGCATCAGGAAAATTGATGATCCGCGATCTCGACAGCACGCTGCTGCGCACGTTCGTCACCGTGATCGAAACCGGCAGCGTCAGCGCGGCGGCAATGGTGCTGCATCGCACGCAGGCCGCCGTCAGCATGGCGCTGCGCCGGCTCGAGGAAGAAGTCGGCCAGCGCCTGCTCGAACGCTCGCCGCGCGGCGTGACGCCGACGGCGGCGGGCAGCGTGCTGCTGCCGTATGCGCACGAGCTCCTCGGCATCGGGCTCGCCGCCCGCGCCGCGCTCACCGCGGGCGACATTTCCGGCACCGTCCGGCTCGGCATTCTCGAGGACATCGCCGTCGGGCATCTGCCGCACGCGCTGCGGCAGTTCGCAGCGTCGTTTCCGAACGTCGCGCTCGAGATCGTCGTCGATACGAGCCCGGTGCTGTCGCAGCGACTCGCGGCCAATGCGCTCGATTTCGTGATCGGCGATCCCGCACTGATCCGCGCCGAGCCGCTCACGACGTGGCGGCATCCGCTGCGCTGGGCCGCCGCGCACACCGCGCCCCGGCTTCCGACGGACGAAGCGGTGCCCATCGTCGCATTCGGCGGTGCGTGCCCGTGGCAGGACAGGCTGTTCGCGACGTTGCGCGAGGCCGGCCGCGCGTGGCGCGTCATCTGCACCAGCACGAGCCTGTCCGCGATCCAGTCGGCGGTCGAGGCCGGCCTCGGCATCTCGGTGCTGCTGGACTGGAACGTGCGTCGCGACACGATGCGCGCGCTCGATCCACAGGCAGCCGGACTGCCGGCCCCGCCCGCCGCCGATTTCGGGCTGTTCAGCCACGCGGATACCGGCGATCGCACGTCGGCGGCCGCGACGCTACAGCGCTTCCTGTTTCATGCGCTGCAGTTGGGTTCGCCCGGCGAGCCCCCATCCGCAACCGGGCGCGCCGGCGAATCGTTGCGGGCCGCCGTCTGACGCCGGCGCGGCCTGTCGCGCCGGCCGCCCATGCAAACGCCCCGCATACCTTCCGGCATGCGGGGCGTATCGGGACGAACGACGACTCAGGCTACCGCGCTCACGTCGAGCGGCGCGCCCGTCTTCGCCTGGATCTCGTCGGCGCTCACGCCGTCGGCGAGTTCGAGGACCTTCAGGCCGGCCGGCGTCACTTCGATCACGCCGAGATCGGTGATGATCAGGTCGACCACGCCGACACCCGTCAGCGGCAGGTTGCATTCTTCGAGGATCTTGTGCTGGTCGCCCTTCGCGACATGCTCCATCAGCACGACGACACGCCCTACGCCCGCGACGAGGTCCATCGCGCCGCCCATCCCCTTGATCATCTTGCCGGGGATCATCCAGTTCGCGAGGTCGCCCTGCTTGCTGACCTGCATCGCGCCGAGGATCGCGAGGTTGATGTGGCCGCCGCGAATCATCGCGAACGAATCGGCCGACGAGAAGATCGACGAGCCCGGCAGCGTCGTGACGGTCTGCTTGCCGGCATTGATGAGATCGGCGTCGACTTCGTCCTCGGTCGGCGACGGGCCGATGCCGAGCAGGCCGTTTTCCGACTGCAGCCACACCTCGACGCCTTCCGGCACGTGGTTGGCCACGAGCGTCGGCAAGCCGATGCCGAGGTTCACGTAGAAGCCGTCCTGCAGTTCCTTCGCCGCGCGCGCGGCCATCTGGTCACGATTCCAGGCCATGTCAGTCTCCTTTCGCGCGTACGACGCGTTGTTCGATGCGTTTTTCAGGCGTCGCGTTCAGCACGATGCGCTGCACGAAAATCCCCGGCGTGTGGACCTGGTCCGGATCGAGCGTGCCGTTCTCGACGATCTCCTCGACTTCCACCACGGTGATCTTGCCGGCCATCGCGCACATCGGGTTGAAGTTGCGCGCCGTGCGGCGGTAGATCAGGTTGCCGGACTTGTCGGCCTTCCACGCCTTCACGAGCGCGACGTCGGCCGTCAGCGACGGCTCGAGCACGTAGTGACGGTCGCCGAACTGGCGCGTTTCCTTGCCTTCCGCGATCACGGTGCCGTAGCCGGTATTCGTGAAGAAGGCGGGGATGCCGGCGCCGCCCGCGCGCAGCTTCTCGGCGAGCGTGCCTTGCGGCGTGAATTCGAGCTCGAGTTCGCCGGCCAGGTACTGGCGCTCGAACTCCTTGTTCTCGCCGACGTACGACGAGATCATCTTCCTGATCTGGCGCGTTTCCAGCAGCAGGCCGAGGCCGAAACCGTCGACGCCCGCGTTGTTGCTGATGCAGGTGATGCCCTTGACGGCCGAGTCGCGCAACGCCGCGATCAGTGCCTCCGGAATCCCGCACAGGCCGAAGCCGCCCACCGCGAAGGTCTGTCCGTCGCGGACGATCCCTTCCAGCGCGGCAGCCGCGCTTGGATAGACTTTGTTCATCAGTTGTCCCTTCCTCTATGGAAACCAGCAAAACCGGTTCACGCGCCCAGTTGGACCGCAAGCCCGCCGCATCATTCTATGCATGCGCGGCAATGCCTGCGTCGAAGCACGCTGTTTTTATGTCGCGGCAAACCACCGCGAGATGCCTGAAAGGGTACGATGCGGCACGGATGCGGCACAATACGCAAAAATACATAAGCGTTTGCCTCCGCTTGCCTGCGCCATGCCCGCTCTCGATTACCAGACTGCCTTCCACCTCGCGCCGCTCGGCCTCGTGCTGTCGCGCGACCGCGTGATCGAGGATTGCAACGACGCGCTCGCGTCGATCTTCCGCTGCGCGCGGGCCGACCTGATCGGAAAGTCGTACGAGGTGCTCTACCCGTCGACGGACGAATTCCAGCGCATCGGCGAGCGCATCGCGCGCGTGATGGCCGCGAACGGCATCTACTCGGATGACAGGATCATGAAGCGCGCGGACAGCGAGCTGTTCTGGTGCCACGTGACGGGCCGCGCGCTCGACCGCACCGCGCCGCTCGCGGCTGGCGTGTGGACCTTCGAGGACCTGAGCGCGACGCGCCGCGTCGCCGTCGAGCTGACCCCGCGCGAGCGCGAGATCGCCGCGCAGCTCGCCACCGGCAAGACCAGCAAGCAGATCGGGCGCGTGCTCGAGATCAGTTCGCGCACGGTCGACATCTACCGCGCACGGCTGATGCGCAAATACGGCACGAACAACACGCCCGAACTGCTGCAGCGTCTGCTCGGGCAGTGAAAGCCCGCCGCGTGGCGGCGTCCGAATGAAGATCGGCCGCGCTGGGCGGCCGAATCGGATGACTCCGGGTAAGACAGGCATGGCGGCTCACCGGCGCCGGCGCCGGTCTCGCCGACCCGGCGCTCAGTCGATTTTGGTCGCGAGTGCGCGCTCGATCGTGTCGCGCAGCAGTTGCGGCAGTTCCACCGACTTGCCGAGCGCGTAGTCGACCCACACGCAGCGCGCCTTGCCGCGCGCATAGACGTGCTGCGGATCATCCGCGCGCGTGAGCTCGAAGCCGGTGTCGAAGCTGCTCCGGCCAGGCTTCGCGGCCGACATCTTCGCGATCACGTCGCCCGGATAGTGCAGCTGCTTGAGAAATTCCATCGACGCCGTGACGATGACGGGCCCCTGCCCTTCGCCGTTGCCGCCGGCAATGCCGAGCTCCTCGAACCACGAGATCCGCGCCTGCTCCATGTAGCGGAAATAGACCGTGTTGTTCACATGGCCGAACGCGTCCATGTCGCCCCAGCGGATCGGCATCGACATCTCAAATACAGGGGAGTAATCGCTTGTTGCGCTCATTGCAGTCTTCTTTGTTGCTGAATGTCATCCGCTCAGGCGAGGCCGAAGCCGTCGTCGGCAGAGATAATCGAGCCGTTGATGAACTGCGACTCGTCGGCCGCGAGCAGCAACAACAGCCCGTCGAGATCCTGCGGCTTGCCGACGCGCTTGCGCGGCAGCATCGACTGCAGCTTCTGGCCCTGCTCGGTTTCCCACAGGTAATGATTGATTTCGGTATCGATATAGCCCGGACAGATCGCATTGACGTTGATCCCGTGGCGCCCCCACTCGAGCGCCATCGCGCGCGTCATCTGCACGACCGCGGCCTTGCTCATCGCGTACAGCCCGATCTGCGGGAACACCCGCAGCCCTGCCACCGACGCGATGTTGATGATCCGGCACGGCGGCTTGCCGTTGCCGCTGCCGTTCGCGCGCATGATCATCCGCTTCGCCACTTCCTGCGCGACGAAAAATGCGCCGCGCGTGTTGGTGTCGAACACGAACTCGAAATCGGCCGGCGTGACGTCGACGAGCTTCTGCATCGTCGAGACGCCCGAATTGTTCACGAGGATGTCGATCGTGCCGGCTTCCGTCTCGGCATGCGCGACCGCCGCCTTGATGCTCTGGACGTCGGTGACGTCGAGCGACACGACGTGCGCGGCGCCGCCGGCCGCCTCGATCTCCGCGCGCAGTTCCTTCAGGCGCTCGACGCGGCGGCTCGCGAGCACGACCTTCGCGCCAGCCTGCGACAGCACCTGCGCAAAGCGCTGCCCGAGGCCGCTCGACGCGCCCGTGACCAGCGCAACCTTGCCTTCCAGATTGATCGACCGACCCATTTGCACATCCCCTTTCGATGTCGTTTCGCCAGCCCGGGCGGCACAGCCCGGGCGACATTACCCTAGCACAAAAATAGAACGATCGTGCTAATCTAGCCGCATGTTGTTGCGGCAAGCGTTTCGTTTCGCAGACAATACGCTCCCGAATAAAAGCATTCTAACGGTTAGAGGAACGCCAATGACCCCCGCAAGCCTCATCGA
>NZ_CAJPGH010000025.1:0-120871 GCF_905339605.1 Burkholderia sp. BCC1972 | reverse complement strand
AGCGAAGATCGGCGGCGACGTGCATGTTCTGGTCGCGGGCCACGACGCGCAAGCGGCTGCCGACGCGGCAGCGAAGATCGCAGGCGTATCGAAGGTACTGCTGGCCGATGCGCCGCACCTGACAGACGGTCTGGCCGAGAACGTCGAAGCGACGGTGATGACCGTCGCGAAGGCGTACTCGCATGTCATTGCACCGGCCACGGCCTACGGCAAGAACATCGCGCCGCGTATCGCCGCGAAGCTGGACGTCGCGCAGATCTCGGACATCACGGCGGTCGATTCGGCCGACACGTTCGAGCGCCCGATCTACGCGGGCAGTGCGATCGCGACGGTGCAGTCGAGCGACCCGATCAAGGTCATCACGGTGCGTGCGACGGGTTTCGATCCGGTGGCAGCGGAAGGCGGCGGCAGCGCATCGGTCGACAAGATCGAAGCGGCCGCAGATGCCGGCAAGTCGCGATTCGTGAGCCGGGAAGTGACGAAGCTCGACCGTCCGGAACTCACCAGCGCGAGCATCATCGTGTCGGGTGGCCGTGGCCTGGGCAGTGGCGAGAACTACACGAAGGTGCTGGCGCCGCTGGCCGACAAGCTGCAGGCAGCACTCGGCGCATCGCGCGCGGCAGTCGACGCCGGCTACGTGCCGAACGACTACCAGGTCGGCCAGACCGGCAAGATCGTCGCACCGCAGTTGTACATCGCAGTCGGTATTTCGGGCGCGATCCAGCATCTGGCCGGCATGAAGGATTCGAAGATGATCGTCGCGATCAACAAGGATCCGGAGGCACCGATTTTCAGCGTGGCCGACTACGGCGTGGTCGGTGACCTGTTCGCGCTCGTGCCGGAAGTCGTCGCGGCGCTTTGACGATGCCGCTGTTCGAATTCAACGGGATGCGGCCGCGCGTCGACCCGTCCGCGTATGTCGACCCGACCGCGGTCGTGATCGGCGACGTGACGATCGGTGCGCGCTGCTACATCGGTCCGCATGCGAGCCTGCGCGGCGACTTCGGTGCGATCGTCGTGGAGGACGGCAGCAACGTGCAGGACGGCTGCGTGCTGCATGTCGGGATCGGCGAGACATGCCGGCTCGGCGTGAACAGCCACGTCGGCCACGGCGCGATCGTGCATGGCGCGACGCTCGAACCCGACACGATGATCGGGATGAACGCGGTCGTGATGGACGGCGCGACGATCGGGGCGACGACGATCGTCGCCGCGTGCGCGTTCGTGAAGGCCGGTTACGACGTGCCGGGCGGCGTGCTGCTCGCGGGGGTGCCGGGGCGCGTCGTGCGGCGGCTGAGCGACGCGGAGATCGAAGCGAAGGCGAGCGGCACGCGGATCTATCAACAACTGGCGGCGGACTGCCTGAGGACGATCAGGCCGATCGACGAGTGAGCGGGGCGCACATCTTTCGCGCGTGCCGGTCAATCGGGACGATACCCGATCAATTGCGTGACACATCGCCCTTGGCTTAAGATCGGCAGGAGTTCACCACACGCGTCCAGCACCAATGAAAAAGAGCATGAGCCTGCGGGTCGCCGTCATCGCCTCGGCCGTTGCGGCATACAGCATCTACATGCACATCGACCAACTGATCAGCGGCTGCATGTGGGTCAGGGGCCGTCAGCGCTGCAGTTTCGAAAACAGCGCGAATTTCGAGGGCTGGATGAATCTCGACCTGCTGCTCACGTGTTGCTGGATCGCCACCGCGGTGGTCGGATGGATGACGTTCGCGCAGTCGGGGAAGAAGCCGGGCTAGAGGCGTGGCGCACGATTTCCCCTGAACGATCCCGAAGCAGCCGGCGTTCGCGTCAATCCTGTCAATCCGTGACAACGCGTATTCGCCGCTCGATGGCGATTCCGTTGCGGATTCAAGCGAGCCGGAAAACCACGCACAAACTTGCTGCCCGCGGGCGAGATCACGGTGGTTCCGGCCGGGATGCGTTGTAGCGCGCATACGGCGCGAGGGGAGGCTCCCATGCAATTTCCGACCGGATCGGTGGTCGCGCTCAGTTCGGCGGCCGCGACGATGTTTTCGCTGGGCATGCTGTTTCTCTCGGCTACTGGGGGCTGCACGAACCGCTGCCCTGGCGGTTCGGCGACTACGTCGTGATCGTGCCCGCGCTCGCGGGCTTCGCGTGCCTCGCCAGCGTGCCGTTTCTCGCGACGTCGCCGATGAAAACGCCCGACGACGAGTCGCGGATGTTCGTCGCGCGGCGCGTGTTTTTGTGCGGTGCGAGTGCGGTGTGGTGCGCGATCGTCGCGTCGTTGTTCGTTTGAGATCGGGGCGGCGAGACGGTGGCCGGAGCCGCGTTGCGGGCGCGTGCCGACACGCGTCGTGCGCAGCCGGTACGCAGGGTTTTCACACCGCCATTCCTGCTTTGATTTCCCCATTGCGTGCACTAGATTCGAAGCGTTTGCATGTCACCGAGCGCGAGGTGGAGCCATGACGCCGTGGGAGATTCAGGGTACCGAAATGATCAGCTGCAATTGCTCATACGGTTGCCCGTGCCAGTTCAATGCGTTGCCGACCAACGGCAATTGCGAAGCGATGGGGGCGATATCGATCGACAGCGGCCACTACGGCGACGTGGTGCTCGATGGTGTGAGGATCGCGGTCGTGTTCCAGTGGCCGGGTGCCGTTCACGAAGGCCGGGGCAAGTGCCAGCCGATCGTCGACGAACGTGCCAGCCCCGAGCAGCGCGATGCCGTGCTGAAGATCATGACCGGTCAGGATACCGATCCATTCGCGACGATGTTCTCGGTGTACGCGTCGACGCTCGAGCACGCGTTCGATCCGATCTTCACGACGATCGATTTCGACGTCGATGTCGATGCGCGGCGCGGCCGGATTCACGTCGACGGCGTGTTCGACGCAACCGGCGAACCGATCCGCAACCCGGTGACGGGCGCCGAGCATCGCGCGCGGATCGACCTGCCGCACGGTTTCGAATACGAGGTGGCGGAAATCGGCTCGGGCTCGGGGCGCTCGCAAGGCAACATCGTGTTGAATCTCGACGGCACCTATGCGCAGTTCGCGCGGCTGCACATGAACAACCACGGATTGATCCGGCATCGCGTCGCGGCATGACCCCGTTCGACACCTGGCTCGGCCGCGAGCGCGTCATCACGCTGCTCGCGATGGCCGCGCTCGCCGGCGTGTGCTGGTTCTACCTGTGGACCGGCGCGGGGACCGGCATGTCGGCACTGGACATGACGACGTTCGCGCTCTTTCCGCACCGTCTCGCGGACGACACGGGCAGCATGGATCCATCGCTGCCGACCGTGATCGCGATGTGGTGGGTCATGATGATCGCGATGATGACGCCCGGCGCGGCGCCGCTCGTGATGCTGTACCGGCGCGTGCTGCGGCATCGCGGCGGCCCGTCCGGCTCGGCGTTCACGTCGGTGTCGCTGCTGGCCGGCTACCTGACGGCCTGGCTCGCGTTCTCGATCGGCGCGGCGCTGCTGCAGGCGATGCTGCAGCCGGCCGGATTGATCTCCTCGATGATGCTGTGGTCGAAGAGCGCGGTCCTTTCCGCTGTCGTCCTGGCGCTCGCCGGGCTCTATCAGTTCTCGCCGCTGAAGCGCGCGTGCCTGCGGCAATGCCGTGCGCCGGCGGCGTTCCTGGTTGCGCACTGGCGTCCGGGTATCGCTGGCAGTTTCCTGCTCGGCGCGCGTCACGGCGCGTACTGCGTGGGCTGCTGCTGGCTATTGATGGCGCTGCTGTTCGTCGGCGGCGTGATGAACGTCGTGTGGATTGCCGCGTTGTCGCTCCTCGTGTTCGCGGAAAAAGTCCTGCCCGGCGGCGAACGCATCAGCCGCGCGCTGGGCATCGTGCTGATCGCGTGGGCCGGTGCGACGTTGATCGTGTGACGGGCGCCGCCGCCCGGTAGCGGAAACTTGCGGGGCCCGTCGGGAGACTTTCGATGAAAACCTGGTTTCATGCCGTCGCCGCTTGGTGCGCGATGGCTGTCGTCGCGATGCCGGTGTTCGCGGGCGGCGACATGTCCGGCATGCAAATGGGCGACACGACGATGTCGGCGCCGGATGCGAAGTTGACCGATGCCGAGGTCAGGGCGGTCGATGCCGGGCGCGGGCGGGTGACGCTGAAGCACGGTGCGCTCGACAACGTCGGGATGCCGCCGATGACGATGGCGTTCAAGGTCGGCGACGTGGCGATGATCCCGTCGCTGCATGCGGGCGACAAGGTCCGGGTTCGGGTTGAACGCGTCAATGGCACGCTCACGATCGTGAAGCTCGTCAAGCGGCCGTGACGGGTGACGCTATTCGTCGTGATCGACGAACACCTTGTTGGCGCCCGCCTTGTACAGCCGCTTGCCGAGTTTCGGGTAGTCGCACACGTCGTGCTCCGGCCGATCGCCGGCGACGATATAGACGAGCGGCAGGTCGCCGGTATTGAGCAACGTGTGCGCGGGGCCGCCGCGCGGGAATCCCATGAAGTCTCCCGGGCCGACCGGACAGGTCTGGCCGCCGATGGTTGCCTCGCCGAATCCGGACAGCACGTAGACGCATTCCTCGCCGTACAGGTGCCGGTGATATTCGGTCGATTCGTGACCCGGCATCAACGTCATCAGATGGAAGCCCAGTTGCGTCAGCCCGGTGGCGTCACCCAGTGACCGCTTCAGGCGGACGGCATTCGCGTTCAGCGGATGGACGGAATGCTCGGGTTCCATCGCCGCGATATCGGCGGCGCTCAGGATGGCTCGCGGGTTGTTCATCGTCTTTCTGGTCCGGGGATCGGGGCGCCGGCGGCACGGATTGCAGGCTTTCGGGCAGGTATCGACGATAGCATCGTTTGGGGGCGCTCGAAGGAGGCGGCGACGCAGCGCGCGGTCGTTTGACGTGTAGTGCTACGTAACACCGGATTCGTGTTACGCATGTGTTATCGGAACGTAAGGTGCGCGTGCGCCGAAAGATCGGGCGACGGCGCCGTGCGTGGTGCGTGCCACGGGCGTCGGGACGGGGGGGCCGCTGAGATTGCGGGACCATCAGCGGTTCTGATCGCGATGGCACGGTAGATGCTTGCCGGAAGCCCGGAGTTGAATAGCAGACGGGGACTTCCATGCACAAACATTTCATCAACGCGAATGTCGCGCTCGCCGCCGTTGCTGCGGCGTGTGCGCTGGCGGCATGCGGCGGCGGGGACATCACGGCGCCGACGCTGTCGGGCAACAACATCGGGGCGAGCACGAGCGGGGCCAGTGGCACGAGCGGCAGCAGCGGCACGAGCGGCAGCAGCGGCACGAGCGGCAGCAGCGGCACGAGCGGTAGCAGCGGCACAAGCAGCAGCGGCACGAGCAGCAGCGGCACGAGCAGCAGCGGTTCGAGCAGCAGCGGTTCGAGCAGCGGCAACACCAGCGGCTTCGGGACCAGCGGCACGCCGGGCACGAACGGCATCATCAGCTCCGTCGGCGGCGTCGTCATGGCCGCGGGCACGACGATCGACGGCGTGACGCCTCCCGTCGGCAAGGACGTGACGGCCGGACTCGGCAACACGGTCAACGGCGCCGGCACGATCATTCGCGATACCGCCAATGCGGTGAGCAACGGGATCGGCCGGATCGGCATCGCATCGAATCCGGTCGGCACGACCGTTGCCGGCCTCGGCTCGCTCGTCGGCTCGGCGAGCAGCCCGGTCACGGGCCTGAGCCAGACCGCGACGGCGCTCGGCACCGGGCCGCTCGCACCGCTGGCGCCGATCACGGCGCCCATCGGCGGCCTGCTCGATACGGTGGCCGGCGGTCTCCAGGGCGCCGGCGCGACACTCGGTTCGACGCTGTCGTCGGGCCCGGTGCAACAAGCGACGCAGGCGATCAGCACCGCGATCACGCCGCTCGTCACCACCACCGGCCAGCTCACGCAGCAGGTCGGCACGGCAACGGGCCTCGGACAGCCGGTTGCCGGCCTGCTCGGACAGGTCGGCGCGGCGATCACCTCGACGGGCGGCAAGGTGGCGTCGGCGTCGTCGCAGCCGATCGTCGGCGCCGTCGGCCAGGTCGTGTCAGCGGTCGGCAACACGGTGACCAATGCGGGCGGCCTTGTGAGTCCGAAAGGCGCGAACGGCGGCGCGCCGATTCCCGGTCTGGTGATCAGCGTCGCCGGCGGCATGCCGGCAATGGTGATAAACGGCCCCGGGGCCGGTACGGGCGGCGGTGCGGCGTCGGGCGGCACGGGCAATCCGCTCGCGCCCGTCACGTCGCTGGTGGGTGGCCTGCTCGGCGGTGTGACGGGCGGAGTCGCCGGCAAGTAGCCGGAGCGCGTCGGTCATCTTGGAAAAGGGGGATGGCCGGCCGCTGGCTTGAGATCGGCCGGTCGCCGCCGCTCACGACTTTCGCGGCGTGGCCGGGCCGACAGCGGCGATCAGCGCGTCAGCCGCGATTGCCGTCGAGCTTCGACGGCGGTCGCGCCAGCCCGCGCACCGGCACGGGCGTCGACATCACGATCGACGTGCGCGTTTCGCCGTACAGGTTGATACGCTCGATCAACTGTTCGAGATGGGTCATGCTGGTCGCGACGAACCGCATCACGTACGAATCCGCGCCCGTCACGTGTCGGCACTCGACGACTTCGGGAATCGCTTCCAGCAGCTTGAGGAATTTGGCCTTGGCCGGCTGCGGCACCGTGATGCCGATCAGCGCGCTCACCGGGTAGCCGGCCGCGGCCGGATTGATCCGGGCCGTATAGCCCTCGATGACGCCGGACGCCTCGAGGCGCTTCACGCGCTCCGTCACCGCCGGCACCGACAGGTGAACCTGGCGCGCGAGTTCCGTATAGCTGATGCGGGCGTTGGCCTGCAACAGCGCCAGTACCTTCCAGTCCAGATCATCCATCGCGGCGGTATTTTTTAAGGTGGAGTCTCCATTTTTCCTTAAAAACTGCATTCAGCGGTGACCGGATTTTCCCTACGATGCCTGTTCAATTCGTTGCATGTCGCAAGGAGCAGGCGATGCTGTTCATCAAGTCCGTCGTGATGGGGCTGTCGATCGCGGTGCCGGTCGGCCCGATCGGCATGCTGTGCATTCAGCGCAGCCTGAGCCGCGGTTTTCAGGCAGGGTTCGCGACGGGCATCGGTGCCGCGTGCGCCGATGCGATCTACGGCCTGCTCGGCGCGCTGGGTATCGCGGGCATCGTCACCGCATTCCCGATGCTGACCGTCGCCCTCAAGATCGCCGGCGGCGCGTTCCTCGTGTGGCTTGCGTGGTCCATCGCGCGCCAGCCGCCGGCCGCGTCGGCGCCGCAGCGCGACCTGCCGCGCACGACCATCCTGCGCGACTTCCTGACGACGTTCGGCCTGACGTTGTCGAACCCGATGACGATCCTGTCGTTCGTCGGGATTTTCGCGGCCCTCGGCCCGCTGTCGGGTTCACACGAAGGGGCGATGCAGCCGGCGGTCGAATGGATGGTCGCCGGCGTGTTCGTCGGTTCGGCAACCTGGTGGCTGTGCCTGAGCGGCGCGACGGCCGCGCTGCGCACGAGGATGTCGTTCGCGTTCATGCACCGGTTGTCGCGCGTGTCGGCCGCCGTCATCGCGGCATTCGGCGTGATCCAGCTGGCCGCGGGCGTGCGCGGCCTTGTCTAGTACCCCAACGCTGGCGCCAAGGCGCTGGCCCGTCAGAACGTATAACTGACCTTCCCGAACGCAGTCCGCCCGAGCGTGTTGTAGCCGTACGCGGTCATGAATTGCCGGTCGAACAGGTTCGACAGCGTGGCCGACACCGTCAGGTGCGAATTGATCCGGTACGACGCGCGCAGGTTCACGGTCAGGTACGACGGCAGGTACGTCGCGTTGACCGGATCGTCGAACGTCGTACCGCCGTAGTTCAGCGCCGCCCCCGTGCTGAGCGCGTGCAGGTGCAGTTCGTCCCACGTGTGGTCCACGTTCAGGCTGACCGTCTGGCGCGGCCGGCGGTTCAGCCAGCTGTCATGGGTCTCGTCCTGCGGATTCAGTATGCCGATCGCGACGCTCACCGGCGTGTAGCGGCCGATCGTCCCCTTGTACGACAGGTCGATTCCGCGGATATGCGCGCGGCCGATGTTCATCGGCGAATACGTCGCCGGGTTGTAGGCGATCAGGTTGCTGACGCGCGTGTCGTAGATCGCCGCGGAAAACGTGCCGTACGACGTGTTCGCGTCGAGCGCGGCCTCGACCGACGTGCTGCGTTCCGGGCTGAGGTTCGGATTGCCGTAGCCGGGGTAGTACAGGTCGTTGAAACTCGGCAGGCGGAAGGCATTGCCGTACGACACGCGAGCCGTGTAGACCGGCGTGATCGCCCACGACAGCGCGGCATTGCCGGTGTTCACGCCTTGTCCGGCGATGATCTCGCGACGCCCCGCGAGGAACAGCGTCACGCTGCCGAGCGTGGCCGACTGGTGCAGCGAGAACGCGGAGTCGTTGCGCGTCGGAATGCCGCCGGGTGCATCGACCGGCAGGAACGCCTGTTCGCGCGTGAAATCGTACGCGAGCTTGCTCTCGCCCGACAGCGGCAGGCCGAACAGGTGGAATCCGCGCGCCTGATGGGTCAGCGACGTCGACGTGCTGATGCGCTGCGAATCGATCTGGCCGGTCGGGATGGCCGGATCGCTCGCATAGAGGAACTGGCGATCGTTCGCATAACCGAACGACTGGTCGAACTGCGTGTCGGGCGTGATGTCGAGATGGAACGCGAGCCCGGTCGTCAGCTGGTGATCGAGCTCGCGGTTCGCATAGCCGCTGTTGTCGAAGGACAGGTCGGAGCGGTGATAGAGCGCGAACGTCGAGATCGACCAGTTGTCGCGCGCGTAGCCGAGGCGCGCATCGAGATCCTGCGCGTGATACGGATTGCGGCCGTCCTCGTGATACGGCAGGACGGGCCGCGTCGAATCGATGCCGGCCGTGTTGTACGCGTGCAGGCCGAGCGAGTAGGTGAGCCCGCCGAGCGCGGCGAGCGGGCCGGTCGACGGCACCGTACCCGACGTGCGCAGCTGCGTGTCGAAGGTCTTGTTCGACCCGCCGCCGAACGACACGATGGTCTGGTTCGGCTGGTTCGACGAGCGGCGCGTGAACAGCTGCACGACACCGCCCATCGCGTTGGCGCCGAACGACGCGGCGGCCGGCCCCGAAATCACCTCGACCCGTTCGAACGCATCCGTCGGCAGGTCGGCCCACGGCGCGATGCCGGTGGTCGGCGAGCCGATCCGGATGCCGTCGATGAACACGGCGACCTGGCTCGCCGACGAGCCCCGGATGCTGACCGATGCGGACGAGCCGGGGCCGCCGGTTTGCGACACGGTCACGCCGGGCAGCGTCGCGAGTGCCTGCGTGATGCTCGGGTCGCTCGGCGACAGCCGGTCGAGATCGGTTCGCGTGAGGACCTGGGTCGACGCATAGCGTCCGTCGAACGATTCGGGCAGGCGACGCGTGTCGGTCACGCTGATCGTCGGCAGGTCGGCGCTTTCCGCTGGCTGGGCGGATTGGGGGAGCGCGGTGTCGCCGGCGGCATGGGCGATCGGAGCAAGCAGCGCGGTGGCGGCGGACGTGGCGAGCAGGTAGCGAATGTTCATGAGACAGCGGGAGAAAGCGTGTTGCGCGTACGGCGATCGTGAGCGGACGGCGGGCAGGTTGCGCACAGCGACGGCGTGTCGGTGCGACGCTTCCGGCACGGAAGCGGATTCGGGAACGAAGGACATCTGACGGATCCTGAGGTCGGGACGTCCATGCAACGGGCGACCGCCAACGGCGGCGCCTGGCGCATCGGGACACCCCGCCCGGTGCGGCTGCTGGACCTCGGGTCGATGGCAGGTCTCCTGGCTCGCGGGTCGTCATCCGTGCAGGCCTTCCCGGTTTCCCAGTGGCATGCAGAGGCACGGATTCGCCGCTCACAGTTGCGGGGGCAGCCGCAGATTCGAGGCATTGCCCCTCCTGCGTTCCCTTTTGATCCCATCCCTGGGAACCATCAGCGCGCAAGGGTAATGGCGTGCGCTCGGGCGCGTCAATTGCCGCGCCGTGCGGGGATGCGAAAAAACGTCATTACCCGGCCATCGCTTTCCGAATCCTTTCCGTCATGCGTCGATGCCGTGTTTATCGTCTGATGAATGGGGCGCGCGCGAACGCGCGCCGGAACGCCGCCTCGCCGACGAAGCCGCGCGTCGCCAGTTTTCCGCTCGAACAGGCGGCCCGCGCACTCGATCTCGTTCAAACGGGCGAGGCGAAAACCAGGCTCGTGCCGCATGTTGCGGATATCGCGGGCCGAACAACACGCATCGAAACGACTGGAGACATCATGACCGACACCCCAGCCCCGATCCTGGCCGGCAAGTGCACGTTCGCGCTGTGCAGCCTGCCGGCGCGCGAGCGCACGGGCCTCGTCACGCACAGCCTGCATTTCCCGCTCGCGCAGCCACGCGCGGCGCGCTCGCTCGACGGCCGCACGCCGCTGCCGCCGCCGGTGATTCCCGCATACGCGCATTCTCTCCTCGACCCCACAGGACTCTGACTGACATGACGAATTCGATTCGCTTCGACGGCGGCACCGCCGTGATCACCGGCGCGGCCAGCGGCATCGGCAGCGGGCTGGCACGCCATGCGGCCGCGCTCGGCATGCGCGTCGTGCTGGCCGATCTCGATCCGGCGAAGCTCGATGCGTTCGCCGCGACGCTCGATACCGACGTGCTGTGCGTGCCGACCGACGTCAGCCGGCCGGAAGCCGTCGACGCGCTGGCCGAAGCCGCGTGGCGGCGTTTCGGCGGCGTCGACCTGCTGTTCAACAACGCGGGCGTGATGGCGACGGGCTTCAGCTGGGAAATCACGCCGGAACGCTTCGAGCGCAGCTTCGCGATCAACGTGCACGGCGTGCTGAACGGAGTCCGCAGCTTCGTGCCGCGGATGCTCGAGCGCAATATGCCGGCGCGGGTCGTGAACACCGCATCGGTCGGCGGCTTCCTGCCGAGCCCGCTGATGTCGCCGTATTCTGCGACGAAGTTCGCGGTGGTCGCACTGACCGAGTCGCTATATGGAGAACTGAAGATGCTCGGCGCGCCGGTCGGCGTATCGCTGCTCGCGCCGGGGCCCGTGCAGTCGGGCATCTTCAACGATCCGTTCGGCGCCGCGCACGACCGGCCCGAGGTGCGCGGTTTCGTCGACACGATGCGCGCGATGCTGAACGCACACGGGCTCACGCCCGACGCGTTTGCCGAACGGGTGTTCGACGGCATCCGCGCAGGGCGCTACTGGCTGATTCCGCAACCGGAGACGATCGACGGCGCGCTGCAGCGGCGTACCGGCGACATTCTTGCTGCGCGCGATCCGTCGCTGCCGTCGTTCTGAATGCCGGCGGGACCGGGCGCGGCAGCAGTGCCCGGCGCGCGCCGTTACATGTGCGTGCCGGCGTGCGAGCGGCCGCCCGGGTCGCCGCCGCGATCGGGCGGCGAATTGTTCTGATCGATCTTCGCGAGCACGAAGCCGGCGTGCGGCAGCGCGCCGGGCGAGCGGCGCATCGCCTGCGCGACGGCGTCGTGCGGCGATGCGGCGGGGAAACCGGAGGACGTCGCGCCCGGTTGAGCGAACGCCGAAAGGGAGGCGGCCGCCAGGGCGGCGGCGACGATCGCGTGCGTGTTCATGGTGGCTCCTTCACGACTGACTGCGGGACAACGTAATCAGTCTAGGGCGCGGAACTTAACGCGACGTGAAGGCGCAATGACGCACGGATTACAGGATATTCATGTACGCCGCGCGCGTCAGGCCGGCGTCGATACCAGCGCGCAGAAGTTCTCGAGATCGACGTTGCCGCCGCTGATCACGACGCCGACGCGCTTGCCCTGCAGCGCGTCCTTCATCCGCCGCACGGCGGCGAACGACAGGCAGCCGGTCGGCTCGACGACAATCTTCATACGCGTGGCGAAGAAGCGCATGCAGTCGACCAGTTCCGCGTCGGTCGCGGTCAGGATGTCGTCGACATCGCGGCGAATGATCGGGAACGTCAGGTTGCCGAGGTACTGCGTCTGCGCGCCGTCGGCGATCGTACGCGGCGTGTCGATCCGGACGATCGCGCCGGACCGGAACGATTGCTGGCCGTCGTTACCGGCTTCGGGCTCGACGCCGTACAGCTTCGCGTGCGGCGACAGCGCGCGCGTGGCGAGCGCGGTGCCCGACAGCAGGCCGCCGCCGCCGAGCGGCGCGAACACCGCGTCGAGCGGGCCGACTTCGTCGAACAGTTCCTTGGCCGCCGTGCCCTGGCCGGCGATCACGTCCGCGTGGTCGTAGGGCGGGATCAGCGTGAGCCCGTGCTGCTCCGCGAGATCGCGGCCGATCTGCTCGCGGTCCTCGGTGTAGCGGTCGTAGGTCACGACGTTGCCGCCGTAGCCGCGTGTCGCGGCCATCTTCGCGGCCGGTGCGTCCTGCGGCATCACGATCGTCGCCGGAATGCCGAGGATGCGTGCCGACAACGCGATCGCCTGTGCATGGTTGCCGGACGAGAACGCGACGACGCCGTGGCGGCGCTGTTCGGCGTTGAAACGCGACAGCGCGTTGAACGCGCCGCGGAACTTGAATGCGCCCATGCGCTGCAGGTTCTCGCACTTGAAGAACACCTGCGCGCCGAGTGCCTCGTCGACCGTTCTCGACGTCAGCACCGGCGTGCGGTGCGCATGGCCTTCGAGCCGGGCCGCGGCGGCGGCGACGTCGTCGTACGTGGGGAGAGTCGGAGCGTTCATGGTGGGTCGTGAGTCGGAAAGATCAGTCAACTGGGAAGAAGCCGCGCGCGTATGGCTTCTACTTCGCATCGTTGTAGACGGTCGCGCGCGAGACGCCGAGATGCTGCGACACGATTTCCATCGCGCGGCGCACCTCGAGGAAGCCGTCGGCCTTGAGTGTTTGCAGCAACTCGCGGCGCTGGTCGGTCTTCAACTCGCGCGGCGTCGTCGCGAGGCGCGTCGCGAACGCGTCGATGCGCTGCCGGATCGCGTCGGCGCCGGCCGGGTCGAGCGTCTCGACGATGGCCTCGCCGTCGGTGCGGCAGAACTGGTTCAGCATGCCCTGGAAGCCGCGGAACAACGTAACGTCGGCGTTCAGGCACAGCGCGGCGACGTAGCGCCCGGTCGAATCCTTGATGCCGATCGACGTGCTTTTCGCGGTGCGGCCGTCGGCGAAGCGGTTCGGGTAGTTCGCGAGCACCTGCGGGAAATCGTCGTCGGCGATGCGGGCGAGGCCGAGTTCGGTCGCCGGATCGCCGACCGCGCGCCCGGACAGGTTGTTGTGGATCGCGAGGATCGCGTGTTCCGGCGTGCGCAGGTCGTGCACGACGACTTCGGTGAACGGCGCGAACATCTCGCCGAGCCCTTCGGCGATGCGCTGCACCTGTTCGATCAGCGACGCCTGCTCGGACGGCGGCGGGGTGCGGTGCGTGGTCATGCGCTTTCCTGCGGGGACGGCGCGTCGGTCGTTTCCGGCCGCGTGATGTCGGCCAGCAACGGCTGCGCGATCCGCACGTAGTCGGCCGAGTCGAGCACGACCGAGCGGTCGAGGCGGCCCGCGTTGAATGCGATCTCGGCGTTGCGTTCGACCAGTGCGGGATCGACGACGAGCGTCACGTTCGCGTCGAACACGAACGGCGGCACGGCGCCCATCACGCAGCGCGTGACGGCGGCCGCGACGTCGGGCGATGCGAGCGTCGCCTTGCGGCGGCCCACGGCATCGGCAACCTTGCGGAAATCGATCTTCAGGTGGCCGGGGATCACGGCGAGCGCGGTGGTGTCGCCACCGTCCTTGAACGTGCAGAGCATCGCCTTCGCCCCTTGTTCGGGGCGTGTGCCGCGGATCGCGGCGATCACGTCGGATTTGCCTTCCGCCGGATGTTCGAGCACGCGGAATCGCGCACCGGACGTATTCAGCAGATGGCAAAGCGTGTCGAAAACGGGAGAGTCGTTCATGTCGCTCCGGCCAGGAGGGGGCGCACGCAGTGCACGGGAAGCGGGCGTGCTGCTCGCTATCGATGAATTGTCCAAGTATAGACGTTTTGTCATGTGATGTGGCAAAAGCAGAGGCTGTCGCGCCCGGCTTTTCTCCAACTGCGAAAGGGCTTTTCACATTGCGAAACTCGCGGGAAATTCCTGCCGCGTCGTCTTTCCGCCGCTTGAAAAGTTGTTTTGCATCGCAAAATCGATTGGCTATCTCATTGAAAAACAAGAGGAATTTATATCTTATGTCTTATATAAGAGTTGATCGACGGCGGGCTCGACAGGATTAATATTGAGTCCATGCAGTTCGCTTCGTCACACGGGGCGGGCACGCTGAACCCTTTACTCAAATGCGCTTCGTTCCCAGGAGATCGACATGTCCCAGTACCAAGACGACATCAAGGCAGTGGCTGGCTTGAAGGAAAACCACGGCACCGCGTGGAATGCCATCAGCCCCGAGTACGCCGCTCGCATGCGTGCCCAGAACAAGTTCAAGACCGGCCTTGACATCGCGAAGTACACCGCGAAGATCATGCGTGCCGACATGGCCGCGTACGACGCCGATCCGGCCAAGTACACGCAGTCGCTGGGTTGCTGGCACGGTTTCATCGGCCAGCAGAAGATGATCTCCATCAAGAAGCACTTCAACAGCACCGAACGCCGCTACCTGTACCTGTCGGGCTGGATGGTCGCCGCGCTGCGCTCGGAGTTCGGCCCGCTGCCGGACCAGTCGATGCACGAAAAGACGTCGGTCAGCGCGCTGATCCGCGAGCTGTACACGTTCCTGCGCCAGGCCGACGCCCGTGAACTGGGCGGCCTGTTCCGCGAGCTGGACGCGGCGAAGGACGCGACGGCCAAGGCAGCGATCCAGGAAAAGATCGACAACCACGTGACGCACGTCGTGCCGATCATCGCCGACATCGACGCGGGCTTCGGCAACGCGGAAGCGACGTACCTGCTGGCCAAGCAGTTCATCGAAGCGGGCGCGTGCTGCATCCAGATTGAAAACCAGGTGTCGGACGAGAAGCAGTGCGGCCACCAGGACGGCAAGGTCACGGTGCCGCACGAGGACTTCCTCGCGAAGATCCGCGCGATCCGCTACGCGTTCCTGGAACTGGGCGTGGACGACGGCATCATCGTTGCCCGTACCGACTCGCTGGGCGCCGGCCTGACCAAGCAGATCGCCGTGACGGCCACGCCGGGCGACCTGGGCGACCAATACAATGCGTTCCTCGACTGCGAAGAGCTGTCGGCCGACCAGTTGGGCAACGGTGACGTCGTCATCAAGCGCGACGGCAAGCTGCTGCGTCCGAAGCGCCTGCCGAGCAACCTGTTCCAGTTCCGCGCCGGCACGGGCGAAGCGCGTTGCGTGCTCGATTGCATCACGTCGCTGCAGAACGGCGCCGACCTGCTGTGGATCGAAACCGAAAAACCGCATATCGCGCAGATCGGCGGCATGGTCAGCGAGATCCGCAAGGTGATCCCGAACGCGAAGCTGGTGTACAACAACAGCCCGTCGTTCAACTGGACGCTGAACTTCCGTCAGCAGGCATACGACGCGATGAAGGCGGAAGGCAAGGACGTGTCGGCCTACGACCGTGCGCAGCTGATGAGCGTCGAGTACGACGAGACCGAACTGGCCAAGCTCGCCGACGAGAAGATCCGTACGTTCCAGGCCGATGCATCGCGTGAAGCCGGCATCTTCCATCACCTGATCACGCTGCCGACGTACCACACGGCTGCGCTGTCGACCGACAACCTGGCCAAGGAATACTTCGGCGACCAGGGCATGCTGGGCTACGTGGCGGGCGTGCAGCGCAAGGAAATCCGCCAGGGCATCGCCTGCGTGAAGCACCAGAACATGTCGGGCTCGGACATCGGCGACGACCACAAGGAATACTTCAGCGGCGAAGCAGCGCTGAAGGCAGCGGGCAAGGACAACACGATGAACCAGTTCTGATCATCGTCCGACCCGAAGCACAACGCCAGCCCCTCGGGGCTGGCGTTTTTTTATCCGCCCGATTCTGGCGCGTCATCCGCGCACGGCCTTCACGACGTACTGGCTCGTCGGCACCACGTCGATCTTGTCGAAATCGATGAAGCGTCCGCAGCTGTCCATCATTTCGGCCACGTTGCGCTGGAACTTTTCCTCGTCGCCGACCGCATCGAAGAACGCGTGCGGATCGGTCATGGCCGCGGCCGGGAAGCATTCCTCGACGATCGCGTCGTAGCCGGGCGCCGCATGCGTGAGCGCGCGCACGACGACGTTCTGCACGTACAGGAAATTGTCCTGCGTATCGATCGCGACGCGCGTGTGATGACCGTGCCACACGTCGAGCCACGCTTCGTGCGTGAGACGCGGCGGCCGCTTCAGGAACGCGAGCTGCGAGAAGCCGGCCGTGCGCTCGCCGGGCCGCGCGGGGAAGCGCGTGTTCGGAATCGGCTGCGACTCGGTGACGAGATACGCGGCCATGTGCGGGACTGCCGCGCGCACCGCGTCGTCGAACGGCTGGCGGAACATCGCGTTCGCGCTGTCCATCCACACCGCGACGATGCCGTCGATGCCCGGGTGCGTGCTGGTTTGCTTCAGGGCGGCGGCCGGCGCGACATCTTCATCGACGACGTTCACCTGCACGCCGTGCACACCGAGCGACAGCAGCGTGTCGGCGAGCTGCGCGCGCACCGTGCGGTTCCATTGGTCGGGCGCAGCCTGCGTATCGCGCCACAACACGTAAATGACTTTCTCCATTGCTCCGGCTCCAGAGGGAATGACGGGATCGGCGGCGCTGCCGCCGCGGTTCAGGAAGCGGTGTCGGCCGCTCCGGCCGCCTGATGCGCGCCGGGTGCGAACCGGTTCGCGGTCAGCGTGCACGACGGCGGGATGGGCGACGTGACGGTTTCGAACAGCCGTTCGTGACGCGTCGCGTGAATGCGCCACACGCCGTCGCGCTTCACGTACTGGTCGTCGTAGAACGCGGTACCGTGCAGCAGGTAGTTGTCCTCGAGATTGATCGCGTGATCCTCGAGAAACCACACGCCGCACGCATGATCGGCGGACACCAGCGTGAGTTCCGGGTGATGGCCGTGATGCATCGTCAGGAAGGTCGGCTTGCCGATCAGGTCGCGCAGGCTCGACACGAACGCGTCGCGGCCGTCGTACACATAGCGGCCGCCATACAGCCGCGCCTCGCAATCCTCGGTCAGGCACGCCGCGAGCAGCGCCCAGTCGTGCGTATCGACCGCGCGGAAATACCGATACTTCAACTGCCGGATCTGCTCGTACTCGTGGAGCGTGCGGGTCGTGTCGTCCATCGCCGTGTCTCGTGGTGGTGTCGTTCGATGGTAGGAACGAAGCCGCCTGCATCACATCGTCTGTTCGGACGAAACCCTCATGCGTGAACAGGCCGCTAATCCGAACGGGTGATGGCCGACGCATCGCGCGGCGGTAACGTGGCGTCGACGCGGCCTTCGAACCGCGCCGGCACCGAACAAGGAGACGGAATGACCCTCATCGAATCGCTGGAAACTCGCGTGCGCCGGCTCGAGGACGTCGATGCGATCCGCCGGCTGAAGGCGCGCTACTTCACGTGCTGCGATCGCAAGGATCCGCAAGGGATGCGCGACTGCTTCGTCGCCGGCCCCGTGCAGATCGACTACGGGCGGATCGGCACATTCTCCACGCGCGACGCGCTCGTCGACGTGTTCGAGCAGCTCGGCTGTCATCCGCACATCGTCGAGATGCATCACGGCGTGAATCCCGACATCGCCGTGCTGGACGACATGCATGCGCGCGGCACGTGGGGCCTGCACTACCAGATGATCGATACGAACGCGCGCACGCTCACGCAGCTCGGCGCGTATTACGACGACGCGTACCGGAAGATCGACGGCGAATGGAAGATCGCGGCCACGCGCTGCGTCGTCACGTCGACGCTGTCGGCCCGCTACGAAGGCGATGCACCCGGCGTGCTGTTCGCCGGCGCGCAGCCGCCGGCCGCCTGACGCACGCGATTGCCACGGTCGTGGCGAACATTCCACAGGAGACATCGAACATGACACGGAACCACGATGCGCCGGTCGCCGTCGTGACGGGCGCATCGCGCGGCGCGGGCAAGGGCATCGCGCGCGCGCTCGGTGCGGCCGGCATGACCGTCTACGTGACGGGCCGCTCGCAGCGCGAAGGCGATGCACCGCTGCCCGGCACGATCCACGAGACCGCACGCGAGATCGACGCGCTCGGCGGCCGCGGGATCGCGGTGGCCTGCGACCACGCGGACGATGCGCAGGTGAAGGCGCTGTTCGAGCGCGTCGAGCGCGACGGCGGGCGGCTCGACATCCTCGTCAACAACGCGACCTGCCTGCACGACCAGTTGATCCTGCCGGGCCCGTTCTGGGAGAAGTCGCTCGACCTCGTGAACATCCTCGACGTCGGGCTGCGCTCGGCGTATGTCGCGAGCTGGCATGCGGCGCCGCTGATGGCGAAGCGCCGCAGCGGGCTGATCGCGTTCACGTCGTCGTTCGGCGCGAGCTGCTACATGCATGGCGCGGCGTACGGCGCGCAGAAATCCGGCGTCGACAAGTTCGCGAAGGACATGGCCGTCGACCTGAAGCCGTTCGACGTCGCGGCCGTGTCGATCTGGATGGGCCCGCTGCGCACCGAGCGCACGACGCGCGTGTGGGAAGCACATCCGGATCTCTACAAGGAATTCTCGCTCGTCGCCGAAAGCCCGGAATTCACGGGCCGCGTGATTCACGCGATCCACGGCGATCCGCAACGCATGGCGCTGTCGGGGCAGGTGCTCGTCGGTGCGGAAGCCGCGCTGCAGTACGGGATTGCCGATCTCGACGGCAAGCAGCCGCCGTCGTATCGCGAGCTGCTCGGCGGGCCAGTGCAGGCCCATCCGGCGATCGTCGCTTAGGGAGCGCGCATGGACCTCCTGAAGGGCAAGGTCGCGCTCGTGACGGGCGCGGGGCAGGGCGTCGGCCAGGGCGTCGCACATGCGCTGGCGGCCGAAGGCGCGCACGTCGCGGTGGTCGGCCGTACACGCGACAAGCTGCTTGTCACGTGCGACGCCATTCGCGCGCGCGGCGGCGTGGCCGAGCCGTTCGTGTGCGACGTGATGGACGCCGCGCAGATTGCGCAGTGCGTCGATGCCGTCGTCGAGCGGTTCGGCGGCGTGCAGATCCTGATCAACAACGCGCAGGTCGTGCCGCTCGGCCGCCTGCTCGACGTGACCGACGCGGATTTTATGGCGGGGCTCGAATCGGGGCCGATCGCGACGCTGCGGATGATGCGCGCATGTCATCCGCATCTGAAGGGTGACGGCGTGATCGTCAACTTCGCGTCGTCGGCCGCGGTGCGCTGGGATGCGTCCGGGTACGGCGCGTATGCGGCGACGAAGGAAGCGATTCGCGCGCTGACGCGTGCGGCCGCATGCGAATGGGGCGTGGACGGCATCCGCGTGAACGCGGTCGCGCCGCACGCGTTGTCGCCGGGCCTGAAGGGCTGGGTCGACGCGAATCCGCAGGAAGCCGCTGCGTTCTTTCGCACGATTCAGCTCGGCCGCGTTGGCGACTGCGAGCAGGACATCGGGCGCGCGATCGTGTTTCTCGCGAGCCGCGACGCTGCGTACCTGACGGGCGCGACGCTGCCGCTCGACGGCGGGCAGGCGTACTGGGGCTGACGGCATACGGCCGGTGGCAATCAATCATGAATTCGGCAATTGCGCGCCTGCATGCGCGCGGTTGCCGGCAAACCGGAATCGAAGCGAGGACGACATGGGTCGACTGGCAGGAAAGGTAGCGATCGTCACGGGCGGCGCGCGCGGCATGGGCGCGGCGACGTGCAGGCTGTTCGTCGAGGAGGGCGCGCGCGTCGTGATCGGCGACGTGCTCGATGCGGAAGGCGCAGCGCTCGCGCGCGAACTGGGCGATGCGGCGCGCTTCATGCGGCTCGACGTGGCCGACGAAGCCAGCTGGGTACGTGTGACGGAAGCGACCGTCGAGCAGTTCGGCCGCATCGACGTGCTCGTCAACAACGCGGCCGTGCTGACGTTCGGCGGCATCACCGAGCTGTCGAAGCGCGATTTCGAACGCGCGGTGTCGATCAACCTGGTCGGCACGTTCGTCGGCATCCGTACGATCGCGCCGCGCATGATCGCGCAGAAGAGCGGGTCGATCGTCAACATCTCGTCGGTGGACGGGCTGCGTGGCGTGAACGCGCTGGCCGCATACGTGTCGAGCAAGTGGGGCGTGCGCGGGCTGACCAAGGTCGCGGCGCTCGAACTCGGCCACCAGGGCGTGCGCGTGAATTCGATCCATCCAGGCGGCGTGAATACCGCGATGTCGAACCCGACCGGCGCGCCGCTCGAGGAAATCAACCGGCACTATGCGAACGTGCCGCAGCAGCGCGTCGGCTTGCCCGAAGAAATCGCGCGCGCGACGCTGTTCCTCGCGAGCGACGAAGCGTCGTATTGCAACGGTGCCGAACTGGCCGTCGACGGCGGGATGGCGGCGGGCGCGTATTACCCCGGATTGCCCGGCGCGCCGTTTTGAGCAGGGGCGCGTACCGGGCATTCGATCACGATGTTTGTGTGCGCAACCTAATTCGGGGTTTGCCTGAATAGCGAAAACGCGAATTCGCCCGGTGCGCATTCGCGTTAGCTTCGCGCGGGCGCGGCACACTGAAATTGCCGCTCCCGCGAAACCCAAAGCGGACGGACGTCCCGGCCGTTTCGTCCCCAAAGCGAACGCGACGACGGCTGCAAAAAAGACCTGCCTGCAACGCGCGTGCCGGTTCGCCGTCACAGTTGTTTCTTGTTGCAACGCAATGCTTGTCCAATAACGGCGATGGTATGCTGGCCGGAATGGAGTTGTATGGCAGATTGCTTGCATGGCGAAACTCGCGTTCGCACCCTCTAACGAGACTTCACCTTCTCTCGCACGCATCGCGGCATCGACGCGCGTTCCGCTCGCGCGTCTCGTCCTGCGCGCTGCCTCCTCCTGCGCTCCAATCGCAATCCCCATCTCGCGGGCTCGCCCCGCATCCCCATCCCCGTCCAATAATCTGGAGACATCCCCATGTCGCAAAACACCATGGCCGAAGCAACACACGGCCCGCTGATCGCTCCGCCGGCTTTCGTCAAACATCGCAAGCTGATCGACTGGGTGTCGCGCATCGCGGCACTCACGGAGCCCGAGCACGTCGTATGGTGTGACGGTTCGCAGGAAGAAAACGATGCGCTGTGCCAGGCGATGGTCGACCAGGGCACGCTCAAGCGCCTGAACTCGGCGAAGCGCCCGAACTCGTATCTCGCGCAATCCGATCCGTCGGACGTCGCGCGCGTCGAGGATCGCACGTTCATCTGCGCGGCTTCGCGCGACGACGTCGGCCCGACCAACAACTGGATCGAGCCGGCCGAAATGCGCGAGACGCTCAACGGGCTGTTCCGCGGCTCGATGCGCGGCCGCACGCTGTACGTCGTGCCGTTCTCGATGGGCCCGCTCGGCTCGCCGATCGCACACGTGGGCGTCGAACTGTCCGACAGCCCGTACGTCGCGGTGAACATGCGGATCATGACGCGCATGGGCCGCGACGTGTACGACGTACTCGGCGAGGACGGCGAATTCGTGCCGTGCGTGCACAGCGTCGGCCATCCGCTCGAAGCGGGCCAGCAGGATGTGCCGTGGCCGTGCAACCCGGTCAAGTACATCGTGCATTTTCCCGAGACGCGCGAGATCTGGAGCTTCGGCTCGGGCTATGGCGGCAACGCGCTGCTCGGCAAGAAGTGCTTCGCACTGCGCATCGCGTCGACGATGGGCCGCGACCAGGGCTGGCTCGCCGAACACATGCTGATCCTCGGCGTGACGTCGCCGGCCGGCAAGAAGTATCACGTCGCGGCCGCCTTCCCGTCCGCGTGCGGCAAGACCAACTTCGCGATGCTGATCCCGCCGCAGGGCTTCAAAGGCTGGAAGGTCACGACGATCGGCGACGACATCGCATGGCTGAAGCCGGGCCGCGACGGCCGCCTGTATGCGATCAACCCGGAAGCCGGCTTCTTCGGCGTCGCGCCGGGCACCGGTGTGAAGACGAACCCGAACGCGATCGCCACGCTGAAGGAAAACGTGATCTTCACGAACGTCGCGCTGACGGAAGACGGCGACGTGTGGTGGGAAGGGCTGACCGACACGCCGCCCGCGAAGCTGACGGACTGGCAGGGCAACCCGTGGACGCCGGAAACGGCCAAGGAAACCGGCCGCAAGGCCGCGCATCCGAATTCGCGCTTCACGGCACCGGCCGCGCAGTGCCCGTCGATCGATGACGACTGGGAGAACCCGGCCGGCGTGCCGATCGACGCGTTCATCTTCGGTGGCCGCCGCTCGACGACGGTGCCGCTCGTGACCGAGGCGCGCGACTGGGTCGAAGGCGTGTACATGGCCGCGACGATGGGCTCGGAAACGACGGCCGCCGCAGTCGGCCAGCAGGGCATCGTGCGCCGCGATCCGTTCGCGATGCTGCCGTTCTGCGGCTACAACGTCAGCGATTATTTCGCGCACTGGCTCAAACTCGGCAAGCAGCTCGAAGCCACGGGCGCGACGTTGCCGAAGATCTACTGCGTGAACTGGTTCCGCAAGGACGCGAACGGCAAGTTCGTGTGGCCGGGCTTCGGCGAGAACATGCGCGTGCTGAAATGGATGCTCGATCGTCTCGAAGGCACCGGCAGCGGCGGCGAGCATGCGTTCGGCGTGTCGCCGGCATACGAAGACCTGCACTGGGACGGCCTCGATTTCACGCGCGACCAGTTCGATGCGGTGACGTCGATGAACGCCGACGAATGGCGCGAGGAGCTGAAGCTGCATGCGGAACTGTTCGATACGCTGAAGCTGCGGCTGCCTGCCGAGCTGACCGAAACCATGACGAAGATCGCGCAGCGCATCGGCGCCTGACGATCCGTATCGACGCATCGCCCTTGACGTCCCGTCGCCGGCAGCGCTTGCCGGCGGCGGGACGTTTTCGCATCCGCGTCGCCTATTGCGCGCGGCAATGCGCGACGACTTCGTCGACCGCGCGCTGCACGTCGCCGCGCATGTACACGTGGCACGCGACGCCCTGGGTCTCGGCATCGGCTTCGCCACCGACGAGCGTGACGGACTGGTCGTGCACGTGATGCCGGGTCGCGTCGCGAGTGCGTGCGACGTCGATGCGCAGGTTCGCATCGGACCGATCGATACTCATCGTCCATACGGAGCAGGGCGAAGGTCGGGGAAAACACCGGGTCCGGCAGGCGAGCGCAACGCGACGTGGCGGCGCTGCTGCGACGCAGCGTCCGATGCGCGGCATGCGTCTGACGATTCGCACGGCAGGCCGGTAAAGGCGCTCGATGCGGCGCGTTTGCTGGTCGCACGCGGATTCACCGCCGACGATGCTGCGACGCCGCATCGCGCGCGACTTCCTTTCAGCGTTTGTCCCTAGTCGAAACGGACGATGGCCGCCGGCCGGGCGCTGGCTACCGTGCAGTCATCCGGTGCCGCAAGCGATGCGCGCCGGACACGAACCGCACCAGCGGCCAACCGGAGGGGACGACGATCATGAGACTGACGACTCGCAAGCTGTGCGTACTGGCGATGGGCATGTTCGCTGCGATGGCGATGGCGCGATACGGTGCCGACGCGGTCCCGTCGCCGCCGTACGCGGCCGGCATCCTGCAATGCCGCTCGGTCGATCCGAACGGCTTGCCGACCGCGTGCGTGCCGATCGATCCGTCGCACTTCGGTTTCGCCGCGTTGCGCGGCATGTGACGCCAGCGGCGGTGCGCCGCGCTGCGACGCGCATGGGCCGCAGTCGCCGAGTTCCGGGTGTCGCACGTTGCGTGCGGCGCCCGATCGAGTCGCCGGTTCGGCTTCACATCGTTTGATTTCCCTCGGGCAGCACACCGTACACGCCAGGCGTTCGCACTGCCGCGTGCCCGGCAAGCCGCTGCCACGACCACCGCTTTCCGCAGATTCCCTTCACGCTGACCCATCCTCATGTCATCCGACCATTCCCTGACTCGCCCCCTGAACCTTCGCGACGTACATCGCTGGGACGCCGAACACGATGTCGTGATCGTCGGCTTCGGCGCGGCCGGCGCGTGCGCCGCGATAGAAGCCGCGAGCGCCGGCGCCGACACGCTGATCGTCGAGCGCGCATCGAGCTACGGCGGCACGAGCGCGCTGTCGGGCGGCGAGATCTACCTCGGCGGCGGCGGCGGCACGCCTGCGCAGCGGCAGGCCGGCTTCACCGACGACACCGAGGATCTGTACCGCTACCTGATGCTCGCGGGCGGCTGCGACGCCGACGAGGCGAAGGTGCGCCTCTACGCGAACGAGAGCCTCGCGCACCACGACTGGCTCGTCGCGCTGGGGTTGACCTACAAGAACACGTTCATCGCCGAGCGGATCGTCGAGCCGGAAACCGACGACTGCCTGATCTGGTCCGGCAGCGAGGAGGCCTGGCCGTTCAGCGAGGCCGCGAAGCCGTGTCCGCGCGGCCATACGCCGCAATGGCCGGGCTGGGGCGGCGGGCAGATGCTGATGCGCGTGCTGGCCGAACGCGTGGCGGCGCTCGGCGTCGCGACGCGCTACGACACGCGCGCGCTCGCGCTGATCGTAGACGACGGCGGCACGGTGTGCGGCGCCGTGCTGCGTGCGTACGGCGAGACGGTGTTCGTGCGGGCGCGCGGCGCGGTGATCCTGTGCGCGGGCGGCTTCGCGATGAACCGCGACATGGTGCGCCGGCATGCCCCGCAATTCCTGCGCTCGGACGAGCCGATCGGCAGCCCCGGCGACGACGGCTCGGGCATCCTGCTCGGCCAGAGCGTGGGCGGCGCGGCGATCCATATGGACCAGGGTTTCGTCAGCCTGCCGTTCTACGCGCCCGAATCGCTGATCAAGGGGATCTTCGTGAATGCGCGCGGCCAGCGTTTCATCAACGAGGACGGCTATCACGGCCGCACGGGCCATCATGCGTTTCACCAGGCCGGCGATCGCATCTACCTGCTGGTCGACCAGGCGACCTACCAGGAGCCGCCCGCGATCGCGCGGATCGGGATCGCGGCGGCCGGCGAGACGTGGGAAGAAATCGAGCGCGACCTGCAGATGCCGGCCGGCACGCTGACGGCGACCGTCGACGTGTACAACCGCCATGCGGCCGAAGGCGCCGATCCGCTGTTCCACAAGGCGAAGAAGTGGCTGCAGCCGCTGGTCGAGCCGCCGTTCGTCGCGCTCGATTGCCGGATCGACTACGCGTTCTACCCGCACTTCACGCTCGGCGGGCTCGACACGCTGCCGACCGGGCAGGTGCTCGACGCGGCGCGCGCGCCGGTGCCGGGCCTCTACGCGGCCGGCCGCACGACCTGCGGGCTGCCGCGCTGGGGCGCCGGATACAGCTCGGGGCTGTCGCTGGCCGACTCGACGTTCTTCGGCCGGCAGGCCGGCCGTCATGCGGCGCAGGCGCGGCGCGACGCGTTGCGCAGCGCCGCGTAGCGCGCCGGTCAGGCGGCTGACTGGCGGTCAGCCGAGATCGAGCGCGTTCGTCAGGTCGCCCGGCGGCGTCGCGCCGCGTGCGGCGAACGCCTTGTCGCGCGCGACCACGCCGTCGAGCGGCGCGAGCCCGTGCACGCGGCTGATGAAGCGCAGGATCGAGTTCGTGTCGTACATCGTGTGATCGACGAAGCCCTGCTTCGCGAACGGCGAGATCACGAGCGCCGGAATCCGCGAGCCGGGGCCCCAGCGGTCGCCGACCGGCGGCGCGACGTGATCCCACCAGCCGCCGTTCTCGTCGTGCGTCATCACGATCACGGTGTTTTCCCATTGCGGGCCGCGCCGGATATGGTCGATCACGGTCGCGATGTGACGGTCGCCCGATTCGATGTCCGCATAGCCCGCATGCATGTTCAGGTTGCCCTGCGGCTTGTAGAACGTGACGGCTGGCAGGCGGCCGGCGTCGATGTCGGCGATGAAGCGGTTGGTCGACGGCTCGTCGCCGAGCCCCGCGTCGCGCAGGTGCCGGCGGCGGGCTTCCGTGCCCGGCGCGTAGTTCACGAAGTAGTTGAACGGCTGGTGGTGGTACTGGAAATCCGGCACGGTGCCCGTGTCGCGGTGCTCGAGCGCGTACTGCCACGCGCCGCTGTACCACGCCCAGTCGACGTTCTTTTCCGACAGGCGATCGCCGATCGTCGCATAGCCCTGCGGCGGCATCACGCGATGGTCGGCCGGATCCGCATACGCGGCGTTGCCCGGATCGGGCGGCGGCACGTAGCTCGGCTGGTACGGCGGCGCCATCGTATTCACGCCATAGCCGTCCGGCGTCAGCGGGCCGTCGACCGCGAACTTCGGCGGGCCGTCGAGCGCGGACGCGGGCGAATCGTCGGCGAGCTTCAGGCGCGTGCCGGCCGGATCGTCGCCTTCGACCTTCGACAGCAGTTTCGCCGCATGCGGATGCTTGTGCGCGTCCGGGTACAGCGGCGGCTGCGCGGAGATCAGGAACATGTGGTTCATCCACGAACCGCCGAAAGCCGCCATGAAGAAGTTGTCGCACAGCGTGTATTGCCGTGCGAGGTTCCACAGCCGCAGCGAATCGGCCGAGTTGCGGTAATGGCCCATCACGAGGCCGCCCGAATCGGCCCACGCGGCGAACTGGTTGTTGCGGCCGGCGGCGATCTGCATCTGGTTCTGGTAGAAGCGGTGCCAGAGGTCGCGCGTGATCACGCCGTTCGGCAGCGGGTTGCCTTGCGCATCGGCGATCCGGAACGGCGCATTCGGCAGCTTGTCGATATCGCGCTCGGCGATCGCGTAGCGCTTGCCGCCCACTTCCTGCGCCTGCGGCACGAGCCCGCCCCAGATCTTCGGCAGCACGGGCAGCGGGGTCTTGCCGTCGCGGTCGAGCTGCTGCGCGTGTTCGGGCCGCACGTCGCCGAGCGGATGCTGCACGCCGGGGAAATCGCCGTACAGGTTCGCGAAGCTGCGGTTTTCCGCGTAGATCACGACGATGTGGCGCACGTGCTGGCGCAATGCTTCGTCGATGCGCAGGTCGGCGGCCGAGCGTGGTGCGCTGCCGGCGGTGGTTTCACAGCCGCTGAGCGCGACACCGGCACCGAGTGCGGCGAGGCCGCCGAGTACGCGGCGGCGGTCGGGATCGGCGGGAAGGTCGTCGGGGCGATCGGGGGTATCGGTCACGTCGTGGGCTCCTCGAATGTCGGGTGGGCAGTGTCGTTCGATGCGCGGCGGCGCCGCTCAGGCTGCCGCGATGCGTGACGGCATGCAATGCCGGGCGCGGCGCGGCAAGCGCGGGCAGCCGTATTGTCATAAAAATGTCACGATCGCGACTATAACGCGCCGCGTGCCGGGAACGAAAGCCGTTCGTCGGATGTATCGACGCATGCGGCGGGCGATGCGGGACGTGCGCGCGCGAACTAGACTGGATGCAGGGGCGGCGCGTCGCGGCGTGCCGCCCGGGCGAGGATCGCCCGGCGGCGCCGGCCGATGGCGTCGCCGCGGCGTCGTCGATGCGACGAAACGAGGCGACACAGCGAGGCGACGATGGCGCGGATGGATGCCGTTTTCGCAGGGCCGCCGATGCCGCGTGCCGGTTGCGCGCGCGTGCCCGTGTGAGCGCACGCCGCGCAGCACACGAGGCCGGCCCGATGTCATGGACAGGAAATTCGACTACCCGGGATTGCTGATCGCGGCGGGCTTCTTCGTGCTGTTCGCCGCGCAGTTGCTGATGCTGCATCCGACGTCGGCATCGATCGCGTACAGCGATTTCCACAGGCTCGTCGCCGCACGGCTCGTCGACGATCTCGAGGTCGGCCCCGCGTCGATCTCGGGCACGCTGAAGATGCCGCAGGCCGGCACGATGCTGCCGGCATCCGAAGCGGCTGCCGTGCAGCAGGTCGGCGCACCGTGGCGCTTCACGACCAACCGCGTGACCGACGAGCACCTGACCGACACGCTGACCGCCGCCGGCATCCGCTATCACGGCACGCCCGACACGGGCTGGATCGCCGGGCTCGCGTCGTGGCTGCTGCCGCTCGTGCTGTTCGTGTTCGTGTGGAACATGATGCTGCGCAAGCGCGGCGGGCTGCAGGACTTCACCGGGATGGGCAAGAGCCGTGCACGCGTGTACGTGCAGCAGGAAACCGGCATCACGTTCGACGACATCGCGGGCATCGACGAAGCAAAGGCCGAGCTGCAGCAACTGGTCGCATTCCTGCGCAATCCCGACCGCTACCAGCGGCTCGGCGGCAAGATCCCGAAGGGCGTGCTCGTGGTGGGCGCGCCGGGCACGGGCAAGACGCTGCTCGCGCGCGCGGTGGCCGGCGAGGCGGCCGTGCCGTTCTTCTCGATCAGCGGCTCGGCGTTCGTCGAGATGTTCGTCGGCGTGGGCGCGGCGCGCGTGCGCGACCTGTTCGAGCAGGCACAGCAGAAGGCGCCGTGCATCGTGTTCGTCGACGAGCTCGATGCGCTCGGCAAGGTGCGCGGCGTCGGCCCGATGTCGGGCAACGACGAACGCGAACAGACGCTCAACCAGCTGCTCGTCGAGATGGACGGTTTCCAGGCCGGCTCGGGCGTGATCATCATGGCCGCGACGAACCGTCCCGAGATCCTCGATCCCGCGCTGCTGCGCCCGGGCCGCTTCGATCGCCACATCGCGATCGACCGGCCCGACGTGAACGGCCGCCGGCAGATTCTCGGCGTGCACGTGAAGCGCGTGAAGCTCGCGGCCGACGTCGACCTCGGCGAGCTCGCATCGCGCACGCCGGGCTTCGTCGGCGCCGATCTCGCGAACGTCGTCAACGAGGCCGCGCTGCATGCGGCCGAGCTCGGCAAGCCCGCGATCGGCATGGCCGACTTCGACGAGGCGATCGACCGCGCGCTGACGGGCCTCGAACGCAAGAGCCGCGTGATGAACGCGCAGGAGAAGCTGACCATCGCGTATCACGAGGCCGGCCATGCGCTCGTCGCGGAAAGCCGCTCGCATTGCGACCCGGTGAAGAAGGTGTCGATCATTCCGCGCGGTGTCGCCGCGCTCGGCTATACGCAGCAGGTGCCGACCGAGGATCGCTACGTGCTGCGCCGGAGCGAACTGCTCGACCGGATCGATGCGCTGCTCGGCGGGCGCGTCGCGGAAGAGCTCGTGTTCGGCGACGTCTCGACCGGTGCGCAGAACGATCTCGAACGCGCGACCGCGATGGCGCGCCACATGGTCATGCAGTACGGGATGAGCGAGAAGATCGGGCTCGCGACGTTCGACGACGGCGATGCGCGCCAGGGCATGCCCGGCGCGTGGCATCCGGGCGACGGCCGCTGCAGCGAGCACACGGCGCGGATGATCGACGACGAAGTGCACACGCTGCTGGCCGATGCGCATGCGCGAGTCGCGGCGACGCTCGGCGAGCGCCGCGAAGCGCTCGAACGCATCGCGCGACGGCTGCTGCAATGCGAGGTGCTCGAACGCGACGCGCTGCAGGCGTTGATCGACGGGGGCATCGAGCCGCCGTCCGCCACGTCGGCGGCGCCCGGCGACGAAGCCGGCGCGCGGGGCGGGGCGATCGAGACGGAACAGGCCTCCGCGGTCGAACGCGACTTCGTCTCATACGGGCGGCCGCACGAGCCCGATCGCTGAACGCGTCGCGCCGGCCTGCCGGCAGCGTGCGTCAGCGCGTCACGATTCGGCCGCGGCCGCGACTTCGGCCGCTTCGGCGAGTGCGTCGAGAAAGCGCGTGCGCCACCAGTGCACGTCGGTCTTGCGCACGATCGCCATCAGCGCCGAGTGACGCTGGCGGCGCTCTTCGAGCGGCATCGTGAGCGCGCGCTGGATCGCCTGCGCGGTGCCTTGCGTGTCGTACGGATTGACGAGCAGCGCCGACTTCAGTTGCTCGGCCGCGCCCGCGAAACGCGACAGCACGAGTACGCCGGGATCGGCCGCGTCCTGCGCGGCGAGGAATTCCTTCGCGACAAGATTCATCCCGTCGCGCAACGGCGTGACGAGCGCGACGCGGCTCGCGCGATAGAGGCCCGGCAGGCGCTTGCGTGCAACGGTGCGGTGAATGTAGCGCATCGGCATCCATTCGAGTTCGCCGTAGTCGCCGTTGATCGCGCCGCACAGGCTGTCCATCTCGCGCCGCAGGTCGTCGTATGCGCCGAGATCCTCGCGGCTCGGCGCCGCGATCTGGATCAGCGTCGCGCGGTTGCGGTTCTCCGGATACTGTTCGAGCAGCTGGCGGAACGCATGCACGCGCTGCGGCAGGCCTTTCGTGTAATCGAGCCGGTCGACGCCGACGAGCAGCTGACGGCGCGAATATTCATCGCGCATCCGTTCGAACATGTCGAGGCCGTCGCGATCGCGTGCGAGCGACTCGAATTCGTCGACGTTGATGCCGATCGGGAATGCACCGGCCGACAGCGTGCGGCCGAACGCTTGCAGGCGGCCGTCCGGCAGCCGCGCGGCGCCGGCTTCCGCTTCGACGTAATGCTCGAAGTGAAGCAGGTCCGATTCGGTCTGGAAGCCGACGAGGTCGTACGCGAACAGCGAGCGCATCAGCCATTCGTGCTCCGGGATCGCGGCCATGATCGGCGGCGGCGGCATCGGGATGTGCAGGAAGAAGCCGATCGGATTCGTGCAGCCCATCGCGCGCAATTCGGCCGCGAGCGGAATCAGCTGGTAGTCGTGAACCCAGATGGTGTCGTCGGGACGTAGCAGCGTGCGCAGCTTGCGCGCGAACAACTGGTTCACGCGCCGGTAGCCGTCGGCGAAGCGCCGGTCGAACTGCGCGAGATCGAGCCGGTAGTGAAACACCGGCCACAGCACGTTGTTCGAATAGCCGAGGTAGTACGCGTCGTAATCCTGCGGATCGAGATCGATCGTCGCGAGCTGGATGCCGCCGACGTTCTGGACCTGCACATCGTCGCCATGCGCGGGCTGATCGTCGCCGCCGCGTAGCCTGCCGCTCCAGCCGAACCATACGCCGCCGGTTTCCTGCAGGCTGTCCTTCACGGCGACCGCGAGGCCGCCGGCCGCGGCTTTACGGGGATCTGCGATGCGATTGGATACGACGACGAGTCGGCTCACCAGCTCTCCTGACGATTGTTGGGGGAAGATTTGTGCGGCCAAGGCGCGAGAAGCAGACGCCGCCATCGGCGCGCAGTGCGCGATGCGATGGGGCCGCAATGCGAACGGACGGGAGTCAGGGCACGCGATTCGCCGTCCGAACGGGGAGTGCTTTTTCAAGCATACTCGTCATTCGCTCGTTTTAAAAGTCTGTATCGGCGAGCGGGGCGGGCGCGAATGCAGCGCGATTTCCATGACGGCGGTATGGCAACACACGATACCCGGGCGGGATCGAAATTTGCGCGATGCGGCAAACGCAGTGTGCGCAACGGCGTGCGGAGGACCTGCACGGTCGCGTGTCGTGGATCGGCAATGCGCGACGCCGTGCATGAATACGGCCGCACCGGACGACGATGCGCTGCTGCATCGCACGGTGTGCGCATGCGGCACGCAGACGGGCAGGCGGAACAGCGTGCGCTTCCCCGTCTTGCGGCCGTATCGGTATCGGTTACACGACGGCCGGCTGCCAGTGATGCGTGCCGGCCTCATGCGCACCCGGCGACGTCGCGTGCGTGCCGGACGGCATCCGGAATGCAGCAACCGTTTCGGACAGCTCGCGGCCTTGCGCCTCGAGCGACTTCGATGCGGCCGCGGCCTGCTCGACGAGCGCGGCGTTCTGCTGCGTCGTCTCGTCCATCTGCGTGATCGTCAGGTTCACCTGGTCGATCCCGCGGCTCTGTTCCGCCGATGCAGCCGCGATCTCGCCCATGATGTCCGTCACGCGCGCGACGGCCTGCGTGACGTCGGCCATCGTCTTGCCGGCTTCGCCCGCGAGCGCCGAGCCGTCCTGGATCGTCTGCACCGACGCGGAGATCAGCTCCTTGATTTCCTTCGCTGCCGTCGACGAGCGCTGCGCGAGACTGCGCACCTCGCTCGCGACGACCGCGAAGCCGCGGCCCTGTTCGCCCGCGCGAGCGGCCTCGACGGCCGCGTTCAGCGCAAGGATGTTGGTCTGGAATGCGATGCCTTCGATGATGCCCGTGATGTCGGCGATCTTCGACGAGCTCTGGCCGATTTCCGTCATCGTGTCGACCACGCGGCCGACCACCGAGCTGCCGCGCTGCGCGACGTCCGACGCGTTCGCGGCGAGCGTGCTCGCCTGCTGCGCGTTCTCCGCGTTCAGCCGCACCGTCGACGTGAATTCCTCCATCGTCGCGGCGGTTTCCTGCAGCGACGCGGCCTGTTCCTCGGTGCGCTGGCTCAGGTCGAGGTTGCCCGACGCGATCTCGCTCACCGCGTGCGCGATGCTGTTCGACGAATCGCGCACGCGCCCGACGATGCCGATCAGCCGCTCGTTCATCGTCCGCAGTGCGTCGAGCAGGTCGCGCGTTTCGTCGTTGCCGCTCACGTCGATGCGGCTGCCGAGATCGCCGTCCGCCACCGTGCGTGCGACGTCCACGGCCGAGCCGATCGGCACCGTGATCTTGCGCGTCAGCCACAGGCCGCCGGCGGCGGCGACAACGACCGCGATCAGGCAGATGCCGGCCAGCAGGTTGCGCTCCATCGCGTAGCGGTCTGCGAATTGCTGCGCGATCGCGAGTTCGCGTTCATGCGTATAGGCGGCATACGCGTCGGTCGCACGCACCAGCTGGGCGAGCAGCGGGCGGCAATTGTCGTCGATGTCGGCGATCGCTTCGTCCTTCTTGCCGGCCTGTGCGAGCCCGACGATGCGCAGCGCGACGGGCCCGTAGCTGCCTTCGATGCGCACGATGTCGCCCACCAGCTCGCGTGCGCGATCGGACGTATCGGTCGCGTTCGCCATCATGTCCTTCAGCTTCGCGAGATGCTCCTGCACGTCCTTGTGCGCCTGGTTCACGTCGACGAGTTCGGCCTCGACGTCGGCCGGCTTGGTCGCGAGTACGAGGTTGCGCGCGGCGATCGCGCGTCGGTCGACGGCGGTGCGGATTTGCGCGGACAGGTTCGCCCGCGCGTTGATGCCGTTCATGTAGCGTGAAAACTCGGCATTCGTATCGGACAGTGCCTTGAGGGCCACGCCCGACACGATCACGACGACCGCGGCGAGCAGGCCGAAGCCGCCAAGGAGTTTTGTCTTGATGCTCATTCTGGCGATTTTCACGATGTGCCTCTGTGCGTGTGGTTGGCAAATGGATTTTATTGTTCGACCAGATACGGGCTCGTGCCCGCATTAACGGGTATGCGAGATGTTTCTTTACCCTTCGAAAACCCTGATATTAGTTTTTCTAGCGTTGAGAGCGTTATCCGGCGGGCGTTCTTGATAAAGATCAAAAAATCGCCTGTCGCCCGTGATTCAAGGGTTTATATGTGGAATTTGAAACCGGTTTTATTGATAAAAACAAAAACCATCTTTTTTATAATAATTGTCTGATGATTTCGTTTCGATTTATGGATGAATACTGGAATTTCGTTTTCGGTGAATCACGGAAGGTGCCGATACGAATGTCCGGCGTACGCCGCCTGACTGGCGCGATGGGCAGATAAACGGAAACGGGCACGCCATGTCGGCGCGCCCGGACGGCCCGCGGCGGGCGCCGCGGGCCGTACAAGGGTCAGAACGTAGTGCGCAACCCGGCCATCACGCTGCGGCCGCCTTCGGGCGCGAAGCCGCGCACGACCGACGTCGAATAGCGGATCTCCTGGTTCGTCAGGTCGTCGCCGCGCAGGTAGGCGAGCCAGTGCGTCGGGCCGACACGGAACTTGTAGGTCAGCACCACGCCGAGCGACGTGTAGCCGTCGGTCGAGAAGTCGTTGTCGGGCACGCGATGCTGCGACCACGCGTGCGTGACCTGTGCGCGTGCGCCGAACGGGCCGTAGCCATAGTCGGCCGCGAGCGTCGCGCGCAGCGGCGCAATGCGCGGCAGCGGCTGGCCCGTGTCGACGTTGCGCGCATGCGTGTAGTCGGCCGTCAGTTCGAGGTCGACCGTGTGGCCCCGGCGCGAGAACGCGCGCCATTTGCCGTCCAGCTCGACGCCGTAGAACTCGGCGCGCACGCCGCGATAGATCGCCTCGTTCAGCGAGCCGTCGGTGCCGGGCGCGACGGGTTCGCCGTCGCCGTCCACGACGCGGCCCGTGTTGTACTCGGTCAGGTAGTTCGAGAAGCGGTTGTAGAACACGCCGACGCTGCCGCGATTCGGGCCGCTCGCATAGCGCAGCGACAGGTCGGTCGACACGGCTTTCTCCTTCGATGCGTTCGGGTTGCCGATCAGGAACTGGCCGGTCGCATCGTGCGGGCCGTTCGAATACAGCTCGTAGAAGGTCGGCGCGCGTTCGGTGTATGCGACGTTCGCCGCGACCGACCATACCGGTGTCAGCGAAAACAGCGCGCCGGCCGACAGGCTGCCCGCGTTGAAGTCGCGCGGCTGCGCGCCCGCGAATTTCTCGACGCCGGCCGGATCGGGGTCGACCTTCACGTGCTCGAAGCGGCCGCCGAGGCTCAGCTTCAGCGCGGGGACGACCTGCCATTCCTCGAGGCCGAACAGCGCGACGCTGTTCGTGCGCGTGGACGGCACGAGCAATTCGTCGCCGAGCGCGGAGAACGTGTTCTGGGCGAACTGCACGCCGATCGCGCCTTCGAACGGGCCGATCTTGCGATGCCGCGCCTCGATGCGCGCTTCGTAGCCGCGATTGCGGAAGGTGGTCGCCGTCTCGCCGTTGTTGACTTCCTTGTGGCGATAGTCGGTGTACGCGAAATCGAATTTCAGCTTCGTGAACGGCCCGCTCAGGTTGCGCACCTCGGACGCGAACGCAAGGCGTTCCTGCCGCATCCGCAGCCGCACGTCGCTTTCCGCGACCGAGCCGTAGTTCGATTCATAGCCGCTGTACGACAGGCCCGCGAAGCCGTCGGCCCACGTGTACGACGCGCCGACCGCGCCGCCGTGCACGCGGCCGTCGCTGTTCGGCACGTTGCCTTCCGGCTGCGGCGTGTCGGGGCCGTCGACCGCACGTTGCTGGCTGCTGCGCGCGTAGCCGGGAATCCGCAGCTTGCTCGTTTCGCGGTCGAACGCGTCGACGTGGAACGCGAAGCGGCCGTTGCCGCCTTCGACCTGCGCGGCACTGGCGCGCACGGAATTCGCGCCGCCGTAGCGCGCGTCGAGCGCGCCCGTCACGCCTTCGATCGCTTCGCGCGGAATCCGGTTGTCGATCGTGTTGACCACGCCGCCCACTGCGTTGCCGCCGTACAGCAGCGCGGCCGGGCCGCGCACGATCTCGACGCGCTCGATCGACAGCGGATCCTGCGGCACCGCATGGTCATACGACAGCGACGACGCGTCGTAGGCCGCGACGCCGTTCTGAAGCAGCCGGATCCGGTCGCCATCCATCCCGCGGATGATCGGGCGGCCGACCATCGGCCCGTAGGTCGTGGTCGACACGCCGGGCAGCCCGTTGAGCGTTTCGCCGAGCGAATCGGCCTGGCGGCGCGTCAGCGCATCGCCGGAGAGCTGCACGGTCGGCGCGATCAGTTCGGTGTCGCCGAGCGGGTTCGCGGTCACGAAGATCGGTGCGAGCGAGGTGGCGGCCGGCGCCGGGTTCGACGACGCGGGTGGTTCGGTCTGCGCATGGGCGACGGCGGCGAGCAGCATCAGCGAAAGGGGCGAGAGCGGGCGAAGCGGTAAACGAGGGAGGTCGCGCATGGTCGGTGAATCGGTTGGAATCGGGATCGGATAACGAGCGATGCGGATCACGGCTGGATACGATATATTGTTGCGTCGCTGACGCGCAGTGACCCGCTGGAACATCGCTCGGCGAGACTCGGCCACCACGGTGGAACGGCGTCAGGCGAACGAGCTCGCGAAATGATATGTTATATCATTTCAAATTCCAAGCCGGCAGGCAGGTTCCCGTGGGGTTTCTGTCAGATCGGTGAAAAGGGCGGCTGGAGCGGAGGGGGATTGCGGGAAATGACCGGGGGCGCGTCGGGCGCATGACGCGAGCGGCGACGTCGAAGAGCCGACACGACGAGACTGTGATAGATTTCCGGCGCGGCCGATGTGCCGCGAACGTTCTCAGGGCGGGGTGAAATTCCCCACCGGCGGTAATCGCGCGATTGCGCGTAGCCCGCGAGCGCTTGCCGGCACGCATGTGCATGGCAAGGTCAGCAGACCCGGTTCGATTCCGGGGCCGACGGTCAAAGTCCGGATGAGAGAGAGCGGGGTTCGTTGCGTACGCAAGGTACGCGGCTTGTCCCTGTGCGCCCATTCAACTCACACAGGACCTATCGATGACCCAACTTGCTTCCCCCTCCCAAACTGCCGCGCCGCGTATCGCCTTTGTCCAGTCGTGCTGGCACAAGGAGATCGTCGACCAGTGCCGAAACGCGTTCGTCGACGGGCTCGCCAACGCGAACCTGAGCCGGGCGGATTGCGATTTCTTCGAAGTGGCAGGTGCCTTCGAGATCCCGCTGCATGCCAAGCTGCTCGCGAACACCGGCAAGTACGCGGCCATCGCGTGCGCCGGCCTGGTGGTCGACGGCGGCATCTATCGCCATGACTTCGTCGCGCAGGCGGTGATTTCCGGTCTCATGCAGGTGCAGCTCGAAACCGGCGTGGTGGTGCTGTCGGCGGTGCTGACGCCGCATCATTTCCACGGCGCCGAGCATGTCGCCTACTTCCACGAGCACTTCCTCGTGAAGGGCGCGGAACTCGCGCATGCATGCGTCGATACGATCGGCAAGGTCGCCGCGCTGAAGGCGGAATCCGTGGCCGCCGCGATTCCGCAGGCTGCCTGACGCATTGCGGTGCGAATGCCGCCGCGCGACGCAGGGTGTCGCGCGGCGGCATGGCTACGGGCGTCGCGTCACGGTGCGAAGAACACGTCCGTGCGGTTCGTCAGGTTGCCCGCGCTGGTCTGCACGAAGAACGGGTGGAACGACGATGACGGGAGCACGTCGAGCCCCTGGTAGTCGCCGATGAAGAACCCTTCGGCGTTGGGCGCGAGCTTCATGTCGAACGGGCCGCCGACGCGCCGCTCGTCGGCGAACGTCGTGCCGCCGTCGAGCGAGATCTTGCGCCAGAAGCCGGTCGGCAGCGTCGTCGTGTTGCCGGCCAGCAGGTCACGGAAGTCGTAGTAGGTGACCATCACGGCGCCCGTGTTGTCGACGCGCACCGACGGATTGAACGCGGGGCGCCCGGTCGGCGTGTTCAATTGCTGCGGCGTGCTCCATGTCGCGCCGCCGTCCTTCGACGTCGATACCGCAATCTCGTCGTACTTGCCGCCGTTGAAGCGGCTGTCCTGCCACACCACGTAGAGCTGCCCCGATGCGGGATCGATCGCGGGTTCCGGAATGATGTCGCCGGTGCGTACCGGTTCGCCGGTGTTCGGATCGGTGACGCCGACCGTCTGCAGCCCCGCGATCACCTGCGGTTTCGTCCACGTCGCGCCGTCGTCGGTCGACTTGATGAACGCGACCTTGCCGGCCGCCTTGCTGAACGGCGGCTGGATCAGGTCGAAGAAATCGTATAGCGTGCCGCTCTTCGGATCGACGACGATCTGGTTGCCGATCGTCTGCTGGCGCGACGGCACGTCGACGATAACCTTCGCAGCGGTCCACGTCTTGCCGCCGTCGGTCGTCTTCGAGAACAGCGTCGGCCCGCGGTACGCCTTCGTGTGCAGGTTCGCGTACGGGTTGCCGTTCGGCAGTTCGAGACGATCCCATACCGCATAGGCAGTACCGGCCTTCACGGGGTTCGCCGTCACCGATTCCTTGTCGTTGAAGAACTGCGTCGTCGGTTCGTCGTTCGCGATCAGCACGGCCGGGCTGCTCCACGTCTGTCCGCCGTCGGTCGAGACCGACGCGGCCACCGCGTTGCCGTTGTTCGACTGGTTGAACGAGATCGACACCGAATACGCGGTGCCGTCCGGCCCGAACGACACCCACGGATCGGACGCGCGCTCGTATTTCAGCCCGCCCGGCGCGCATGCGCTGAACGGCTGCGGCGTGCGCGCCCAGGTCGCGCCGCCGTCGAACGTGTAGCCGGCGACGAGCCCGTGCGCGCCGCCGTTCGACCAGCGGTCCTGCTGCCACACGCCGATCATGTTCGTCGGGTTCGCCGGGTTGACCGCGAGCCACGGTTCCACTTCGGCATTCACGTAGTTGGTGCCGGGGCCGCCGATGGTGCACGCGGCGAACGGGCTCGGGCCGGACACGACGACAGGCTCGGCGTGCGCCGCGGCAGCGGCGGCCATCGCCATCGCGGCGGACAAACGGGTGACAAGCGAAGGGGACACGATCGTGCGTCGCATGGACTGCTCCTCGTTGACGTGCGGCTGCGAAGGCACGGCACGAGGCGGCCACGCGAGCCGGGGCGCGACGAATCGTGCCGCGCGCGTTGCTGCGTGTCGTTCAGGATGCCGTTTCAGCGATCGCAATCCGCGTGCGCTGGAACCCGCCAGCACATCGGTTAAGACTCCTCTTCATTCTCATTGCTTGTCGGGTGTGTCTGCGATGTCGACCCGACGGGAAGGCCAGTCCGGGCATGCGACGAATGTGTCGAAGTGGATTGCAATGTAGGTGATTCGAATGCCGCGCGACAGGCAGTTTTTTGTAACAGTCGGTAGCCGGAAAGCGTTGCCGGCGGCGTGTGTCGGCAACGCAAATTTTGCCGTCGCGACGACATGAAAATCGAATCGAAAACACGAATCGCAATCGCTTTCGATTGATGCCGGCGCGAGTCGGTTGCGGCGGCCAACGTGCCGTTCAGCGCTCCGCCGGGAACCGGTCCTGCAACGCGCGCAGCCAGCGCGAAACGACATCGAGTTCGTCGTCGGAAAACCCGTCGCACAGCTTGCCGTTCAGTTCGCGCAGCAGCACGCGTGCGCGCTTGAGCGCCGCGTGGCCTTCGTCGGTGAGGTACAGCCGCGTTGCACGGCCGTCGTCGGAATCGGCATGACGCGTGATGAGGCCGGCTTTCGCCATCCGGTCGGCGAGGCCCGTCATCGCGGACGGCGCGAGCTGCAGCGCGGCGCCGACTTCGCCGATCAGCGCGCCATCCTGCTTCGCGAGACAGAACAGCGCGCCGGCCTGCGCGGCGCTCGCGCGCGTCTCGGTTTCGGCCTTGCGGTCGATCCAGCGCTGCACGCGCCGCTGGCCGATGTTCAACATGAAAAACAGTCGTCGGTCTTCGCTCAAGCTGGGTTCCCGGCTGCAATGGAAAGGGAGGGGCGGCCCGCGGTGCGTGGCGTGTCGAGTGCCTGCACGAGCCAGTCGGCGACATCGGGCCACAGCACGGTGCCGGGCCGGCTGCGAAAGAAGCCCATGTGCCCGACCGGGCCGCTGCCCGCCGCGCGCGGATCGATCTGGCGGCGTTCGACCTTCGCGCGGGTCAGATAGCTTACCAGCAGGCCGATCGCAGCCGGGTTCGCCCACGGATCGTCGTCGAAGCCGAGTACGAGGATCGGCAGCCGTTGCTTCGAGAAGCGCTCGGCTGCACCGAGCGTCGGATCGTCGAAGAAATAGTGCGGCAGCGTCGTCCAGCGGCTCCATTCGCGGAACACGCCGGCCGGCAGATCCTCGCCGAGCCCGAGCCGCTTGCCGGGGACATAACCCAGCAGCGCTGACATCAGCGGGCCGAGCACGCGCAGGATCAGCCGCACCTTCAGGCGTTCGACCGCCTGCGCGATCAGCCGCGTGCTGCCTGCATGTGCGGCGACGAGCACGGCCGCGCGCAGGTGCGTGGTGGCGCCCGACAGCCCGATTGCATGCCCGCCGACACTGTGGCCGACCGCCAGCAGCGGCAACCCTTCATGCGCCTGGCGCGCCCATGCGGTCGCGGCGCCCACGTCGAGCTCCATCCAGTCGCGCATGCGGGCCTTCAACGCCCCCAGGCGGGCGGGCCGCGATGCGCCGATGCCGCGGTAGTTGTAGGTCAGCGCCGCGAAGCCGCGTTCGGTCAGGAAGCGCGCGAAGCCCGCATACAGCCGTTCGGGCACGGCCGTCGCGGGATGGATCAGCACCAGCGCACGCGGCGCGGCGTCCGGCAACCACAGCGTGCCGTGCAGCGTGTAACCGTCGGCGGCGGAAAACTCGATGGGTTCGGCGGTCATGGCCATCCTCGTTCCGGGTAGTTGTTTCGCATGCGAAATATAGTCCGGGATTTATTTCGTGCGCGAAATATCTGTCGAGGATTCCTTCGAACGGCAGGCGGCCGAGACTGGTCCGCGCACAGCGCGTCCGAGTTCACTTCATAAAATATTTGCATCTTTACAAAGCAGAATATTGCGTTTGTCTCATGAAGCCGATCGACGTATCTTCACCGGTTCAATCCGTTCCGCCGGCCGTCGCGCATGGCGGACCACGCGGCGGCGCCATCGCGCTGCCGCCCGCCAACCTTCCGGGAGATCATGTTGTCGAGCCGAATCGTCACGGCGCTCTTGCTGGCGCTTGCCGCGCAGCCGGGCATTGCCAAGGACACCGTCACGCTGCGCGTCGGTGAGCAGAACTACTTCAACATCCAGGCCTCGATGGAGGCGTCCGGCGTATTGAAGGACCTGCCTTACACGATCGAGTGGAAGCACTTCCAGGCGGCCGCACCGGTTGCCGAAAGCCTGAACGGCAACGCGATCGACGTCGGTTTCCTCGGCGATTCCGCATTGCTGACGCTGGCTGCGCGCGGCGCGCCGGTGAAGGTCGTCGCGGTATCGCGGCAAAGCCTCGACGGCGTCGCGATCCTCGTGCCGAAGAATTCGCCGGTGCGCACCGTGGCCGACTTGCAGGGCAAGACCATCGCCGTATGGCGCGGCGCGTGGAGCCAGCAACTCGTGCTGCGCGCGCTCGAACACGCAGGCCTGCGCGCCGATTCGGTCAAGTACGCGTACCTGATGCCGATCGATGCGACCAACGCGTTCGCGAACGGCTCGGTCGACGCCGTGTCGTTGTGGGAGCCGTTCGTCAGCACGCTTGCGCTGCGGCAGGGCGCACGGCCCGTGACGACCGCGCAGGGGCTGATGCCCGCGCTGAGTTTCGTTGCCGCGAACGAGCAGGCCGCGTCGGACAAGCGCGCCGAGATCACCGACTTCCTGCGGCGCGTGGTGGCCGCGCGCCAGTGGGTCGACAATCACCCGCGCGAGTATGCGGACCTGTGGGCGAAACGCGCGAAGCTCGAGCCCGACGTCGCGTATCGCTGGCTCAACAACGCGAAGCAGCGCGTCGGCCCGGTCGACGATACGGCCGCGAAGGACGCGCAGAACACCGCCGACTTCCTGCACAAGGCCGGCGTGATTCCAAACGCGTACGACACGGCGAAGCTGCTCGACCGCTCGTATGCGGGCGCGTTCGCCGTGCCGGCGCAGAAGACGGCAGCGGCGCAGTGACCGCGCGGCCATTCCGACGATTTCCCCGATTTCCGATCGACGTACCCGAGGACATTCCGACATGCCAGTCGACATCATCGGCATGATCACCGCGACGCCCGGCGCGGAGGTCGACGTACCGGGCGGCGCGGCCGTCCAGCCCGACTACGTGCGCCGCTTCGCGCAGGCGCACGAGGCCGCCGGCTTCGACCAGGTCCTGGTCGGCCATTTCAGCAACGCGGCGGACGGCTTCATCGTCGCGTCGTTCGCGGCTGCCGCGACCGAGCGCATCCGCATCCTGCTCGCGCACCGGCCGGGCGTGATCGTGCCGTCGGCCGCCGCACGGCAGATCGCGACGCTCGACGTGTTCAGCGGCGGCCGGCTCGCGCTGAACGTCGTGTCGGGCGGCGACGACGCGGACCTGCAGCGCGACGGCGATTTCGTGCCGCACGATGCGCGCTACCGCCGCACCGGCGAATATCTCGACGTGCTGAAGCGGATCTGGCTGGCCGATGCGCCGGTCGATCACGACGGCGCCTTCTACCGGCTGCGCGGGGCGTCGGCGCTCGTGAAAAGCGCGCAGCAGCCGCACGTGCCGATCTATTTCGGCGGATCGTCGCCGGCCGCGCTGGCCGTCGCGGGCGAGCATGCGGACGTCTACATGACATGGGGTGAGCCGCTCGACGCGGTGCGCGAGCAGATTGCACGCGTGCGGGCCGCCGCCGCGCCGTTCGGCCGCGTGCCGCGGATCAGCGTGTCGTTCCGGCCGATCGTCGCCGATACGGAAGCCGCCGCATGGGAAAAGGCCGAGGCGATCCGCGAGCGCGTGCGCGCGGCGCGCGTCGCGAACGGGCAGCCGATCGCCGGGCACGCGCCGCAGAATGCGGGCTCGCAACGGCTGATGGCGGCCGCCGCGCAGGGCGACGTGCTCGACGAGCGGTTGTGGATGGGTGTCGCGAACCTGACCGGCGCGCGCTGGAATTCGACCGCGCTGGTCGGCACGCCGGAACAGGTCGCACGGGCGCTGGGCGCGTATTACCGGCTCGGCGTGTCGACGTTCCTGATTCGCGGCTTCGATCCGCTCGACGATGCGCTGGCCTACGGGCGCGACCTGATTCCGGCGATTCATGCGCAGGTTGCGGCACTCGACCGGCATCAGGCCGCCGTGCCGGCGTAGACGAACGAGCCGCACGCCGAATCGCCCCGGCATGTCCCTCGCGGCATGCCGGGGCGCTTGCCTTCATTCGTCAGAACGACGGCAGCCCCGGCGGATTGGTCTCCGCGCGTGCAATCGCTTCGCTCTGCAAACCCCAGCGCGCCAGCGCCTGCCCGTAGCGGCCGCTGCCGATCAGCGCATTCGTCGCGAGCGTCAGCGCCGGTGCCAGCCCGCTGCCGCGACGCGTCGCGATCGCGACGTCGGCATTGGCCGGCCAGCCCGCATTGACGACGCCGACGCGTCGGATCTTGCCGGTGCGCGCGGCCTCGTATGCGAGCGACGCGTTCGGGTTCAGCTCCGCATCGGCGCGGCCCGACAGCAGCGCGACGCGCGCCGTCGCGTCGTCGTCGAAATAGAGCAGCTCGGCCGGCTTCAGCCCCTGCGCGACGTTGCGCTTGCTCCATTCGAGCAGGATGCGCTCCTGGCTCGTGCCGGCGCCCGTGATGATCCGCAGGCCGGCGATGTCCTTCGGCTCGGCGATGCTCGCGATCGGGCTGGCGGTGCGCACATAGAAGCCATGCAGCCCGAGTCGGTAGGTCGTGAAGTCGTACTTCTCCTTGCGCTTTTCGGTGACGCCGACGTTCGAAATCACCGCGTCGTACTTGCCGGACGTCAGCCCGAGCGGCCAGTCGGCCCACGCGATCGGCACCAGCACGAGCGTGCGGCCGAGCGCGTCGGCGACGAGCTGCGCATAGTCGGGATCGGCGCCGACCACCGTGCGCGCGTCGGTCGCGTAGGTCGACACGGGCGGCGCATGCGGCGAAATCGCGACCGTGAACGCGCCGTCGCGCACCCAGCGGTAAGCGGCTGCGGCACGGATCGCCGCGTCGTCGCGTGCCGCGCGCAGGCGGCCGGCCTGGCGCGGGTCGAGATCGGCGGTTGCCGCCGCGGCGTGCGCGGCCTGCCACGGCAGGACGGCTGCCGCAGCCAGCGCGGCCGAGATGAACTGGCGACGGTCGGTCATCGTGCGGTCCCTCGCAGGTCGGAAGCCGCGCGCATCACAGCACCCGCGACAGGAAGGCGCGCGTGCGCGGATGCGACGGCGCGTCGAGCACGACGGCCGGCGGCCCGGCCTCGACGATGCGTCCTTGCTCCATGAACAGCACGGTGTCCGCGACTTCGCGCGCGAAGCCGATCTCGTGCGTGACGATCACGAGCGTCGTGCCCGAGCGCGCGAGTTCCTTGATCACGTCGAGCACTTCGTTCACGAGTTCGGGGTCGAGCGCGGACGTCGGTTCGTCGAACAGCAGCACCTTCGGCCGCAGCGCGAGCGCCCGTGCGATCGCGACGCGCTGCTGCTGGCCGCCCGACAGCTGGCGCGGGTACGCATCGGCCTTGTCCGCGAGGCCGACACGCGCGAGCAGCGAGCGCGCGGTGCGTTCGGCCGCGTCGCGCGTCACGCCGCCGACGGCGACCGGCGCTTCGATCAGGTTCTCGAGCACCGTCAGGTGCGGGAACAGGTTGAAGTTCTGGAACACCATGCCGACGGCCGTGCGCCGCTTCAGCACGTCACGCTCCTTCAACTCGTGGAGCACGTCGCCGTCGCGGCGATAGCCGATCAGTTCGCCGTCGATGTCGATGTAGCCGTCGTCGACGCGTTCGAGATGGTTGATCGTGCGCAGCAGCGTCGACTTGCCGGAGCCGGACGGCCCGACGATCACGGTCACGCTGCCGCGCGGCGCGACGAACGACACGTTGTCGAGCACGCGCTGCATGCCGAACTGCTTCGACACGCCGTGCACGGCCACTTCGCCGCCGGTGCGCGGCGCGGCGGAGGTAGCGGCATCGGCGACGGCATCGCTGTCGACGCGCGCGATCGCTGCCGCGCGGCGCGACGCGGCACGCCGCCACAGCGCGCCGATGCGCACGAGCGCGAACGTGAGCACGGACGGCGGCGGGTTGCGCAGCGCGCCGCGTGCATAGTGCCGCTCGACCTGGACCTGGATCGCCGACAGCACGGTCAGGATGATCAGGTACCAGACCGTCGCGACCATCAGCAGCGGAATCACTTCGAGGTTGCGCCGATAGATCACCTGCACCGTGTAGAACAGCTCGGGCATCGCGAGCACGTACACCATCGACGTGCCTTTCGCGAGCGTGATCAGGTCGTTGAACGCGGTCGGCAGGATCGCGCGCATCGCCTGCGGCAGCACGATCCGCGTGGTCTGGCGGCCGCGCGGCAGCCCGAGCGCGGCGGCGGCTTCGAGCTGCCCCTGGTCGACCGCGAGAATGCCGCCGCGGATCACTTCCGCGGAAAACGCCGCGTGGTTCAGCGTGAGGCCGAGCACGGCCGCGAGGAACGGGCTGATCAGGTCGGTGGTCGGCGCCTCGAACCACACGATGTCGGTGAACGGCACGTCGAGCCGCACGTGTTCGTACAGGTAGCCGAGGTTGTTCAGGATCAGCAGCAGCACGATCAGCGGAATCGAGCGGAACAGCCACACGAAGGTCCATGCGCTCGCGGACAGCAGGCGCGAGCGCGACAGCCGGGCCAGCGCGACGAACGCGCCGAGCGCGAAGCCGAACACCGCGCCGAGCAGCGTCAGCACCAGCGTGCGCGCGAGCCCCGACAGCACCGGCGGCGACAGGAACCATTCGGCGAATACCGGCCAGCCCCATTGCGGGTTGCCGAGGATCGAATGCAGCGTGATCGCGATCAGCACGAGCGCGAGCACGGTGCCGGCCGTGCGCGACCGGTGGCGAGCGGGCACGATCCGCAAGCGCGTGCCGGCGTCGCGCGCGACGGGGGAAGAGAGCGGCGGCAGCGCGCCGCCGAGATGGGTCGTGTCGCTCATGGCGTTGGAAATCCTCGAATCGGTCGGGCGGGCGCGCCGCGCAAGGGCGGCGCGGTGACGTCAGGCGTGTGCTTCGGCCGCCGTTTCGTGCGCGGCGCCGGGCGCCGCGTGGCGGCTCGCCTTGCGCGGCAGGCCGAGGTGGTCGCGCAGCGTCGCGCCGGGCAGGTCGCGGCTGTAGCGGCCGCGCGCCTCGAGCACCGGAATCACGAGTTCGACGAAATCGTCGACGCCTTGCGCCTGCACCGGGAAGCCGAGGATGAAGCCGTCGCCGGCGCCCGCGTCGTGCCAGCGGATCAGCTCGTCGGCGACGTGCTCGGCCGTGCCGATGAAGTTAGGGCGCGGCGTGGCGACCGCGAGCGCCGTTTCGCGCAGCGACAGGCCTTTGCGTTTCGCGTCGGCCTTGATCCGGTCGGTGGTCGAGCGGAAGCTGTTGCGGCCGAGCTCGCCGAGTTCCGGGAACGGCGCGTCGAGCGCGTACTGGGTGAAATCGTGATGATCGAAATAGCGGCCGAGGTACGCGAGCGCCTCGTCGATCGTCAGCAGGTCGCGGATCGCCTGGTATTTGTCTTCCGCCTCGGCGGCCGTGCGGCCGACGATCGGCCCGACGCCGGGGAAGATCTTCACGTCGCCGGCTTGCCGGCCGTGCTCGATCGCGCTCTGCTTCACGCGCTGCGTGAATGCGGCCGTTTCCTCGATCGACGGCGAATGCGTGAACACGGCATCCGCATACTTGCCCGCGAGCCCGATCCCGGTGTCGGACGAGCCGGCCTGGAAGATCACCGGCTGGCCCTGCGGCGAGCGCTGGATGTTCAGCGGCCCCGCGACCTGGAAGAAACGGCCGCGGTGATCGAGCGTGTGAAGCTTGTCGCGATCGAAGAAGCGGCCGGTCGCGCGGTCGCGCACGAAGGCGTCGTCGTCCCAGCTGTCCCACAGGCCCTGCACGACCTCGAGGTATTCGTCGGCGATCTCGTAGCGCAGTTCGTGATCGGGGTGCGCCTTGCCGAAATTCTTCGCGGTGCCTTCGAGCGGTGTCGTCACGACGTTCCAGCCCGCGCGGCCGCCGCTGATCGCGTCGAGCGACGCGAGCTGGCGCGCGACCGTGAACGGCTCGCTGTACGACGTCGAGATCGTACCGGCGAGCCCGATCTTCTTCGTCGCGACCGCGAGCGCCGACAGCACGGTCAGCGGCTCGAAGCGGTTCAGGAAGTGAGGGATCGACTTCTCGTTGATGTAGAGGCCGTCCGCGACGAACGCGAACGCGATGCCGGCGGCTTCCGCCTTGCGCGCGACGCCGATCATGAAGTCGAGGTTGATGCTCGCGTCGGGCGGGTTGCTCGGATGCCGCCATGCGTTCATGTGGCTGCCTGCGCCTTGCAGCATCAGGCCGAAAGGGATCGATCGTCGGGTCGTCATGATGGGAATGTCACGCGTTCTGGTCAGGGGAGAGGGAGCGGTCGGCCGCGAGGGCCGCCTGCAACGGGGTGGCCGACAGCGCGCCGCCGAGCCATTCGGCCGACGCGAGCCGCGCCGCGTAGTCGGTCACCGGCGAATCGATCACGAACGCGTCGACGTCGAGCCGCCGGCTCAATGCGTCGAGCGCGCGGTGGATGCGCTCGGGTGTATCGGCGAGTACCGTCGGGCGCAACTCGTCGATCCGGTAGTCGGATGCACCGCTTTGCCGCGCGAATTCGGCGGCTGCCTGCGCGCTGGCGAGATTGAAGCTCTGGCCGCCCGCGAACTGCAGCTTGAAGATCTTCAGCGGCCCGATCCGTTGCTCGGCTTCGTCGCGCGTCGGCGCGGCGACCGCATACAGCGCGACGAGCGGCTTCGCGCCGCCGGCGCTGCGGTACGCATCGAGCGAGCGTTCGAGATTCGCATCGTCGCCGTTGAAATGGCCCGCGTAGCAGAAGCGCCAGCCGTTGCGTGCGGCGAGCGCGCCGCTGTCCGGCGAGCCGCCGAGCAGGATGCGTTCGGGCAACTGCGGCGGCACCGGCATCGCGACCGCGCCGGCCAGCGGATGATCTTCGGCGACGCCCCAGCCGAGAAACGCGTCGAGTTCCGCGAGCTGGCCCGCGAAGTCGGGCTTGCGCGCCTTGTCGTGAAACCACTGCAGCGCGCGCGTGGTCAGCGGCAGCCCGCCGGGCGCCTTGCCGATGCCGAGATCGACGCGGCCCGGCGCGAGCGCCGACAGCAGCTTGAACGTCTCGGCGACCTTGAACGGGCTGTAGTGCTGCAGCATCACGCCGCCCGAGCCGATGCGGATGCGCGACGTATGCGCGAGCAGGTGCGCGACGACGACTTCCGGCGCCGAGCTCGCGAAGCCCGGCGTGCCGTGATGCTCGGCGACCCAGAAGCGTTCGTAGCCGAGCTGTTCGGCGCGCTGCGCGAGCGTCGTCGTGAAGCGCAGCGCGTCGGCGGCGGTGGCGCCGTCGGCGATCGGGCTCTTGTCCAGCAGCGAAAGCGAATAAGACATGTTGGGCGGCGTTCCTGCGTAAGCGTGGATGGACGACGGGCGCGCGCGGCGCTCAGCTCTTCGGCAGTCCCGGCGGATTCGTGCGCGACTGGTCGATCGCTTCGGACGCGAGGTTCCAGCGGTCGAGCACCTGCTGGTAGCGGCCGGTCTTGATCAGCCCGTTCAGCGCGACGGTCAGCGGCTCGGCGAGGCCGCTGCCGCGACGCGTCGCGATCGCGATGTCGGCCGTGCGCGGCCAGCCGCCGCTGATCGCACCGACGAGCCGCGTCTTGCCTTGCTGCGCGCTCTGGTATGCCAGCACCGAGTTCACGCTGAACACCGCATCGGCGCGGCCCGACTGCACGGCGACGATGCGCATCGCCTGGTCGTCGTAGTACTGGAACTGCACGGGTTTCAGCCCGTGCGCGACGTTCTCGCGGTCCCATGCGAGCAGGATCTTTTCCTGGTTGGTGCCGGCGTCGGTCACGATGCGCAGCCCCGCGACGTCCTTGGGTTCGCGGATCGCCTGGATCTTGCTGTCGTTGCGCACGTAGAAGCCGACCTGGTCCTTGCGGTAGGTCGAGAAATCGAGCTTCTGCTTGCGTTCCTCGGTGACGGTGACGTTCGAGATCACCGCGTCGACTTTCCCCGATTCGAGTGCGAGCGGCCAGTCGGCCCACGCAAGCGCGACGATCTTCAGCTTGCGGCCGAGGCTGTCGGACACGAGCTGGCCGATGTCGGCGTCGAAGCCGATCACCGTGCGCGCGTCGGTCGCATACGAGCTGATCGGTGGCAGGCTCGGCGCGATGCCGATCGTCAGCGTGCCGGGCTCGGCGAACTTGAACGACGCGGGCACCGCACGCTCGACCGCCGCGTCGGCCGTGCCGCGCGGACGGCCGCGCTGCTCGGGGCTCAGGTCGAACGTCACGGCCGCTGCCGCGGCGGCGAAGGCGGTCAGGCCGATCAGCGCGGCAGCCAGCGTGCGCACGGTACGGGAGGAAGGCGGTACGGCTCGTTGCATGAAAACGTCCTGTCGGGGAAAGCGGAAGGTGAGACGCGAGGTGTCGGGCGCCGCGCCGTCAGCGCGGCAGCACCGGTTCGGGCAAGGGTGCCCACAGGTCGGCCAGCGTCGACGTGCGCGACGGATCGACGAGATCCTTGCCGAAGCGCAGGTGGAAATACGCTTCGGGGTCGACCGACGAATCGAACAGCCGCGTATAGCCGGTGCGGTCGTAGAGCGCCCACGCTTCGGGCTGGCGAAAGCCGGTGGTCAGGTAGAGGCGGCGGTAGCCCTGTTGCGCGGCGCGCAGTTCGAGTGCTTCGACGATCTGCCGCGCGAGGCCCTGGCGGCGCAGGTCGGTGCGTGTCCAGATGCGCTTGAGTTCGGCGGTCTGTGCGTCGTAGCGCTTGAACGCGCCGCCGCCGATCGTTTCGCCGTCGCGCAGCAGCAGCACGAATGCGCCTTCGGGCGGCGCGAACAGTTCGGCCGGGTAGCGCGCGAGTTCGTCGCGGGCGGACGCGCGGCTGTCGGGGCGGTATGCGTCGTAACGGGTCGAATATTCGTCGATCAGCGCGTCGATCAGCGGTTGCGCGCGGACGTCGAGCGGCGTCGTGTCGATGATGCGGTCGTTCGTGGCCATGGGCATCGCGAAGGGCGCGCGATGCGGACGTTCCTGGCGGGGTGCGGGCACGCGGCCCGTCCGGTCTGTTCCGTTATCGCGACGCAGTTGTCGTGATGGCGGCGGTCGCTGCGCATCCTGCGATGCCGGTGGCGCGCCGCCGCCGTTTCGAACACGTTAGCGGTGCGACCGGCAAAGGCGAACGAAGCAATTTCGATAAGGATTTCGCGGAAGGTGGAAGAAGGCTTGCAGGGGGAGCGGGGTACCGGAGCGGCAAGCGGCCGCGGCGGGGTGCCGTGTCCGTCTGGAGCGTGGGCGACGGATACGAACGCCGCGGATCGGCAGGGGGGCGAGCGCCGGGCGGCGACGGTCCCCATCGAGTTGCCGCATCGGCGCGAAGCCCCGCCGTCCCGGGGCGGCGATCCGCGACGCCGCCGGCGTTCAGGCTGCTGCCGCCTGCTGAATCGCGTCCTGCTGTTCGCCGCCCAGGATATCGACGAGCCCGGTCAGCATCTGCGCCAATTCGCCCGTCATCAGCGTGAAGTCCGAATCGAAGCGTTCATCGTCGTTCTGCGCGGTGGGATCCGCCGCCTCCTTGATCACATCGAGCGGCGTGACACGCTTGATCGTCAGCGACGGGGTCAGCACGAACGAGATACGGTCATTCCAGGTCATCGCGAGGCGCATGCATTGCTTGCCGGCTTCGATGTGCCGGCGCATGTCGTTCGCTTCCAGCGCGTGGCCGACGTAGCGTACGGTCGCGCCGCCTTCGCCGCTCGAGCGCAGCTCGGCGTCCTGGTCCACGGTGAATCCGCCCGGCGCCTCGCCGGACAGCAGCCAGTCCGTCATCGCGGCGACCGGCGAACGCGCCACTTGAACGCCGGCGAGCGGCAACTGATCGATCGATTTGACGAGCAGGCTGCGAACGTCGTCGGCAAGCGCCTGGGCCGCCGCATCGATGACGAGCCAGCCGTTCGCCGTATCGATCCACACGCGGGTATCGCGGCGAATGCTGAAGGCGCGCGGCAACAGTTCGTCGGTCACCTGCTCCTTGAGTTCGCGCAGCTGTTTTCGGCCGACCTTGAAGCCCTGCTGCTCCTCGACTTCGAGCGCACGTGCCTTGGTCACCTGATTGACCACCGACGCCGGGAGCAGCTTCTTTTCGGCGCGAAACAGCAGCAGCATCTGCCGGTTGTTCGAATACACGAGCGCGCCGTTGTCACGCGGCGATGCCCAGCCGTGGCGTTGCATCTCGACGCTGCTGCCCGGCTGGAACGCGTGGGGCGCCAGCCATTTTTCCATCTGGTCGGGGGTCACGGCCCAAGGTGCGGGAAGACGATGAAGCTGAAGGTTCTTGAACCACATAGGCGTACGGGCAAAGCGCGTCATTCTATATGACGGGGGCGGCTCCCGGCCATGAAGCGTCACTCACCGGGACGGTCATCCGGACGTTCGGGCGCCAGCTGCGCCTGCAATCCGCCGCGCGCATGCTGAAAACGCGCGCCGCATCCCCGAACAATCCCGCGCTCAATCGGGTGGGCGTTTTCGCCAGCAGGGCGATGGCGTGACGTCGCAAGGCCTCAGCTGTTGTTGCCTTGCTCGTCTTCCCTGTTCTTCGCCGCCGCGCGCGAAAATCGCATTTGATATTCGCTTGGGGACAAGCCGGTCTTGCGCTTGAACAATTGCCGGAACGTGCTGACATCGCCATAACCGACGCGTTGACTCAGCGTCTCCAGCCCGATTGGCCGGGTTTCCAGCACGCGTTTCGCGACTTCGATACGCAGATTCTGCAGATACGTGAGCGGCGCGAGCCCGACGGCTTCCTTGAAGCGGCGATTGAGCGTGCGTTCGCTCACGGCAAGCGATGCTGCCAGCTCGCTCAGCCGGAATCCCTGCTGCAATGTCGCCTCCATCTGCCGCTGGGCACGGGCGACGAGCGTATCGGTATGTCCGTGTTCCTCGACCAGCGTTGCAAAGGAAGCCTGCGAAGTCCGGTTCATGTCGATCAACAGGGCCTTCGCGGTCATCGTCGCGAGCGCCTCGCCGGCGAGTGTTGCAACGAGCTGCACGGCGAGATTCAGATACGACGTCACGGAACCGCCCGAGATGATGCCGTCTTGCTCGATCATCAGTTCCTGCGCGCGAACTTCGACTCGCGGATAGCGGCGCGCGAAATCCGAGGCCCGCGCCCAGTGCGTGGTGGCGGCGCGGCCATCCAGCAGGCCGGCCTCGGCGAGCAGGTAATTGGCGGTGCAATAGGCTGCCAGCACGGCGCCGGCCTTGCGTTGGCGCCTCAGCGCGGAAGTCAACGCGTTCAACCGCTCACGGCGCCCGATGAATTCGTCGATGTTCGAGAAGAAGGGTGCGGTCAGCAGGACGGCGTCCGCCCGCTTGCGCGGGTCGATCTTTCCGTCGACCGGAATGGTCTGGCCCGACGCGGCAGTGACGGGTTGACCGTCGAGCGATTCCACACGCCACGCGAGCAGGGGGGCGGCGGCGGTGCCGGCCGGCGTGGCCTTGCGCATATGGAATTGATTGGCTGCGCTGAAGACATCGACCGGACCCGCGACGCCGGACGCGAGGATGCCGTCATAGACCCAGATGCGGATGATGGCCATTTGCGTGTCTGAAATTCCCTCAATAATGGCGATCCTGCCACTTATGGTCGCGCGAGTAAACCGCGATCATGGCCACATCCAACGAACCGAAAGCAGGAGCAGCACCATGCCGATGATCGATGCACTGTGGCCCGAAAACGCGTTGACGCCCGAGGCCGAGGTACGCCTCGTCAAGGAACTGACCGACATCCTCATCGAGGCGGAAGGCTACGATCCCGCCAGTCCTGTCGCACAGCGCGTCACCGTATTCCACCTTCATCGACCTGCCGCGATTTACATCGGCGGTGAACGCACGGACACGATACGTTACCGGATCATTCCGTCCGTACCCGAAGGGCAATACACCGACGAATCGCGTCGCTGGCTCGTCAGGCGGGCCACGGAGGCGGTGGCACGCGCGGAGAACCGGTCGTTCGACGACGTCGCGCCGCGCGTCTGGGTCTTCCCGACCGAGATCCCGGATGGCACGTGGGGCACGCGCGGCGCGATCTGGACGCTGCCCGCCATTCACGCGCTGCTGGCGGGCGAGTCCGAACGCGCCGCGGGCGTCGAACGTCTCGCACGACGCCGCCGCGAAAAAGCGTGCATCACGCTCGAAGCGGCTCGTGATGCCGCTACCGCCGGCATCAACCGCAAACCGTGACAGGAGCATCTGCATGAAATTCAACGACACAGCCCCCGTGATGCCGGCCGCCGGCGTTCCGCCGCTCTGGCTGACGAGCCTCGCTGAAAACGCCACGCTCGAAGCCACGGTCCTGAAACGACCGATCGAAGGACGAGCAGACATTCTCTCCGTGATCCAGCACGCGGTCTCGCTCTACGAATTCCAGCATCACACCTACAAGGGCACGATCGGCGACGGTTTGTATCTGGAGTCCTATCGTTCCCGGATCCAGGGCATGCCGATCGAGACGGTGGTCATTGCGCATCTGAACGACAAGGGCGAGACGGATTCCGTGGTCATCAACCATCGCCCGCTCGAAGCGGCGATGCGGTTTTCCAGGCTGATGGCGGAACGCGTCGACGAGCGTTTCCGAGGGTGCTATCTGACGGGACCGGAAGCACGGCCGCACGATGAAGCGGCTTCTTCCTGATCGGACGACAGCTTCTGTACGCGTCGATTCTGCTGAGTAAGTCTTTCCAAACGAGAGCCAATCATGTTCAAAGTTTCAACGAAGGCGCCACTTTCCTCCGCAGTCGCGGTGGACATTTCCCCTTGCACGATTGTGCCGGCGTCATCCTCACCGGTGCCGAAGGTTGAAGTCGGCGAGGTGCAGGTCAATGCCGACATCAAGCTGCGTCATATGGTGTATCGGCCCGCGTATTCAAAGGGTACCGTGCTGTTCCTGCACGGCTTTCCGGAGACGATGTATGCGTGGAAGCCGATCGCCGAATCGCTGTCCAGCGACCATGAAGTGCATGCGTTCGACTGGCCGGGCTATGGACAATCGTCGCGTCCGTCCGCGGACCGTTTCTCCTATGCGCCGATGGATTACGCCCGTGTGCTGGAAGACTATATCCGCATGTCCGGCATCGACCGCTCGAAGCTGCTGATCTATGCGACCGATATCGGGGCTTTGCCCGCGCTGCTGGCCGCATTGGCGCAACCGGATATTGCCAGGGGAATCGTCGTTGGCGACTTTGCCCCGTTCAACCGCCCGCAATACATGTACGAGAGCCTGCAGGCTCTGAAGTCCAAACCTTCGTCTGACGTCGTGCATGCGGCGATGAACAAGAACCGTGACGAAATTCTCGCCAACACATTCTTTCGCGGCATGGCGGCGGAAGAGCGCTACGCACTGCCCGGGGATTTCAGGGAGGATATGGCGAAAGGCTGGGACGGCGATATCACGGCGGCAGATGCCTTCTATCACTACTACTCCTGCTTCACTCGCGACCAGGACTACTTGGAAGCCAATATCGCAAAGCTGAACATCCCCGTCAGGGTGGTATGGGGCGAACAGGACATCTATATCAAGAAGGAAATGGGTGTCGAGTATGCGAACCGTAGCGGCGTGACGCTCTCGATTCTCCCGGCACTCGGCCATTTTCCGCATCTGCAGGCGCCTGGGCAGACGGTGAGCGAGGTTCGGGCCGCGTTCGACGCGCTCGCAATCGAATGAGCGACTAGAGGGAGGGCACTGTCGAGGCGACCGATCCGCCTCCGGAATCCGCTGCGAGAAAGAGGCAGTCGACGATTGCATCAAGATTGATGACAATGGAAACCATTCCAACAAGAGGGCAAAAACAATGATGATTTCCGGCGACGGCCTGACCAGCCCGGCGCGGCTCCTGCGAGTCGCGTCATGGGTGATTGCGATCATCTTCGCTGTCTTTCTGAACATGCTCGGCAGTCTCGTGATCCGCGACATGGCGTTTGCGCCGAGCGGTGGTCCGCCGGTCGTGGAGCAATTCGCCGACGCTCCGGTAAAAGCGCGGCTGGACGCGGCGCGGCGCCAGTTGCAGGCACAGCGCGACGCGCTGACCGAGAAAGTCGACACGATGGAAGTGGCGCGCAGCCGCGCCGCGAAGGATTATGCGGACGAGAAGGAGAGTTTCCGCAACTGGCTGGCCACTCGCGCGGTGACAGGGGACGGTGCGAGCGACCCGGACATTGTGGCGAGAACGCGCAAGCTGGACAAGCTGCAGGCCGTGGTGGTCGGCTGGCAGCATCAGATCGATGCGATCGCCGACCAGCAACGGGCACTGGCGTCGCAGCAGACGCAAGTCGACGCGCAAATCGCCGAAGCGGACGCAGCCGCCGAACGGCGCTTCGACGCGGCAACCCGGCACTACGAGATGCAAGTGTTCGGGCTGCGGCTTGCGCTGACGTTGCCGATACTGCTGGTGGCGACCTGGCTGTTCATCCGCTACCGCAAGGCGCGCTACTGGCCGTTCGTGTACGGTTTCGGCCTGTTTGCATTGAGCGCGTTCTTCATCGAACTGGTCCCGTACTTGCCGAATTTCGGCGGCTATGTGCGGGTCCTGGTCGGCATCGTGCTCACGGTATTCGCCGGCCTTTACATGATGAGGGCATTTCAGCGCTATGCCGAACGCAAACGACTCGAATTGCAGCAGGATCAGGGCGAACGCGCGCGCACGATCGGTTACGAGAAAGCCGTACGGTCACTCGAGAAAAAGCGCTGCCCGTCATGCGACAAACAATGGAATCTCGGCGGCGACGACTCCACGTTCTGCGTGCATTGCGGATTGAGGCTGTTCAATGCATGCGAATGCGGCGGCCGGAATTTCTTCTTCTTCCCGCATTGCCATCAATGCGGTGCTGCGCAGGGGAACGAGTCGCCCGTATCATCTAACTCGCCAGACTGACGGTCGACGTGTTTGCAATACGCACCGGCTCCGGCGCATGACGGTTTGTTGACCGCTAGCATGCCCGACAGCCGTGCCGTTGTATCTATCGCCAGGTGCAGAAAAAATGGGAGCGAAAGAGTCGACCGTCATTCCGGGAAGGTTCTTTCCAATCCTTCAGGAGCCTTTCCAGGCTCTTTTTGAACTGGCCTTTAAGCCACCTCATTAGTCGTTCAGACTGAAATAAGAAGATTGCAGCGCAGTTCCCGCCGTCCGGACCTCACTAAACTGCCGCAGAAATCAGCCCATATGCGGTATCCAGCCAGTTAAGCGGACCGATCGAAGATCGGTTCTGTCGGTCGTCCGCGCCCAGATGGCGGAAGGTCGCAATGTCGAAGGGTATTTCCCAGCGAACACAAACATTGCTTGTGTACGTCCGGCACCCCATAAACACACTTTGTTTGTCGTTTTGTTTGTAATTTAAATGATTGTTAATAAAACCGGCTGGCGTAAAACTATAGACGGTTAATCGTATTGTCGATAAAAGAGAAATAATCATGAGGTGATGCTGGTCATTATATTTACACTCTGCTGACAAAAATGACAGTTACGTTTCATTCGAATCGAGGTTGAAATTAGGCGGCTGAAAAATAAGTCGTTTCGATTAACGAATTGTCAGGAGGGGATGTGATGCATCGAATGCTGTTTGGTCGGCTGTTTGCAGGTGCGCTCGTGCTTGCAACGGCGATGCCTGTCTACGCGGAAAGCGCCACGGACGTTTCGCCCATTTGCACAACAGTCCGGACCGAAGCGAGCAAGGATTCGCTGTTGAGCAGGACCAGTTACTGCCAGAAAACCGATCCGCTCGTCTATGTCGCGATAGACGACCAAAACAATGAAATCGGGCGGGTAGCGATCGACGCCTATGCGTATTCCGACAATCCGTCGAACCAGCTCGCATGGCCGGTGACGTTCCGCTTCCGCACGCGCGTCCTGTCAGGCAATCCGGGCGGTTTGATGATCAAGCCCTTCGTCGAATGCGGATCGAATTGTACGGTTGCACCCAATGCCGGCGTGCCGCTCGCCCTTGGCGGGCTGTCCAACGAACTGTCTGTCATGATCACGCCAAACATGGGATCCAGTAACCCGCTCGAGTTCAGTCCGACGCTAGAGTACCGGGTCGCTAAATCGGGAGACTCGTTTGAGAACGGGGCCAGTATGAATCCGTACGCCGGCGCCGGTTATATTCCCAACATTCGTTGCGATGTCGGGCTCGTCAAGAGCAACTCGCAAGGATGCATCTACCCGGACGCACCAGCAGTCCTGCGTACCATCGTCGCCACGAATCCTGACGTCGACGAATCCGCGATCCATATACGCGAGGCGCAAGCTGCCGGGCGTCCCGGCAAGTTCATACCGATGGGCGATGGCACGATCTTTCCGGCCTTCGAGTCAAGGTCGCTGACACGGACACGCGACGCAACAATGCGGCAGGCCAATCGGAAAGATTCCAAAGCTCAATGCGTTGTGAAATACGGCGCGGTCACTGGCCAGTGTACGTTCACCGGCGATCCGGACGAAACGCCGACCGATTGCGATTGCGACGAGTATCCGTTCGCATCGACAGAGCAAGGCGCATCACGGGACTCGGAAGTATCGGTCAAGCGTATCGATGCGAGCGATAATCGACGTGCAGGCGCGTTCCTCGGCAATTTCTATTTGAACCAGCGGGTGCTCGACCAGGAGAAGTTCTACGTCGATGTTGGTTCTCAGCAGTCCGCGGCAAAACGTTGAACCACAGGCGACGAAAACGGTACATGTGCCGCGGTTCGCAGGGATCCTGCGAACCGCGGCATGACAACAGCAAGCACTATGAGCGATCACGAGAATTTCCCCTTCTGGCTCAAGCAGCCCTACGAATTCTGCCGACGGGCCGTGCCCGGTGCGATGCAATCCGAGACGGCTCCAGTCGAGGATGCGCTGACGCGTGTGACGGCGGCAGACGTGTTCGCCCCCGAGGATGTTCCGCCCGTTCCGCTCGCGGCGGTCGAAGGCTATGCATTGCGCGCATCCGATACCGCGCAAGTGACGCGTGATGTGCCGGTCGAACTCGATTTCCAGTTCAGCCGGCGCGCGCTGGCTTCGCTAGCTGGCAGTCCGGCGGCTCGCGCAATCGGCGCGCAATGTGCGGTCGATGTTCCATCGCATTTCCCGCTGCCGGAAAATGCCGACACCGTCGTCCCACAAAGTGACCTCGAGATTTCGTACCGTGGCGCTCGTTCTTTTCTGCTGCTGCACGCGCCGGTACCGGCCGGTCAACATGTAATTGCACCGGGCAGTGAATTTCGGCAAGGTAGCCTGCTTTTGCCCAAGGGCAGCCGGATAACCGCCGAACGGCAGATCGCGCTGGCGGCCGCAGGCGTACGCGATATCGAGGTGACGAAACGGCCGCGCATCGGCGTGGTGATCGTCGGGTATGAGCAGTGCGCGCACCGCACCGATCGCGAGCGCTGGCAGCGGCCCGACACGAGTGGACCGTATATCCGCGCGGTACTGCAGCGCTGGGGATACGAGGTGCGTTCGGTCGAGTACATCGAGCCACCAGACATGACACGGCCGCCGCTCGAGGTGCAACAGAACGAATACGTGTTCAGGAAGAAACTGGCCGAGCTCGCGCAGCGTTACGACCTGATCGTCGGAGCCGGGCTGCCTGCCGTGCCACCATTTCGGGATCTAGGGCTGAATCCGCCGCAACTGATGTACTCGAACGACGCAACGACTGTCGACATCAAGCAAACGCCGGCCAATCGCTTCAACTTCGGACGCAGCGACAATCGCTCGCCGCCGAAGAAAACCACACTGACGTTGACGCGCCCGAATGGTACGCAAGGCGGGATGACGATCGTGACCAGCTACGATCAGGCCACGCTGATCAACCTGCCGGGCCACACGAGCGCAGTGGCGATGCTGATGCACGCGGTCATGCCGCGCGTGCTCGATTCGCTCGAGCACGTTGCAACACCGGGGCCCCATTGGGAGTCCGGCATCGTCGACCACAGCGTCGAACGCGATGCTCAACTGAACGCGATGCGATGGGGCAATCTGCGTCGCGGCGCCAACGGAAACCTGGTCGTTTGCCTGCTGCCGGCCGAAGACGACGGGCTGGTCGGCAGCGTCGTTCGTGCCGATGTGCTCGTCGCGATCCCCGCTGCGGAATATCCGATGGCGGCAGGATCGTCCGTGCTGTTCCTGCGTCTCGACCGCGACCTCTGCAGCGAGCCGCCGAGGCACGTGGCGGCAACATCCACCGAGGTTGCGTCACAAGCGTTGCCGGTGGTCGACACCCGCTCGACAACCCGCGATATCGACGACGCACGCAGCATCGATCTTCGCGAACTGTGGCAACAGCTCGACGCAGCATTTGTCGCCGATGCGTCACGCCTGCCGGGTGGACTCAACGGGCCGGCGTCCGACGACGAGATCGCAGCCTTGCAGGTCGCGCTGGGTACAACGCTGCCTGACGCATTCGTCGACAGCCTGCGCATTCACGATGGCCAGGCCGATCCGTCGGACGACTTTTCCGGAGGCGATGCGTTGCTGAGCTCGCACGAGATCATCGCGCAATGGCGTATCTGGAAAGGTCTCGTCGACGGCGGCGATTTCGACGGGATGGAATCCGAACCGGATCCTGGCATCGGGGACGACTGGTACAACCTGAAGTGGATTCCGTTCACGCATGACGGCAGCGGCAATCATCTGTGTGTCGACCTCGATCCCGCGGAAGGCGGTGTCGCTGGCCAAGTGATTCGGGTCTGGCATGATGACGCGCGGCGCGAGCGCATAGCGGGGAGTTTTTCGGAGTGGCTTGCGCGCGTTGCGACAAGCTTGCCGTCCTGACGGACCGATCACGTACCCACGTTTAAGGATCCAGTACCTTCAAGATGCCTGGCGCACACATGCGAATCATGTGCTGCCGCAGAATCTGGGCGTTTCGTCGCAGTCCACGTTAGGGTGGCGAGGCGCAATTCAATCTGGAGCCGACCCGGTTGGGCTTCGGCTCTGGAGCGACTTGCTGGCATCGGTTGCACGACTGGCAGCAGGCCGGGGCACGGGCCGCTGCTCGACAAGCTGCGTGAATCCGGCCAGCCAGATCCGTCAAGCGACGACACGCGGCGGCGTCGACAACTCCGCCAGCTGAAACATGCAATCCCCACGCTGCACCTGCGCGGGCACGCGCTTGCACACCACCTCGCCGTCGCCCTTGAACCGGTGCAGCACCGGTTCGCGCAGCGGCGTATCGGGGAAATGCACCCACGCGGCCGGCTGCCCGGCCTTCACCTGGTCGCCGAGTTCGACGAGCGGCTCATACAGCCCGCGCTCGTACGCATAGACGAAATGGCGATCGCCGTCGACGCGCATGAAGCGTGTGACGGTGGGCGGCGCGTCGGGCACGAGCGCGCCGTGCAGCAGGCCGATATACCCGAGGTAATGCAGCAGCCCGTGGCGGCCGAGCCGGATCAGCGACGGATCGGCCATCCCGGCGCCGCCGAGTTCGGTCACGATCGAGATCGCGCCTTGCCGGCGCGCGGCCGACGCCGAATGCACGGGATTCGGCGCGTGCAGCAGCGCATTCTGCAACCCGAACGCCACCAGCAGCCCGTTGAGCTTCGCGGCTTCGTCGGCGTCGAGCGGATCGATCGCGAGCATGTTGCCGCCTTGATATAGCAGCGAGCTGCCGCCCGAGTGCAGGTCGACCAGATACTGCGCGCGCGACAGCAGCGCGTGCTCGATGAAATGGGCGATCATCTGCGTCGGCGTGCCGGTCGGGTCGCCGGGGAAGCTGCGGTTCAGGTTGCCGCCGTCGAGCGGCGACACGCGCAGGCCCGCATCCGCTGCCGGAAAATTCGCCATCGGCAGCAGGATCAGTTGCCCGCTGACCATCTCGGGCTCGATCTCGCGCATCAGTTGCGACACGATGATCTGGCCTTCGTACTCGTCGCCGTGGTTGCCGGCCATCACGAGCGCGACAGGGCCGTCGCCGTTGCGGATCGACACGATCGGGATCGGCAGCCAGCCGTACGCCGACCGGTGCACGGAGTGCGGCAGCCGCAGGTAGCCTGCGTGCTTGCCTTGCGCGTCGAGATCGATTTCGCAGTGAATGGGGTTGCGGTGTGAAGAAGAGGCGGTCATGGCAGCGTCGTTCGATGAACGGAATCCGCCATCTTATCGGGAAACGACCGCAGCGCGCTGCGCCGGGCGCGTGCCACGCCGAACGTCCGCACGCCCTCAAGCGAAATACGGCTCCAGTACCGGTTCGATCCAGTCCATGAACGCCCGGACGCGCGGCGACAGATTGCGCCGATGGGCCACGACGAGCGACGCGGCGAGCGGTTCCGGACGCAGGTTGGGCAGCACCTCCACCAGCGCGCCGCTTGCGACGTGATTCGCGACCCCTGAATAGCCGGCCTGGATCAACCCGATGCCGGCCAGCCCGGCCGCGTGATAGGTCTGCACGTTGTTGACCTGCATCGCGCTCGGCAGCGCAAGCGTCGCATAGCCGTCACCGCTCGGATATTCCCAGCCGGCGTGCCTGGCACCGAGTGTCAGCGAGTAGTGGACCATCCGGTGCCCCTGGCCGAGCAGATCGTCGAGCGTATGCGGCACGCCATGCCGCGCGAGATAGTCGGGACTTGCCGCATTGATCATGCGCAGCCGGCCCAGCGGCCTGGCAATCAGCGTCTCGTCCACGATCGGACCGAGGCGGATCACGCAATCGAATCCTTCCTGCACGAGATCGACGCGCCGGTCGGTGCTCGACAGCTCCAGTTCCAGCTCCGGATGCGCGGCCATCAGTTGCGGGAGCGCGGGCACGACGACGCTGCGTGCCAGCTCGGTCGGCATGTCGACGCGCAACCTTCCCCGGATGCGCGTGCCGTCGCCGGAGAACATCGATTGCAGCGCCTGGACGTCGGCCAGCAGGTCCCGTGCGCGCGAATAGAACGCGCGGCCGTCGTCGGTCAGTTGCACGCTCCGCGTCGTTCGATGCAGCAGCGCAACCCCTACGTCGCGTTCGAGTTGCCGGATCACCATCGAGACACGTCCTTTCTGGATGCCCAGGCTTTCGGCCGCCCGCGTGAAGCTCGCCATTTCGGCGACACGCGCAAAGATCAGAAGCGCATCGAGGTTTTGCATTGTTCACTCACGGAGTAACAGAACGTTCAATCGATCGTCATTTATAACTCAGTTTCGACCCAGTAGAGTGCTTTCCGACGTCGTCACCCGACGACGACCTCAACGGAAGGGCACACGCATGACGCAACACACTTCTCCGGTCAGAACGGCCGTGGTCTACCACTCCGGCTATGGACATACCCAGCGGTTGGCCGCGGCGGTCGCCGAGGGGGCCGGCGCCGTACTCGTCGCCATCGACGCCGACGGCAACCTGGCCGACGACGCATGGGACACGCTGGCTGGCGCCGATGCGATCCTGTTCGGATCGCCGACCTACATGGGCGGGCCCAGCTGGCAGTTCAAGAAGTTCGCCGATGCGTCGTCGAAGGCGTGGTTCGACGGTGCATGGCGCAACAAGATCTTCGGCGGCTTTACCAACAGCGCGAGCCTGAACGGCGACAAGCTCAATACGCTCGAGTACTTCGTCTTGCTGGCCGGGCAGCACGGGGGTATCTGGGTGAGCATGGACATCAAGCCGGCGAACCTGAAGGCGTCGGCGCGCGACGACCTGAATCGCATGGGCTCCTATATCGCGCCGATGGCGCAGACGCCGGCCGATGCGTCGCCTGACGAGATGTCGCCGGGGGATCTCGAGACCGCACGCCGCTATGGCGCCCGCGTCGCGGCGATCGCCGGACAGTTTCGGGCCGGGCAATCCTGAATCAAATGAAGTCCTGGCATGTGCGGCGCGCCGGACCGGCCGCCGCCGCATTTTTTTCGAGCCGAGCCTGAAGGAACACGACCATGAAATACAAGCGACTGGGCCGCACCGGCCTGTATGTCTCCGAGCTGTGCCTCGGCACGATGACGCTGGGCGGCAATGCGGATGCCGGCATGTGGGCGGCGATCGGCACGCTGGATCAGCGCGACGCGACCCGGCTGATTTCCCGTGCGCTGGACGCGGGCATCAACTTCATCGATACCGCCGACGTCTACTCGTTCGGCCAGTCCGAACGCCTCGTCGGACAGGCGCTCCGGGACCTCGGCGTCCCGCGCAACGAGATCGTGCTGGCGACCAAGACGGCCGGTGCGATGGGGCCGAAGCCCAACGACCAGGGCGCGTCGCGCGGCCACATCATGGATTCCGTGCAGCGCAGCCTGGAACGCCTCCAGGTCGACCATATCGACCTTTACCAGATACACGCCAACGATTCCGTCACGCCGATCGAAGAGACGTTGCGGGCGCTCGATGACCTGACGCGCCAGGGGCTGGTTCGTTATGTCGGCGTGTCGAACTGGCGCTCCGGAAAAATCGGCAAGGCGCTCGGTCTCAGCCAGGCGCTCCATGCGACGCGCTTCGAGACGCTGCAGGCCTACTATTCGATCGCCGGACGCGACGTGGAACGTGAGTTGGTGCCGCTCGCGATCGACGAGCAGATGGGGTTGCTGGTCTGGTCGCCGCTTGCCGGCGGGCTGCTGTCGGGGAAGTTCGGTCCCGGTGCGCCCACCGAGGAAGGCGCGCGACGCAGCCATTTCGACTTTCCGCCGGTCGACCTCGAACGCGCGTGGCCGTGCGTTGCCGCGATGCGTTCCATCGCCGACTCGCATGGGGTATCGGTTGCGCGGATTGCGCTCGCGTGGTTGCTGGCGAAGCCGCATGTCACGAGCGTCATCGTCGGCGCCAAACGGGTCGAGCAGCTCGAAGACAATCTCGGCGCGGTCGATGTCGTGCTGAGCGAGGACGAGCTTGCGTGTCTGGATACCGTGAGTGCGTTGCCGGCTGCGTACCCCGGCTGGATGATCGAGCGTCAGGACGCGGGCAGGGTGCCGCGGCCTTTCATGGGCGGGGCGTCACAATAGGACGGTGGCGTCATGTTTGAGATGGGAGGGGGCGAAACCGCATGGTGTCGAATGTTGGGGAAGCAATCCCGTTGGGAGGCGGCGCGCACGAGCGGTTGATGGCGACCAGAAGCAGACATCCATAGCTGTGTGGCTGCGAACTTTTTGGTACCCCACTAAATCCCATTAGCAACCAACACGGAACGTGTGAATGTACGAAAGACCTTAGATGAACGCGGTCGGCGACGGCTGATCGCGAATCCTGCACCGTGCGCTATATGACCTCAATACCTGACAGCTATGCAGACTCGATGCCCTCTGATCCTGATCTACTTGTGGACCTTGGACGAGTAGCGTGGGCAGCAGCACGTCTGCATGCAGGCGTTCGCGACTCCATCAACAAGCACAGTGGCTCAACCTCGATGGCTCCTTTTGAGCTGACGCTCGGGCGAGCCATTGCCGGCCTCGAAAAACTCGCGAAAAGTAATGGTCGCGCAGATCAAGTGGATTGGGTTCGCGACTTTGGACGACCTGCCAGCCGTCTTCGCAACGCGGTGATCCACGCCGTGACTTTTACGGCTCCCGATGACAAACAGGCTATTGGGACAGTCGATGGAACTCCACCAGGCAGATTCCTTGCGCCTGAATTGCGCGCCGTCACGCTTGCGCTTATTGGGGCAAGTATGAATTTGCCGCCCTAAGGCATCGACGAGACGTTGGTAAGCCGCATGTGCAACCGGCCTCCGGGCCGATACCAGCGACCGGATTCCGGGCACACGGCGGCGGGTGCGCCGTTCGACCAGACTTGCTCCTCATCCAGGTGCAGCGAGGTCGAAGCGGCCGTGTCAAAGACGACGTTAAGCGCTTGCGCGACATGGACGTCTTCGATGGGAAGCTCCCAGGTCAGGAATATCTGGATGCAATCTCGGTCTGGCGGGAAGTCGACCACATTAAATTCGCTACTGCCGCGCTGAATGACGCCATGAGGCTGGCCAGTATCGAATATCACAGCTGTTCCCCGGGTCAGCGGGATGCGATGGCCGGTAGACGGAAAATGCAGGTCCAGCCCTCGGTCCTCGCTGAGGAAGAGATTGCAGAAGGCCGCGCCGCCATATTGCGTACCGTCATGGTGATACCTCGCGCCACGACAGGCCATGAGGGCCACGTCACTGGAAGCAAGCACGTCGGGTAGCCCTAGCGCGCACGTCCAGTCGGACATTGCCTGCACGCAGCGCTTGTAGTCCGGCCAGCGCGCTTGCGTTCGCGCCAAAGGCATTGCCTCGACGTCACCGGGTTCCAGGACGAGCCGCGACGATGTCTCCCTTTCCCAATCTGCAAGCAGGCGTGCGGAAGGAACAGGCACGTCGACCGTGCCTGATAGAACGATGTCACTTACGCGTCGACTGCGAATGGCGTCGCCGCTCCAGAAATAGGAAGTCAGCATGTCTCGAATTCGATGCCGTCGAAGGGGGCAGTTGGGCAATTGTAGCGACTCAGCCTGATCGCATCGGCGAAAATCGGCCACAAGGAGCCGGTCGCGAGCGTCGGCTTTCCGGCTATCAAACTCAACTCCTGGCGACTTCTAAGCCATAGAACTTTTTCAAAGGAAGCCCAACATTCCACATGTGCTCCACGTCACCATTGCCAAGAGTTCCTTGGTAGAAACCTTGCCCTAAAAGGCTAGAAGGAAACTCGGGAGGTTGACCGATGATCGCCCGCTCAAAATCTCGTGCAACGCAATAGCTAATAAAGTCGGCCACTTCTAGCAGGAAGTGTGATCCGGGACGTACGAACGATGGTTCAATCACCGTAGCGCCGGCTGATATCCAACAAAACAGGCGCGTGTATTGAAGTCCTAAGAAGCACTCGGAGGCCCATCCCTCCGTCTTATTTCCCGAAGTTGTGTCCTGGATGTTGTCAAATATCCAATTGACGCTTTTTTCTCGATTTCTAAATTCCCTGAGCGTCGTCAAGATAGACTCGGAAAATGCATTATCCTTTTGATATTTTAAAAGTTTCTTGCGCTCCTTTGGATCGCATGGAACGATTATGCAACCTGAAATATTGAATGTGGTTAGCTCCGGCCTTGCATCTCGAATAATCTTTGCGAGCTTCCTGGCGTGCTCAATCTTGGCAATTTTATTTTTAAGCAGAAAGGTACCCGATTCGGGCCTGCTTTCCCATATCTCGGTGAAGTGGTGCACCCAAGAATCTGGGTCTTCGGTTGGTCGAATTGACTTTTTAAGATTGAAAATTTGCCTGCGGACTCGGTCATGCCTCCGTTTATGCAACGCGACAAGTGTTACGCAATAGAAGTTTAGCGGTTCTGAAGAGTGCTCTGCAGGTGGGTGACTTATATACCGAGCAGCCTCGTCGCCGTAAAGTGCCCACCTATTCTTGTCTGGCAGAATAGGTACCTTAATGGAGAAGTTGTGCCTGCAGGCATCGGATGAGCATGTCAGGGGAATATCGACCGGTACCCAGTACCCCTGCCCGTGATCTGACTTGACAGGTTGTTTTGGGAACTCCATTTTCGCAAGCCAAGGTATCTCCGTTTCTGTTTTACAGATGGGGCAAGCCCCTTTCATCCCGAGCAGTTCCTCTGGCACTAACCCCGGTGCCGCTCGGTGCGGGCGCTTCCTAATGTCCTTCATTGAATGTTTCCACGGCTGCACTTTCCTAGATATCGTCGGTGAAACACAGCAACGACCTGGGCCGAGCCCGGGCGCAGCATGGACGACGCACGAAAAAGCTAGACTCCCTTCCCGGCAACGCGTAGATGTGAAGGAAAGCTTTCAGCTAGTTTGTTCAAGAGTCTGAATTTCCGCAATGGGTCGGCACGCCGCCAGTCACTTCTGGCTCCAGTCGGCCAAATGGATCTATTCGCCTATGACCGCGATGTGGTTAATTGATTTCTCGGTTCTATTGGTTATCCCGCTTCGTTCGGTTACGTTGAGCGAGAGCGCCGTGGAGGAATGACGCCTATCATGGTTATGCGCCCCCCCTCAAAGTCATCAGCGTCCCTATTAAAGGTCAACTTGGCTTCGAAGCAGATGCGCTGAATCACTTCCAGGGTCGTTTGGCCGTCGGCCATCGCGTCCGCATTCATGAAATGCGCGTCGAAAGATGTGGTGTTGGCCACGTACACGGATGTGGGCACAGAGACAGTCCAGATGACAGTCCTCAGTTCAAACTCACAGGTGAACAGGATGCCGGCCTCTTCGATGCGTGCGTTTGAGATCACACTGAGGTCTTCGATCCCTTCAAAGTCCTCTACCTTGAAACTGCTGATCGGTTCAAGGCATGCATCAGGAATTCCACTGCTCCGAAGGAACGAGCAGGCGGTTTTTACTGGCACGCTAGACAAGTAGTCGATCGCTGCATGAATTAGAGCTTCATCTATGTCGTGCGAGTGGTCGTCCATGAACGTTTCGAGCTGCTCGTCGTCAAGCGCGATGTTTGTGGGGCGAATGCACTCGGGTCCAACGGCGTCGACTAGCTGCTTCATTTCCTCATCACTCATGGTCATAACCACGTCGCCGCGACGAGATCTCTTTACGTTCCCCTTCAGCTTGACAAGCCCTATATCCCGCGTTGACAGCAGCGTGACCCTTCCTCTCTGTAGCCACGGTGCAGTGAGATTGATCGAGTGCCTCATGACATCCCAGATCAATGTAACGTAACTTGGCCCTCCGTCGAACGAGGAAGAAACTACACCAATCACATATCCATCATCGTTGGCGACGGGGCCGCCGCTCATCCCGCCGAAAGTATCCATGGCAACCTCAACGCAGGCTGCGGGCATGCGCTCTCCTCGTCCGTTCGGGAACACGGCGGTGACCAGTCCTGACGAAACCAAAGGAGTAAGGCGAGATGTTTCTGCCTCGAAGTCTTGATGCCGATAACCAAAGGCCCATAGCCGATCTCCAACGAGGGGCAGGGCGACCTGGAGCGGCGCCAGAGTGAGCTGGCGATCCAAGTGAGCGTCAGAATTAAGTGTGCAACTTACCAGCGTGATGTCGGAGCTCGTTTTTCGACGGGCGTCGAACTCGCTCACCCCGGAACTGGTGACGCTCGAATGTCCTAACCAAACTCTTGCTCTGCCAGGAAGGAAGGTCATGAAGAGAGGCGGAGAGCTCGTGGCTGCAATTTCTTCCAGAACGTGGGTGGCGGTAAGTAGCAGACCTGGCCCGATCATCACGCCGCTCCCGATAGGTTCAAACCCTTCGTCCGTGGACCGAGCCACAGCGACGAGGGAGTCCCCAGCCTGATGCAAGGAATCCATGGGGCCGATGCCATCGTCGGCGCTGAACCTCGCCGTCTGCCACGACCGTTCGAGTTTCCAAAGGTCGTCGTTGGCATTGGTAATAAGGGCTTGGTGCTCTTGGGTCATACAACGGAGTTTCTCATCCTGAGCGGCGAAAGTGAACCGCCCCGGTTATACCCTGGGCGCTTCAGAACCGGTCGAGTAGGACTTGAACGCCAGTAATCGCTGCATTCCGGCTATCCTACCTAAAGCAAGCCTTCAATGTCCGCTCTCAGGCCATGAATCTTGGTTGTTGAATGGCGGCTTTGGGTCGAAAGTCTCAGCCCACAGAAGCCGGCAACAGGCCAGAAGCGATCGGTCGACCTCGTAGCCCAATTGCGCCGGCCACCACCTATCATGAAGAACTGGCGGCCTCTGCGTTCCGAGGCAAGGACACTCACGAGCACATCCTTGGCGGCGTCCCGAAGTCATCGAGCCGGGTGACCGCGAGCTTGCTCCACGACACGCATGAAACGGTATCCGGAGGCATTCCATGCAGGAAGAGGGCATACGCGAAGCGCTGAATGCGCACTGGCAGGCGTCGGCGGCCTGCGATCTCGACGCGGAACACGATATTTATGATGACGATGTCGTCTGTGACTATCCGCAGTCAGGGGAACGCATTCTCGGGCGCACAAATTTGCAGGCACTGCGCGGTCATCATCCCGGCAAGCCGGCAGGTTTCGACGTCAGGCGAATTCAAGGGGAGGGCAATCTATGGGTCACGGAATATTCGATTACCTATAGCGGCCGGCCGACTTGCACGGTCAGCATCATGGCGTTTCGCAACGGCAAGGTCGTTCACGAGACGCAGTATTTCTCCGATCCCTTCGATGCGCCGGATTGGCGGAGGCAATGGGTTCAGCAGATCGCGTGACAAGGCGCTGCGGCCGGACAAACCTACCCATACCGCCGAGAACGACACGCGAGCCCACGCGGATGTTTCAGCGATGAACACATGCCGGCGCGCGGGCCGGCTGCATTCGTGTGTTGGAATTCGCGCCGATCCCTTGCCGCAACAGGGCCGGCGCGTGCAATCGGCTTACCGTCCCGATGTTTCAGCTTCGAGACGTCCTTCTTCCCACAGCGCCCAGAAACGGCTGCCGGCACGATACGGATTCGCACGTCGCGTGCCGTGATCGGCGACGCCCTGGCGAAACGCGCCGTACAGCGTCAGCGGCGGATTGTCGATGCAGGCGACTTCGCGTGCGGCCGGCACGCGGCGTTCGGACACGAGCCGGCGGATCAGCGATGCGCCGTCGATCACATCCAGTTCGTCGACGGTTTCGCTGCGGCTGAGGACTTCGACGGTATTCATGTTGGGTCTCCCTGACAACCTGTTTCCCTGACAGGGAGCAATAAGAGTGCCAACCACGAAAAGCCTTGCGCTGCGTCGATCGTGCCGGCTTCTGCGGCCAACGTGACGCGCGGCGAGCAGCGATGTTACGGAACACGTCACGTGACACGCGCATGCGCGACGCCACGTGCGAACGCGCAAGGTGTTTCGGAATTGAATCGTCGGGAGGAAGCGGCAGGCAGGAAAAAGACGGAGCGGTGCGTGCGTCGCCGGGTCAGCTCGCGGCGACCGGCGCCACGCGGCGGCTGCCGCTCGAGTAGAAGCAGTAGATGCCCTTGCCGGCGGACTTCGCGTCGTACAGCGCGCTGTCGGCCTGGCGGATCAGGTCGTCGGGCGAGCCGTGCCCGTCGTCGAGCGCGATGCCGATGCTGATGCCAATGGAGACGGTCTCGCCGATCGACAGCGCGTACGGCGCCGAGATCTGCCGGATGATCCGCGCGGCGAGGATCGAGCATGCCTGCATCGTCGTGTCGTCGATCGCGACGACGAACTCGTCGCCGCCGATGCGCGCCGCGAGCTCGCCGGGCGGCAGCGTCTTGCCGAGCCGCTCGGCGACCTGCGTGAGCACCTCGTCGCCGGCCTGGTGACCGAAGCGGTCGTTGATCGCCTTGAAGCCGTCGAGGTCGAGATACATGACGGCGAACGCGGGGCTCGGCAGGCGCGGCCGGCGCGCGAGCCTCCGCTTGAGCTCCGCATGCAGTTCGTGGCGGTTCGGCAAACCCGTCAGCGCGTCGTGCCGCGCGAGGTGCCGGATGTGCTGTTCGGTCCGGCGGCGCGTCGTGACATCCTCGACGATGATCACCGCATTGCCGTCCGGCACGCGATGGCGCGTCAGTTCGAGCTGGCGGCCGTCGGCGAGCGCAATGTCGAACGGCATCGGTTCGACGCGGCGCAGCCACGCGTCGCATTGGGCGGCAAGCCCGTCGCCGGGACCGGTCACTGCGTTCGCGCCGAGCGCGGCAACGACGTCGGGCAGCGGCGTATCGAGCATGATCTCGCGCGGCGAGCCGAACAGCTGCGCGGTGCGCCGGTTCGCGACGATCACGCGGCTGTCGCCGTCGATCATGCACAGGCCGTGCGGCATGTAAGTGAGCGCGGCGTCGAAGTGCGCGACGAGCTCGGCGTTGCGCTGGCGTGCGGCGAGCAGCGCGACGAGCACGCGATAGTGGCGCTGGACGACCGTGCGCATCGCGGCGAGATAGATCGCGAGCGGCGGCAGCAGCAGCCACGCGCCCGAGCGGTGGGCGAGCAGCGCGCCGACACCGATCGGCAGCACGCCGAGCGTGACCTGCGTCATCGCGAGCCGAGGCAGCGCCGAATTGCGCGACGCGATCCCGCCGAACACGCCGCCGGCGACCATCACCGACAGCGTGCCGAGCTCGACGTCGACAGCCTGCACGCAGCCCATCACGCCGAGGCCGAGCACGAAGCACGCGACGAGCGAGACAGGCGCATAGCGCAACGCCCAGTATTCGGCGCGGTCGTCGCTGGCGTTGCGCTGCACGGTGTACGCGCGCGCGATCGCGAGCCTCGCGATGAGCAGGCCGAAGTCGACGATGAGCCAGGCGAGGCACCAGAGCTGTTGCAGCCGGATCAGTGCAACGGCCGCGACGAAGCTGCTCGCGAGCCCGGACAGCGCCATCGGGCGCACGTCCTCGAACAGCGTCACGAGCAGCGACGGGCGCAGCGCGGCCGTCACGCGGTGGTTGCCGGAGGCGGGAGTGGCGAGAACGGAGTTCAGGAGAAAGGTCCTGACTGCCATGGTTTTTGACCTCGACACGATGTCGCGATGGCCGGCGGCGCCCGCACGGCACGTGGCGGAAGCACCGGCCCGGCCGGATGCGCACGACATTACCATGAAAGATGGACGGCGCGGCAGGGCGGGAGGACCCGATGCCGAGCCGGCCGCTGGTCGTCAACCACGCCGGCGAAAGGCTTGCGCATCCATCGGCGCGAGGGCAGCATCGTTGCGAACGGGACGATGCACGGTGGCCGACCGGAGACCGGCCGCGATGCATGGCGCACATGCTTGCCGCATGCCGTCGATACGTCCCGGGCCGGAGCGAACCGGGGTAAACCAGACGATGTTCATCCTGCGACCGCCCGCCGCAGGCCGGCTGAATCCCGTTATAAGGAATTCAATAAGTATTTCATGCGAGAAATACTATAGGCGATATATCTAAAACAATGCCAGAATGCGCGCCGCTCCGAACGTCGCGACACCCGATCGCCGTCCGAGCCGCATCAGGAGGTTCCCCCCCAATGAAAAACCACGGCCTGTCACGGCGGGGTTTTCTGAAAGCCAGCGTGCTGGCGGGCGTCGCGGTGTATGTCGCGCCCCTGGGCAGCCGCGCATTCGCGGCGCTCTTCGAAGAAAAACTCCTCACCCCTGTCAAATGGGATAGCGTCACCGGCATCCCCCAATCCCGCATCGACGGCATAGCGAAGGTCACGGGCTCGAAAGTGTTCGCCCGCGACGTGCGTGCCGCCGACATGCCGCACTGGCCGCAGCAGCAGTCGCATGCGCTGATCCTGCGCGTCACGCAGGCCGATCGCACGTACGAAGGCTTCGACCTGTCGCTACTCGGCGACGACCTGAAGCCGGACCGCGTGGTCACGGCCGACGATCTCGCGCGCGACGGCGTCGCGTTCCCGACGTTCTACGGCGACGACATGCTGTTGCCGGCCGGCAAGACGCCCGCGTATCTCGGCCATGCGGTTGCGATCCTGATCTATCACGACTTCGCGCGCTTCCGCTTCGCGAAGAACGCGCTCAAGTTCCGCGACGACGTGATCCGCTACGGCGCGGTCACGGGCCCGCTCGAGCGCGACCCGTGGGGCACCTTCCGCTACGTGCGCGTGGGCGGCAAGACGGCCTATGACGACGACGTCTATTCGAGCCTGAAGGACGCGCCGATCTTCCCGAGCATGATGCGCAAGCACCTGCCGGTCTGGCCGGACGGCAAGGAGCACGGCAAGCTCGACGAGCAGGGCATGTTCCTGGCCGGGCAGATCGCCAGCGAGCTCGACCATCCGTCGGCCGACTGGCTCGTGTTCGATCGCGAATACAACACGCAGTCGGTCGATACGGCCGCACTCGAACCCGACAACGCGAACTGCTGGTACGACGCCGCGACGCAGTCGCTGCACCTCGTGGTGCCGACGCAGTCGCCGCTCGAAGTGTCGGAGAACGCGGCCGCGATGGTCGCGAAATGCCGCTTCCCGGTGAAGAAGCTGTTCGTGCATCCGTGCTACACGGTCGGCTACGGCTCGAAGGATCACTTCAACGTGCCGTTCTACGGCCTCGTCTGCGCGCTGTACGCGGACGGCCGTCCGGTACGTTTCGCGAACGACCGCTACGAGCAGTTCCAGACGTCGCTGAAGCGCCACGCGTTCAAGATGCACTACCGGATCGCGGTCGACCGCAACACGGGCCTGCTGCAGTCGTTCAAGGGCGACTTCGAGGCGAACGGCGGCGGCCGCTCGAACTTCTCGCCGTCGGTCGCGATGGTCGGCGCCACGGCCGCGCAATCGATCTACTACTTCCCGAAGAGCGACCTGGCCGCGGTCGCGATCGCGTCGCGCGCGATCGACGCCGGTTCGGCACGCGGCTACGGCACGCTGCAGAGCATGGCTGCGACCGAGATGGCGATCGACGAGATCGCCGCGCAGCTGAACATCGATCCGATCGATTTCCGTCTGCGCAACGCGCTGCGTTCGGGGATGAAGAACACGCAGGGTGCGATTCCCGCCGGCGCGCTGCGCGTCGACGAGGTGCTGGAGCGCGCGAAGCAGCATCCGCTGTGGACGCATCGTGTCGCGCGCAAGGCCGAATTCGAGGCCGCGAACCCGGGCAAGCGCTACGGCGTCGGCTTCGCTTGCGTGCAGAAGGATTTCGGCACGGGCGCGGAAGCGTCGTTCGCGAAGGTCGAGTTCGACGAGAACGGCAAGGTGTCGCTGCAGCACACGGCTGCCGAGATCGGCACCGGGATGTCGACGTCGCAGGCCGTCGCGGTCGCGAAATGGCTGGGCCGTCCGGCAACGGAAGTGCGCGTGGCCGTGACCGAATGGCCCGACCTGCCGGTCGAGACGAGCGGCGACCCGTACCTGATGTCGCAGGCCGACCAGGATCGCCTGAGTGCGAACCCGCGCTGGTCGCCGGGCTATGCGTCGCCGTCGAGCGCGACGAACTCCGCGTACTACTTCACGCACAGCACGCGCGAAGCCGCACGGGCGGTATTCCACTACGGCCTGTGGCCGGCCGCGATGTCGATCTGGACGCGCGGCCTCGGCGGCGGCCAGGCCGCGCCGTACGCGATCCGCATCGAGGATGCGCGCTGGGTCGACGGCAAGCTGACGGCCGACGGCCTCGAGCCGCTGACGTTCGAACAGCTCGCGAAGCAGGCGCATGCGCTCGGCCTGCCGACCGGCGCCGTCGTGCACGTGTTCAATCGCTGGCAGTGGACCGACGCCGAGTTCGACGTGGGCGGCACGGTCGAACGTCTGCCGATCGACGGGCTGTCGCTGCGCATCGGCGCGCCGAAGACGGGCGCCGACGACGGCCCGGTGCCGGGCACCGCCGCGCCGGCCGGCGCGACCGCGATGCACGGCACGCTGGCGCCGACCGCGAACGGCTACCGCGTGCTGGACCGCAAGCGTGTGTTCATCCCGCCGACGAGCCGCAACAACGCGGCCGTCACGTACTACACGGCGGTCGGCACGCTCGTCGAGCTGGCCGTGCACGAAGCGACCGGCAAGGTCGAACTGCTGACGCACCACTCGATCATGGAGTGCGGCAACCAGATTTCGCCGCAGCTCGTGTCGGGCCAGTTGCAGGGCGGCCTCGCGATGGGCATCGGCCATGCGCTGCACGAGTACCTGCCGCTCTACGAGGACGGCCCCGGCAACGGCACGTGGAACTTCAACCGCTACCAGCTGCCGCGCGCGTCCGACGTCGCCGTGTGGACGCAGACGGGCGACGTGCTGCCGCCGCTGTCCGAGACCGATCCGCCGAAGGGCGTCGCCGAAGTGGTGATGATCCCCGTCGTCGGCGCGATCGTGAACGGCATCGCGCATGCGATCGGCCATCGTTTCACCGATTTGCCGGTGACCCCGCAAAAGATCCAGGAGGTGCTCGCATGACGACCGCCCAAACCGCGGCTTCGGCCGCGAGCGCCAACGCGGCTGCGACCGGCGCTTCCGCGCCGGCGGCAGCTTCGGCCGCACCGGCATCCGTTCCTTCCGCGCCGGCCGCACCGGCGCCGGCCGCCGTCGAACGTCCGCTCGTCCGGTTCCAGCAGAAGCCGCTGTCGGTGAACATCAACGGCAAGTCCGTCGGCCCGATGCAGGTGCCGGAAGGGCTGATGATGATCGAGTTCCTGCACGAGTACGCAGGCCTCACCGGTTCGCGGCTCGGCTGCGGGCAGGGCGTCTGCCACGCGTGCGTCGTGATCGTCGACAAGCCGGACGGCACGAGCGAGGAAATGCGCACCTGCATCACCGGCGCGCACTTCTTCCACGGCCGTTCGATCCGCACGATCGAAGGCCACGCGAAGCGCAACGAAGCCGGCGAAGTGGTCGAGCTGTCGCCGATCCAGCAGAAGTTCCTCGAGCACTTCAGCTTCCAGTGCGGCTACTGCACGCCGGGCTTCGTCAACGCGGCGACCGTGCTGATCGAACGCCTGAAGCGCGAGCCGGTCGCGAAGGCCGACGTCGAACGCACGATCACCGAGGCGCTCGACGCGCACCTCTGCCGCTGCACGGGCTATGTCCGTTACTACGCAGCCGTGAAGGACGTGATCTTGACGACGCCGGGACTCGTGAAGGAGTCCGCATGAAGCGCACACTCGCTCATCGTGTCGCGCGGGCTGCGGGCCTGCCCGCGCTCGCCGCGGCCTGCGCGCTGCTGCTCGCCGCGTGCGGCGGCCACGACGCGCCGGCCTCGAACGCGGCTTCCGGCGCGCCCGGCGCCGACCAGGTCGCGCGCGGCCGCTATCTCGTCAAGGCCGCCGACTGCGCGGCGTGCCACACCGCGAAGGACGGCGCGCCGTTCGCCGGCGGCGCGGCGCTCGAATCGCCGTTCGGCACGTTCTACGGTTCGAACATCACGCCCGACAAGGATCACGGGATTGGCAGCTGGAGCGCGGACGATTTCTACGCCGCGCTGCACGACGGCAAGGCGCCGGGCAAGCGCCTGTATCCGTCGATGCCGTACACGTCGTACCGGCAGCTCACGCGTGCCGACGCCGACGCGATGTACGCGTACCTGATGACGGTCAAGCCCGTCGCACAGGAAAACCGCGCGCACGACCTGAAGTTCCCGTACAACCTGCGCTTCGGCATGGTGTTCTGGGACATGGTGTTCCTGAAAGACAGCCTGCCGGATGCGTCGGCCGGGCAATCCGCCGACTGGCAGCGCGGCCGCTATCTCGCGGGCGCGCTCGGCCACTGCGCGGAATGCCACACGCCGCGCGCATTCACGGGCCAGCTCGACGGGGCGAAGCCGTTCGCCGGTGCCGCGCTCGGCCGCGTGGCGGCGCCCGACATCACGCCGGCAGGTCTCGCCGCGCGCGGCTGGACGGGCACCGACCTGCAGGCGTTCTTCGGCGTCGGCATCGCGCCGCAAGGCTCGGCGTTCGGCGAGATGTATCCGGTCGTGCACCTGAGCACGCAATACCTGGCGAAGGACGACCTGCGCGCGCTGTCGGTATACCTGCTCGGCGACACGCCGCCCGCGCCGCAACCGGTGAAGCCGGTGCCGGCCGATGCCGCGCAGCTCGCGGCCGGCCGGTCGGTGTATCTCGCGGTCTGCGCGGGCTGTCACGGCTTCAACGGCGAAGGCAAGCCGCACGTGGCCGTGCCGATGAACGGCAACTCGACGGTCCGTCAGGGCGATCCGCGCAACCTGCTGGTCGCGATGCTCGACGGCATCGGCGAGCAGAAGTTCGCCGGTTTCGAGAACCTGCAGCCGATGCCGGGCTTCGCGCACACGCTGAGCGACGACGAGCTTGCGCAACTCTCGAACTACCTGCGCGCGACGTGGGGCGGCCAGCCCGCGAACGTCACGCCGGCCGACGTGAAGGCGATGCGTTAAGTCGTGCCGCGGGGCGGGGCGTCGTGCGCGAGGCAGCCGGTTTCCGGCGCTTGCGCGCGATGCACCGCGCCGCTCTTTCGGTGGCGCTTCAGTAGCCGCCGCCCCCTCCGCCACTGCCGCCGCTGCCTCCCGCGCCGCCGCCGTACCGGCTCATGCCCGGCCCTTGCGACACGCCGCTGCCGGACGACGAACATCCCGCCGTCAGCGCGAGCACCAGTGCCGCGATCAGCGCCGCGGCCAACGTTGCCGATTTCATTGCAATCTCCTCGCAACGCGCAGGTCACAGGAAAAGGCGGTTCGTATGAACCGTGCGACTGCGCGATGACGAAACGCAGCGGGCCGGACGTTTATTCCATGCTTTTTGCGTATCGCCGTGCGCGAAGGGGCCGCAATCGAGGCATGGCGCGGCGACTTGGTACACTCCGGCACGCCGCCATTCCGATTCCGACTACAGAAAAATGAGTACTACCGTCGCTCGCCCGGAGCGCCATTCTTCGCGCCTGTCCCGTCGTGCCGTGTTCGGCTGCCTGACGTTCGCCATCGGCGGCCCGCTGGTCGCGTCGCTCGTCTGGCCGGCGGTGATGCTGATCGCATGGACGTTGATCGACGGCCCGTCATGGGACGTGCTGAAAGTCAGCGCAGGCATGGTGCCGCTGATCTTCTTTGCGTCGTTTCTGTTCGGCTATTTCCTGCCCGCGATGGTGACCGGCGGCATCCTGGGCGCGATCGGCACGCGCATCCGGCGGCGCTGGTTCGTGTTGCTGGGCATGGTCGTGGGCGCCGGCACGATGATCGGCTACGTGCTGCTCGTCGCCTGGATGATCAAGGCGGACAAGGTGGGCGACATCAACGCGATCGCAACGCTCGATGCAATCGTGGCGTCCGCGGTACTGTCGCACTGGCTGCATCGGCGGCTCGAACGCCGGCGCTGAGTGCGGTGCGCCGCGCATCGGGCGCTTGACCGGCGAGCGAACACGATCCGGCAGACCGGACGGCACTGCGCGGCCGTGACGACGGTCAACGGCCTGCGTGGCTTTCCCTCATGCGGACGCCGCCGTCGCGGCGGCAGCAGATCAACGATAGACGAGATCGGCGCGACGGTTCTGCGCCCACGCATCCTCGTCATGACCGAGCGCGACCGGCTTTTCCTTGCCGAGACTGACGGCCTCGAGCTGCGTCGCCGGCACGCCGAGCGTCTGGAGCGCGCTGAATACCGCCTGCGAGCGGCGCTGGCCAAGCGCGAGGTTGTATTCGGACGTGCCGCGCTCGTCGGTGTTGCCCTGGATCAGCACATGCCGTGCCGGATGGCTGCGCAGGTAATCGGCGTGCGCCTGCAGCAGCGACTGGAACTCGGGCTTCACGCTGTACTGGTCGAAGTCGAAGTAGATGCTGCGCTTCGCGAGCGGGCTGTTCGGATTGTCGAGATCGTCGGCCGTCACCGTTGCGACGGCGTCGCTCGACGGCGTCGGCGGCGTGCCGGCGTTCTCGGGCGTTTTCGCCGCGTTGTGGCAACCGGCCAGTAGTACGAAGGTTGCCAGGACCGCAAACCGGTTCATTTTGCTCATCGTTCTTCTCCAGCGGTTGATTGCGTTGAAAGCGTGGCGCATGCCGTCGGCACGCGCGTATCCGGCCGCAATGGCGCGAAAGGTCCGGCTCCGTCGACGTGATACGTGTTCGTAAGCCGGCGGTGCGCCATATGAAAGAGTGTTGCGTCCGGAGCGCCGAAATACGGCGTCGCTGCAAACAGATTAGGAAAAATGTCACATCGCGACCAGTTTCTTCGCATTTTTTGCGCGGACGCGACAGTCGGGCAGGCATTCTTGCTCCCGACGGCGGCATGCGGTCCGGGCTGCCACGACAAAAAGGCCGCGCACGGGCGCGGCCTGATGGGGGCGAGTCGCGACGATCGCGCGGCGCGTCGTCAGAACTTGTGCCGCAGACCCAGCGCGACGACCACCTGGTTGCTGTTCGCCGAAGGCGTCAGCGTCCAGACGGTCGCATTGAACGCCGGAATGCCGTTGCCGCCGCTCACGCTCTGGTAAACGCCTTCGAGATACGCGTCGGTGCGTTTCGACAGTGCGTAGTCGGCCTGCGCGACGACCTGGTTCCATTTCGGGCGCGTCTGGCCCGTGCGTGCGTCGAAGCGGCCCATCGTGTACGTGTACGCGGCGGCGACGCTCAATGCACGTGTGACGAAGTAGCGCCCGTCGACCGTGAAGTTGTCGAAGACCAGCGATTCGCCCTTCAGCGGCGCGATGTTGCCGCCCTGGAGCACGCCCGTCACGCCGTCGGTGGTCGAGTGCGACCATGCGGCGCCGACCGAATGCGGGCCGAACGCATAACGGCCGGCCATGGCCCAGATCTGCTGGTTGCCGCCCGTGATCGTCGCCGAGCCGTCGACCGTGCTCAGCGCACCGTCCGGGTTCGGCGAGTTGCGGTCGCGGCTGATCTTCAGGTAGCCGGCGCCGAGCTTCAGCGGCCCGTTCGCATACGACACGCCCGCGCTCAACGCCGCGTTGTTCGCGAACTGGCCGGCCGTGTTCGAGAAGCCGACCATCGCGCCGAACGTCAGCCCGCGAACCGTCGGGCTCGTGTACTTCACCGCATGGTTGATGCGGATGTTGCGGTTCGAATCGTCGTTGTCGTATGGATGGACCGCGAGATTGCCGCCCCAGCCGGGGCCGGACGCCCCGAGCGGCGTCACGAAATCGAGGATCAGGTCGTACTGGCGGCCGAAGGTGAGCGTGCCGGCGGTCTTCGAGCTCACGCCGACCCACGCCTGACGGCCGAACATGTCGACGCCTTTCTGCGACAGCTTGCCGTTCGTGCCCGAGAAGCCGTTCTCGAGCGCGAAGACCGCGGCCATTCCGCCGCCGAGATCTTCGCGGCCGCGCAGCCCCCAGCGCGACGCGTTCAGCGCGCCGCTCGTCAGCGCGACGGTGCCGCTGCCTGGCGAGCCCGCGCCGTGCGTGCGCTGGTTGGTCGCATAGGTGATCGAGGTATCGATCAGGCCGTACAGCGTCACGCTGCTCTGTGCGTGCGCGATGCCCGGTGCGATGCCGGTCAGGCATGCGGCAATGACGGTCCCCGCGACGCGTGCGCCGGCATGCTGGTTCATCTGGTAGGAATGCATAGGATTTTTTATCGTTGGCCCGGCACGATGGCGGGCGGGTCGCGTCGACGGACTGGCCGACGGATCGAGCGGCCATTATTGGAGATCGTGCGGCCGTCGATTAAGGCGTTGCACTGGAAAGGTCCTGTGCGGAATCGGGCAGAATCGCGGAGAGGGGAAACCGGCCGTCGTTCGGCCGGCCGGTGCATGCGGTGGGCGATGTCGCGGCAAGCGCCTCTTGCCTGCTGTCCGCGACACCGGATGGGGCGGCGGTCAGTGCGGCGCCACCAGGCGCGGATCGATGTACGCGTCGATGTCCTGCGACTGCTTGTACACGCCGTTGCGCACGTTGAACGCATTCGCGTTGTGCGTCGAGCCGTAGATCGAATCGAGCCCGTCGCCCTTGCGGAACGCGCGCTTCGCGGCTGCCTCGTCGAGCAGGTGCGTGCCCTTCAGCAGCGGCAGGTATTGCTCGGGCGCGAGCCCGACGCGGGCCGACATGATTCTGACCGCGTCGGCCTGCGTCTTCGGATCGTTGATGTACGCGACGCAGCGATACCAGACCTTGATCACCTTGGCCCAGTCGGCCCGGCGCGCGGCGAGGCTCGCGGGCGCGACCGTGATCGCGTCGTAGATCAGCCCCGGTGCATCGGCCGACGTGAAGATCGCGCGTGCGCCCGGTGCGCGCTTCAGCGCCTCGCCCGCGTTCGGCTGCCAGGCGGCGACCGCGGCGATGTCGGCCGACGAGCCGAGCACCTGCGGCAGCTCGTTGGTCTTCGCATTGACCAGCGTCACGTCGCCGTCCTTCAGGCCGTGCTTCTGCAGCGCGGTTTCGAGCAGCAGGTGATCGACGAGGCCGAGCTCGACGCCGACCTTCTTGCCCTTCAGCGCCTCGACGCTGCGCAGCGGCGGCTTCGCGACGATCATGTCGTTGCCCGCGGAATAGTCGGTCAGCAGGATCATCACGTTCTTCGCACCGGACGCGCCCGTCACGAGCGCATCGCCGTTGGTGGCCGCGACCGCGTCGAGCTTGCCTGCGGAAAACGCGTCGAGCGACGCCGAGTAATCGAACCATTCGAAATCGACGTCGACGCCGGCCTCCTTGAACCAGCCCTTGTCGAGCGCGACCTGGAACGCGACCCAGCCGGGCCAGTCGCTATAGCCGATCTTCAGCGGCGCGGCCGCGTGCGCGACGGGTGCCGCGAGCAGCGTCGCGGCCGTGGCGGTGGCGCTGAGTGCATGACGGAGGGAACGGAAGGACAGCAGGCGGCGAAGCGCCGGGGCGGGACGGGTCATCGTGTTTCTCCAGGAGACCGGGATCGGGATCGTCGAAACGGACCATGCCTGTGCACGGTCCGGCCGCGTGGCCGGTTCCTGCGGATGCGGAACGAACGAAACGGCCACGGAGAGGCGCGACGGCCGTTGCCATCGCCAATCTCCCGGGCTTTTGTCCCGCCGTGTAGCGCGTGCGCGCCCGCTCTCGCGATCGGGCAAACACGTGCCGGGCTGCTCTCGGACCAGACGTTCGATGAACCGGAACCCTAGCACCCCTAAGATGCGACGCCGCCGCACCTCTCGGCGTCATGCCGAGCGAGAACCGTGCCAACGACGTGCGGAGAGAGCGGTTCAGCGGCGACGCGCGGCGCGCTGCAGCTCGATGAAGCGGGCGGAGAAGAGGGCGGTCAGCACGCGCCGGAGCAGGTCGAGCTTGTTCATGAACGATGGCGTATCGAGTGAGGGTGCCTCCGTCGACGCAATGCCCGTGCCACTGCGGATCGTGCCGTGCCTGCGCGTGCGGCACGCACTGCAGCGGTGCGGGATCGCGTTCGCTTGGTGCGCCGCACGCCCGCGGCGCGGGCAAGCGGCCGCCGCAATGTCGTGCACGCAGCGCGTCCGCGCACCGCCGCACCTTGTTGTGCGGCCATTCCGTCCACGCTGGCACGCAACTCGCTTAATCGTTGCCCGAGAGGTGCGAAGCAATTTGCATCATCTTCAGGATCGCTAGGGTTCCGGTCGTGCGGCGTTCGCGCCGTGCGATGCCTGGTCCGAGAGCAATCCGGTCTTGCCTTCGCCTCGATTCGAGGAAACGGCGAGGCTCCACGGAGGGATAAAAGCCCGGGAGGTCGCGATGTCGTTCGGTCGCCCTCTCACGCCTTTTATCCAACCGACCACGGAGCCGCCATGTCGCCGAGCCCCCAAGCCGTCCTCGCCCCACCGCCGCACGTCGCGTGGGAAACGCTGATTCCCGCCGGAACCCACTGGTCCGGCATCCTGCGCCGCGGCCTCGCGCTGCGCATCGTCGATGTCGAAGGCGGCGCGAACCTGTCCGCCGTGTTCCATCGCCAGGAAGATCCGCTCGAACGCTACAACATGGCCGATACGCTGAAGGCGCAGCACACCGCGCATCTCACGCGCGGCCATGCGCTGTACACGGACATGGGGCGCGTGATCGCGTCGATCACGGCCGACACGCTCGGCTGGCACGACCCGCTCGGCGGCGTCGGCGACGCGCGCCTGTTCGCGCACAAGTACGGGACGACGACGTATCAGGCCGATCGCAACGCGATGATCCGCAACGGCCGCGACAGCCTCGTGCTCGAACTCGCGAAATACGGGCTGTCGGCGCGCGACCTCGTCGCGAACGTCAATTTCTTCAGCAAGCTCGAGACGCGCGACGACGGCGCGCTCGACTTCGTCCCCGGGCATTCGACGGCCGGCAGTGCCGTCGACCTGCGCTTCGAGATGAATACGCTCGCGGCATTCTCGACCGCGCCGCATCCGCTCGATCCACGCGCGGACTATGCGCCGAAGCCGGTGAAGCTGATCGCGTACCGCGCGTATCCAGCGGACGGCGCCGCGCCCGAAGACGATCCGTGCCGGCGCGCGTGCGCCGAGAACACGCGCGGCTTCATCAACACCGACCGCCTGTTCGCGTAAGGAGCCGGGCCATGCCGATCATCGAAAGCCAACTCGACACGCGCGACGCGATCCACGACGTCACGCTGAACGCGGGCGAACCGTGGCTGCACGACCTGAAACGCGGGCAGGTCTTCCGCATCCTCGACCTGGAAGGCAACCAGGCCGTCGACACGCTGTTCTACCGGTCCGACGACCCGGAGGAGCGCTACAGCGCACAGGACACGATCCGTGCGCAGCGCAACCTGTACCTGAGCGCCGGCAGCGTGCTGCTGTCGAGCCGGGGCAACCCGATGGCGACGATCGTTGCCGACACCTGCGGCCGCCACGACACGCTCGGCGGCGCGTGCGCGGCCGAGAGCAACACGGTGCGCTATGCGCTCGACAAGCGTCACATGCACAACTGCCGCGACAGCTTCCTCAATGCGATCGCGCACTGCACGTGCGGCGCGGGCGCGCGGCTCACGAAGCGCGATCTCGTCGGCAACGTCAACTTCTTCATGAACGTGCCTGTCACGCCGCTCGGCCGGCTGACGTTCGAGGACGGCATTTCCGCGCCCGGCAAGTACGTCGAGATGCGTGCGGAGATGGACGTCACGGTGCTGATCTCGAACTGCCCGCAGCTCAACAACCCGTGCAACGGCTACAACCCGACGCCCGTGCGCCTCACGATCTGGGAGGCGGCATGAACGACCGCCACGCTCACCTGCCTTGCATGGGACCGGAGGGCGCGCTGACGCGCTGCTCCGGCGCCGCTCAGCGGGAGGCAACATGAGATTCGCCAAAGTCCTCGTCGCGAACCGCGGCGAAATCGCGTGCCGCGTGATCCGTACGCTGAAACGGCTCGGCATTGCGTCGGTCGCGATCTACTCGGATGCCGACCGCGATGCGCGCCACGTGACGCTCGCCGACGAAGCCGTGCGGGTCGGCCCCGCGCCGGCGGCGGAGAGCTACCTGAACGTCGCGGCGATCCTCGCCGCCGCGCGCGAGACCGGTGCACAGGCCGTGCATCCCGGCTACGGCTTCCTGTCCGAGCATGCGGGCTTCGCCGATGCCTGCGAAGCGGCGGGCCTGCGCTTCATCGGGCCGCGCGGCGACCAGATGCGCGCGTTCGGCCTCAAGCACACCGCGCGCGAGCTCGCGGCCTCGCAGGGCGTCGCGCTGCTGCCGGGCACGGGCCTGCTCGACGACGTGGCGACCGCGCTCGCCGAAGCCGGCGAGATCGGCTATCCGGTGATGCTGAAAAGCACGGCCGGCGGCGGCGGGATCGGCATGTCGCTGTGCCGCGACGCCGCGCAGCTCGAGGCCGCCTTCGAATCCGTCGTTCGGCTCGGCAACGCGAACTTCGCGCATGCGGGCGTGTATCTCGAGAAGTTCGTCGAACACGCGCGGCATATCGAAGTGCAGATCTTCGGCGACGGGCGCGGCGAGGCGATCGCGCTCGGCGAACGCGACTGCTCGGTGCAGCGCCGCAACCAGAAAGTGATCGAGGAAACGCCCGCGCCGGACCTGACCGATGCGGAGCGCGACGCACTGCACGCGAGCGCGGTGCGACTCGCCCGCGCGGTCAGCTACGCATCGGCCGGCACGGTCGAATTCGTGTTCGACGCGAGCACGCGGCGGTTCTATTTCCTCGAAGTGAATACGCGGCTGCAGGTCGAGCATTGCGTGACCGAGGCGGTCACGGGCATCGATCTCGTGGAATGGATGATCCTGCAGGCCGAAGGCGACCTGCCCCCGCTCGACACGCTCGCCGTGGAGCCGCGCGGCGCGAGCATCCAGGTGCGGCTCTATGCGGAGGATCCGCACAAGCAGTTCCTGCCGAGCGCGGGCCTGCTCACGCACGTCGCCTTTCCGGACGACGTGCGCGTCGACGGCTGGATCGAAGCGGGGACCGAGGTCAGCGCGCATTACGATCCGCTGCTCGCGAAGCTGATCGTGCGCGGCGATACGCGCCGCGACGCGCTGGCCGCACTGCAGGCCGCGCTGGCGCGCACCGAGCTGTACGGGATCGAAACCAACCTCGACTACCTGCGCGCGATCGCCGGCTCGGACACGTTCGCGCGCGGCGCGCCGACGACGGCGTTCCTGTCGCGCTTCGCGTTCGCGCCGCATACGATCGACGTGCTCGACGGCGGCGTGCAGACCACCGTGCAGCAGGCGCCCGGGCGCGTCGGCTACTGGAGCGTCGGCGTGCCGCCGTCCGGTCCGATGGACGACCGCGCGTTCGATCTGGCGAACGCGCTGCTCGGTAATGGAAGCGACGCGGCCGGGCTGGAATTCACGATGGTCGGCGCGACGCTGCGCTTCAACACCGCGACGCTGTTCGTGCTCGGCGGCGCGCCGCTCGCGGCCGCGCTCGATGGCGAGCCCGCGCCGTTCTGGCAGGTGCTGCGTGCGCGGCCCGGTTCGGTACTGAAGCTCGGCGGCGTGACGGGCGCGGGCGTGCGCGCCTGCCTGGCCGTGAAAGGCGGGCTGCAGGTGCCCGACTATCTCGGCAGCAAGGCGACCTTCACGCTCGGCCAGTTCGGCGGCCACGCGGGGCGCGCGCTGCGCAAGGGCGACGTGCTGCACCTGCATGCGGACGCGGGGCGCGGCGATGCCGGCGCGACGCTGGCCGACGCCGACATCCCCGCCTTGACGCACGCGTGGACGCTCGGCGTGCTGGACGGCCCGCACGGCGCGCCGGACTTCTTCACGCCGGACGACATCGCGATGCTGTACGGCACGCAGTGGACGGTCCACTACAACTCGAGCCGGACCGGCGTCCGGCTGCTCGGGCCGAAACCGCAATGGGCGCGCGCGGACGGCGGCGAGGCCGGCCTGCATCCGTCGAACATCCACGACAACGCGTATGCGATCGGCGCGGTCGATTTCACCGGCGACATGCCCGTGATCCTCGGCCCGGACGGTCCGAGCCTCGGCGGCTTCGTGTGTCCGGTGACGGTCGTGCGCGACGAGCTGTGGAAGCTCGGGCAGTTGCGCCCGGGCGATACCGTGCAGTTCGTGCGCGCCCGCGTGCCGGCCGGCCATGCCGCGGCGACGGCCGGCACGCCGGACGATTGCGTGCTGCATCGCGACCCGTCGGCCGGCGGCGGCATCGGCGTCGTCTACCGCCGCTCGGGCGACCGCAACGTGCTGGTCGAATACGGGCCGCTGATGCTCGACCTGAACCTGCGCTTTCGCGTGCACGCGCTGATGTGCTGGCTCGACGCGCACCGGCTGCCCGGCATGCTGGACCTGACGCCGGGGATCCGTTCGCTGCAGATCCAGTTCGACGCGCGGACGCTGCCGCTCGCCGCGCTGCTCGCGCATCTGCAGGCCGCCGAGCGCGAACTGCCCGACGTGGCCGACATGCGCGTGCCGAATCGCATCGTGCACCTGCCGCTGTCGTGGGACGACCCGTCGACGCGCGTCGCGATCGAGCGCTACATGCAGTCGGTGCGGCCCGACGCGCCGTGGTGCCCGAGCAATATCGAATTCATCCGGCGGATCAACGGGCTGGCCAGCATCGACGACGTGAAGCGCATCGTGTTCGATGCGCGCTATCTGGTGATGGGGCTCGGCGACGTCTACCTCGGCGCGCCGGTCGCGACGCCGATCGATCCGAGGCACCGGCTCGTGACGACGAAGTACAACCCCGCGCGCACCTGGACGCCCGAGAACGCGGTCGGCATCGGCGGCGCGTATCTGTGCGTGTACGGCATGGAAGGGCCCGGCGGCTACCAGTTCGTCGGCCGTACCGTCCAGATGTGGAACCGTCACCGCACGACGCATGAATTCGAAACCGGCAAGCCGTGGCTGCTGCGCTTCTTCGACGAGATCCGTTTCTACGAAGTCAGCGAGGCCGAGCTGATCGCACTGCGCGCGGATTTCATCGCGGGCCGCGCGGCGCTGAGGATCGAGGAATCCGTGTTCGACCTGGGCGCGTACAACCGCTTCCTGCGCGACGAGGCGGAATCGATCGCGACGTTCAAGGCCGCGCAGCAAACCGCTTTCGAAGCCGAGCGCGACCGGTGGCGGGCGGCCGGGCACGCGGAATACGTCGGCGAGGCGGAGCAGGGTGACGCGCAGGCGGCACGCGACGCGGCTGCGCTCGACGACACGCAGCGCGCGATTGCCGCGGACGTGTCGGGCAGCGTGTGGAAGGTGCTGGTGGAACCCGGCGAGCGCGTGACCGAGGGGCAGGTCGTCGCGATCGTCGAATCGATGAAGATGGAGGTGGCGGTGACGGCAACGGAAGACGGCATGATCGAGACGGTCGATTGCGCACCGGGCGTGGCGGTGGTGGCCGGCCAGCGGCTGATGGTGCTGAAGGCGGGTGCCGCCGAGGAGGTCGCATGAGCACGACGCCACGCTCGCTCCTGCCCGGGCTTCGCTCGATGGCCGCGCTGCGGGCGCGCTACGAGGCCGGCCACCTGACACCGCATGCGCTCGTCGACGCGATCGCCGCGCATTTCGACGCCGGCGATCCGCATCACGCGTGGATCCGGCCGCTGACCCGGGCCGAGATGACGGCCTACGCGGACGCGCTGGCCGGGCGCGACATCGCGTCGTTGCCGCTTTACGGCGTGCCGTTCGCGATCAAGGACAACATCGACCTCGCCGGCATCCCGACGACAGCGGCCTGTCCGGCGTATGCGTACACGCCGGCACGCAGCGCGCCCGTGGTCGAGCGGCTGATCGCGGCCGGCGCGATTCCGGTCGGCAAGACCAATCTCGACCAGTTCGCGACCGGGCTGTCGGGGCAGCGCTCGCCGTACGGCGCGTGCCGCAATGCGCTCGATCCGCGCTACGCATCGGGCGGGTCGAGTTCCGGGTCGGCGGTGGCGGTCGCGCTCGGCGTCGCGACGTTCTCGCTGGGCACCGACACGGCCGGTTCCGGGCGCGTGCCGGCCGCGTTTCACGGGCTCGTCGGGCTCAAGCCGACCCGCGGCGTACTGAGTACGCTCGGTGTGGTGCCGGCCTGCCGGTCGCTCGATTGCGTGTCGGTGTTCGCACATTCGGCGGCCGACGTACGGTCGGTGTTCGCCGCCGCGCATGGCACGACCGAAGGCGATCCGTACGGGCGCGCGTGGCAGCCGCTGCTGGCGGCCGACGGGCTGCGTGCGGACGCGGCACGGCCGCTCGCGCAGTCGGCTTTCGGCGTGCCGCGTGCCGACCAGCTCGAATTCTTCGGCGACGCATCGTACCGCGCGGCATGGGACGCGGCGCTCGAACGCCTGCGGGCGACCGGCGCGCGGATCGTCGAGATCGACTTCAGCCCGTTCCTGGCCGCAGCACGGCTGCTCTACGAGGGGCCGTGGGTGGCCGAGCGGCTCGCCGCGCTCGGCGCGTTCGCTGCGCGGGAACCCGAGGCGCTGCATCCGGTGATTCGCACGATCGTCGGCGGCGCGTCGCGCTTCAGCGCGGCCGACGCGTTCGCCGCGTTCGACCGGCTCGCGACGCTGCGCGTCGAGGCTGCCCGCGCATGGAACGGACTCGACGCGATCGTGATGCCGACCTCGGCCACGACCGCGACCGTCGATGCGCTCGAAGCCGATCCGATCGCCATCAATTCGCGCTTCGGCTACTACACGAACTTCGTCAACCTGCTCGACCTGTCGGCGATCGCGGTGCCTGCCGGTTTCTGCGCGACCGGGCCGCACGCGGGGTTGCCGTTCGGGATCACGTTCGTCGGCCGCGCGCACGACGATGCGCGGTTGCTCGATCTCGCCCAGGCGTGGGGCGACGGCGATCCGGCTGCCGGCGACGCACGGGCCCCGGCGATCGTTGCGCCTGCCGCACCCGCCGGCGTGGTGCGCGTGGCCGTCGTCGGTGCGCATCTGCGCGGCGAGCCGTTGAACGGGCAGCTCACGCAGCGCGGCGCGCGCTTCGTTGCCGCGACGACGACGGCGGCTGCCTATCGGCTGTACGCACTGTCCGACGCGGCATCCGGCGGCGGGGTCGCCAAGCCGGGGCTCGTGCGCGTGCCGGACGGCGGCGCGCCGATTGCCGTCGAGATCTGGGAGATGCCGGTCGCGGCGTACGGCAGCTTCGTCGCGGGCATCGCGGCGCCGCTCGGCATCGGCACGCTGACGCTCGCGGACGGCGCGCGCGTGCAGGGCTTCCTGTGCGAAAGCGCGGCGCTCGACGATGCGACGGACATCACGCGGTTCGGCGGCTGGCGGGCTTACCGCGCACACGCCGCGAGCAGCGCGCTGCAATGAACGCCCGGTCGCGCGATGCCGTGGGCGTCGCGCGGCCGGCACCCGAAACGATACGGAGATTCCCATGTCAATGACCCGCAACACGACCGGATGGCTGGCCGTGCGCCGAGAGCTGACGACGCGCGGCAAATGGACGCTCGGCCTCGCGTCCTTCCTGCTGCCGTTCGCCGTCTGGTGCCTGATCAGTTATGTGCCGTTCGTCTGGCATCCGCAGATGCGCATCACGGATCCCGGCAGCGTCGACTATTTCCAGACCGGCATGCAGATCGACCGCGACGTGTTCGACGACGAGCTCGCGCATGCGCGGGCAACGCACGCGGCCGTGCCGGAAGGCGTGCGCGCGAATCCGGTCTACCTGCCCGCGCCGCACGAGGTGCTGCGCGCGTTCTACACGGCATTCACGACGCCGCCTGCCTCGCGAGACGGCGTATGGCTGCACGAGAGCCTGTGGCACAGCATCCGGATCATCTTCTGGGGCTTCGTGATCTCGTCCGCGATCGGCGTGCCGCTCGGCATCGTCTGCGGCACCTTCAGCGCGCTCGCGCGGCTGCAGGAGCCGTTCCTGGAATTCTTCCGCTACCTGCCCGCACCGGCGTTCGGCGCGCTGATGGTCGCGATCCTCGGGATCTACGACGCGCCGAAGATCGCGATCATCGTGATCGGGACGCTGTTCCAGCAGGTGCTGATCGTCGCGAACACGACGCGCAAGCTCGAATACGGGCTGTTCGAGGCCGCGATGACGCTCGGCACGAAGAAGCTCAAGCTGCTCACGCACGTCGTGATTCCCGGCGTGCTGCCGGACCTGTATCGCGACCAGCGGATCCTGCTCGGCTGGGCGTGGACCTACCTGATCGTTGCCGAACTCGTCGGCACGAGCTCGGGCATCACGTGGTACATCAGCCAGCAGGCGCGCTACCAGCATTTCGACAACGTGTATGCGGCGATCCTGATGATCGGGATCATCGGCCTCGGCACCGACATCGTGCTCGGGTTGCTCGGCCGCAAGCTGTTTCCGTGGGATCGCACGCTGAAAGCGTGACGCCCGTTGATTCGCATCCATCGACCGATTTCCGCAGAGGGCATCATGCAGAATCCGCAAGCCGTTCCCGATTACCTGATCCAGTCCGACGCGGTGCGCGAGCGCTTCGCGCGGCTGAAAACCCGCGACGTGATACTCGACGTGCGCCATGTCGGCAAGCGTTTCACGACGCCGCAAGGCGAGTGCGTCGCGCTCGACGACATCAGCTTCCGTACGCACCGGCGCGAATTCGTGTGCGTGATCGGCCCGTCCGGATGCGGCAAGTCGACGTTGATCCGCATCCTGGCGGGGCTCGACGCGCAGACGAGCGGCGAGGTGCTGCTGGACGGCCAGCCCGTGCAGGGGCCGGGCGCCGATCGCGGGATGGTGTTCCAGGGCTACACGCTGTTTCCGTGGCTCACCGTGAAGAAGAACGTGATGTTCGGACTCCGGATGAATGGAAGCAGCAGCGGCGAAGCCGAGCGTGAAGCGCTGCAATGGCTCGATCTCGTGGGGCTGACGCGTTTCGCCGACGTGTATCCGCACCAGTTGTCGGGCGGGATGAAGCAGCGCGTGGCGATCGCCCGCGCGCTCGCGAACCGCCCGCGCATCCTGCTGATGGACGAGCCGTTCGGCGCGCTCGATGCGCAGACGCGTGCACGGATGCAGACTCACTTGCTCGACATCTGGCGCAACATCGACGTGACGATCCTGTTCATCACGCACGATCTCGACGAGGCGATTTTCCTGGCGGACCGGATTCTCGTGCTGAAGGCGAATCCGGGGGGCGTGCAGGAACTGATCGAGGTGCCGGTGCCGAGGCCGCGCGACTATTCGCAGGTCAATTCGCCGGCGTTCATCGCGACGAAGGCGCGGCTCGAAGCGCTGATTCATCCGAAGGAGGCCGTGTCTGCCGACGACGACGGCGTACGGCCGCACATGATCCGGATGACGGATGTGTCGGACAACGTCGAGTAGGCCGCGACGGGCACGGCCGGCGCGCGCTGCGAACTAGCCGCGGGCGATCGCCAGTGCCGCCGCGACATCGCCCCGGCGATACGCGGCACGGACGGCCGCGGCCGTGGCCGCCACGGCGTCGGGTGGCGGCAGCCTGCGCAGGCGCACGGCCACGCGCGGCAGCGACGCGAGCTGTTGTCGAAGGTCGACGATCAGCCGGGCACAGGGGTACCGCGACGACGACGCCTCCCGGTGCACGGCGGCTTCGGCCAGGCCGGCCGTCCACTCGACACCGCGATGGTGCCTGGCCTTGTCGAGATGCGGCAGATAGCGCGCGTTGCCCGACAACGCGATCAGCAGGGCGGCCCAGTGCGCGCCGCGCCATCCGAGCGGCGGCAGGTCGCATGTCAGGTCGGCCAGCAGCGTGTCGTCGAGCACGGACAGGCTCTGCTGGCACAGGTAGTGGAAGTCGAGCGGCTGGCAGCGGACCAGCGGGTAGTCGCGCAGCACGTGCCCGAATGCGATGCCGGCCTCGACAGCGCCAGCCAGGAACGATTCGGCCGGCGCCGGGCGGTTCAGGTGCAGCGTCGACACGGACCGGAACAGCCGGACGATGTCGTCGGGGTGGTAGTGCATGGCGAATGTCTTCGTGGTGGCCCGAAGCAACGTTAGCAGATTGCGTGCGAGGGTCACGCCGGTGACGGTGGCTGCGTTGCGGCTGCGCGTCGGTCGGACGCACAGCCGGTGTCACGAGGGCACCAGCATACCAACGGCTGCGAGCGCCATGACGAATGTGGCAGACCACCCACCCCAGGCAAGCGGTCCCTTGATCGCGAATTCGCCCATGACTCGTTTGCTCTGCGCCATCAGCATCATGACGACCATGATGGGCGACGCAGTGACGCCGTTGATGACGGCACTCCAATAGAGTGCCCGGATCGGATCGAAATGCATGAAAGTCATCGCCAGGCCTCCGGCGACCGCCAACGCAATCACGGCATAGAACGGCACCGCGACCGGTGCCCGCAGTGCGAGGCTGTTGTGCCAGCGGAACGTGCCCGCCATCGCGTATGCCGTTGAACCGGCCAGCACCGGTAGCGCCAGCAGGCCTGTACCGATGATGCCGAGCGCAAACAGCACGTACGCAAACTGGCCGGCAATCGGTGCGAGCGCCCGCGCGGCGTCCGCCGACGTGTTCACGACGATATGGTGCGCATGCAGTGTGGCCGCCGCCGTCAACACGATGAAGAAAGCGATGATGTTCGAGACGCCCATTCCGAACCAGGTGTCGAAGTTGATACGGCGCAGTTGTGCGGGCGCCTGATGGGGGACTCGGCGTAGCGGCTGGTCGCGCGGCACGGCCAACAGCTCCTCGACCTCCTGGGAGGCCTGCCAGAAGAACAGATACGGGCTGATGGTCGTGCCGAGGACTGCGACCACGGTGGTCAGGTAGCCCGAGCTTATCTGGATGTGCGGCAGTATGATCGCCCGGCCCACCTCGGTCCATGGAATCGGGACGACCAGTGCGACAGCGACATAGGCGAACAGCACCAGCGCGGTCCATTTGAGCAATCGCGCGTATCGCTCGTACGGAATCAGAATCTGCAGCACGACCGACACGAGGCCCAGCGAGACGACATAAAGGTGTTGAGGCCCGGCAAGAAGCAAATTGGCTGCCGCACCCATTGCCGACAGATCGGCCGCGATATTGATCACGTTGGCGATCGTCAGCAGTGCGACTGCGCCATCGAGGAGCCACATCGGATAGTGGGTTCGGATGTTCGACGCGAGACCTTTGCCGGTCACCCGCCCGATACGCGCGCTCACCAACTGGATAGCCGCCATGAGCGGATAGGTGAGCAGCAGGGTCCAGAGCAGTTCGAAGCCGAACTGAGCACCGGCCTGCGAATAGGTCCCGATGCCGGACGGATCATCATCCGCTGCTCCGGTCGTCAAGCCCGGACCGAGGCGGCGAAGCCAGCTCGGATCGTTTTCATCCGCGGTCGCGGATTCGTGCTCGCCCAGACGTTGATCGTTCATCGCAGTTGCCCCCTATTTGACGGGGCCCCGCAATTGTCATTCCCGTCGAAGCGAAGACTTGTATCAGTCGAAAAACGACAGTGGTCGCATCGCTGTCAGCCGCCAATTTTGAAGAAGCGATGCACCATGCGTTGCGCCGGGCACGCAAATCGCTCCGAAGCGCAAACAAAAGCTGCTTGTCAGGAGGCAACGCCATGCACGTATTCACCAACCTGAGCCCATTGGTCTCGCTGATCGCCGGAATTCTTATTCTGGTGGTACCGCGCCTGCTGAACTACATCGTCGCAATCTACCTGATCGTCATTGGATTGCTCGGGCTTTTTGGCGGACATTACCACTGACGAGCCGCCTGGGGCGGCCCTGTGCTATGCCATCTAGATGTGCTCGACGCGTACTTCGGCCGAGTCTTTGGGAACGGTCAATCGCGTGCGACCAAGCAGTGCATCCGCGGGCGCCGTGCCGTCCGGGTTTAACGGCTTCACCTTGTTGAACGTGACGGAGAAATGCTCCGGCGTGACGGTGGCCGATGCATAACCCTGCGCATCGTGGTCGGCATGGCACAGATCGGGGTTGTTCGCCATCAGGAAGCTGTCGAGTCTGCCTGGGGTGGCCACCATCGTCGCCAGCGGTGTGCCGGTCCATACTGCTTTCAGGTTGGAATAGAAGGACGAACTGCTGATGCCGGCGCAAACGAAATCGACGATGACCGGCACCCCCGTCGCGGGATCGGGGTCGTCCCGCACGACGCCGCATTGAAATGCATGCAGATCGCCGGTGATCGCGACCACGTTACGGATCTGGTGTTCCCTCAAGTAAGCGAGCAGTTCGTGCTTGTGTGCGGGATAACCGTCCCAGGCGTCGCAATCGGCCACGAGGCGCGCTGCTGGTGTCTTGGGCGCGCCCGGCATCTGGAACCACAGACGGTTCAGCATCACTTCGTTGCCCCATACCTTCCAGGTTGCGGGCGAGTCCTTCATCATGGCTTTCCACCATAGTGTCTGTTCCGGGCCCAGCATCGACGGCGGGCGACCAAGCCGCCTGGTATCGCTAGCCTCGTATCGTTGCAGCACATCCTGCTGCACGAAATAGCGCGAGCCGGCTGCGTCGTCTCCATGCACCGGGTCGTGCCCATGCAGGCGCGCGATAGCTGCCTCGCTGACGACATGATCGTCGCGATACAGCCGCTCGTCCGTCATCACGAGGTGCATCAGCATGCCGAAGCGAAAATCGCGGTAGATGCGAATGTTCGTGTACGACGGATTGTCCGGATCGAATCGCACATCGCCCCAATCCACCGGCATGTACTCTGCCCACGCGCGACTGGCGCTGCGGCGGCGCCGGGTTTCCTGCCGCTCCTCGTTGGTATAGACCTGATGATCCTGCCAGCAGTCGTCAGAAAATTCGTGGTCGTCCCAGATCGCTATCATCGGAAGGCGCTGGTGCAGCATCTGCAGGCGCGGATCGGTGCGATAGGTGCGATAGAGCGTCCGGTAGTCTTCGAGCGTATCGGCATACGCGCGGCCGTCCGCGAGCAGCTTTCCGTCGGGCAAGCGCAGCGGAGGGTGCGTCGGCTCGGCACGGCCGGGAGGAGATGTCCCGACCGTTTCATAGATGTAGTCGCCCACATGCACGAAGAAATCGAGATCGCGCTCGGCGGCCAGCAGCGTCATCGCTTGCCAATGGTTGACGCTCCAGTCCTGGCACGTGAGCCACGCGAAGCGAACCTGTTCGTTTGCCTCGGTGACTTCCGGCGCCGTACGCGCGATACCCGTCATGCTGACGTCGTTGCCGGCGACGAACCGGTAGTGGTAGGTAGTCTTCGGCGAGAGCGCCGTCACCTTTGCGCGCACGGTGAAGTCGTAGGTGGCCAGCGCCGTCAGCGGTACGCTTGCGACGAGCGTCGAGAAATCCGGCAGGGTCGACACTTCCAGTCGCAGCGGCACCGCCCGCGCGACACCTTTTGCGCGTGGCGTGCCGCTCCCGGGTACCGGCACGCATCGCGTCCAGAATACGATCGAGCGATCGTGCGGATCGCCGCTGGCGACACCTTGCGGGAATCGATCAAGGTTCTTGCGCGCGGCACCGACAGGTATGACCGCCGGTGAGACGCTGTGCGGAGCGGTGGCAGCCGCAATGGTAAAAAAGACCGACGACTCGAGGAAACGGCGACGATCCATTGATCCTCCCGATCGACATGTCATGGCCGCAGCAGGCGTCCGTTTCTCTCGCTCGACATGCTTGGCACTGCCGCACACCACGAGCAGGCGGAGAAGTCGATTCGTCACATTACTGCGACGATCGACGTGCGAACAGTCGTGAGAACCCCATTTCGACGTGCACGTCGATATCGTCAGACATCTCCATCCGAAGCGCATTCAGGAACACGAATTGCGCGAGACCGTACAGCAAATTCGGGGAGTGAGACATGCACATCGGCCACACCGTCGGCAAGGCGGCCGCGTGGCTTGCCGCGATCGTCGCGCTGGCGCTTGCAGCGCTGGTTGTCGTCATTGTGACGTTCGACTGGAATCGGGCCCGCCCTTGGATCGATGACAAGGTGTCGGACGCGATCGGGCGGCAATTCGCGATCAACGGCGATCTGAGTGTCGGGTGGCATAAGCCCGTGGCCGAGCGAGGCTGGCGCGCATGGGTGCCATGGCCACGATTCACCGCTCGCAACGTCACGATTTCCAACCCGGACTGGGCGCGGTCAAGGTATTTCGTCGCGCTGGACGCGATCAGCTTCGAGGTCGAGGCGCTGCCGCTGATGGCACGCCGCATCGTGATTCCGGCGATCGATCTGGTCAATCCTTCCGTCGACCTCGAACGTCTCGGCGACGGGCGAGCCAACTGGACGTTCAAGTTCAAGAAGCTCGCGCAGCCGGGCCGATGGACGCTCGATCTGCATCAGGTCGCGTTCGCCCAAGGCAGTCTCGGCTACTACGACCAGCAAAAGCAATTCGATCTGAGCGCGACGATCGACACGCTTGGCCAGCCGATCCCGTTCGGTGTCGCGATGAAACAGCAAGAGGCGTTGGCGCGCCACGAATCGGCAAAGGCCGTCGGGCCGGCGGGTCAAAAGAAACTCGCGGCCCAGGCGCACGCCGGCCAGGTGCAACCGGTGGTTCCGGCGTCGGGTGCCGATGCGGCGTCTCGCGCATCGGCAGCGGCTTCGCAAGCGCTGGCCGCGGCGTCGCGTTCCGCAGGGATGAAATCCGGCACCACAATGGCCCCGGCAGCATCGGGCGCACCGGTTGCATCGAACGCTTCCGCTGCTGCCGCACCGGGCGCAACGTCCGCTGCGACGACGAGTGCATCGGCGGGCCCGGCGCCGGCGGCATCTGCTGGCGCCGGCACTTACATGATCGGCTGGACCGTCAAGGGAACCTACAAGAAGAGCAATGTCGCCGGCACCGGCAAGATCGGCAATTTGCTGGAGGTGCAGGGTACGTCGCGGCCATTTCCGGTGCAGGCCGACATGCGCTTTGGCGATACGCATCTGGCGTTCGTCGGCACGCTGACCGATCCGGCTCACCTGGCCGCGGTCGATCTCCGGCTTTGGCTCGCAGGCACCACGATGGCCCATCTGTATGAAGTCACGGGCATCACGTTACCCGAAACCTCGCCTTATGCGACCGACGGCCGATTGATCGGCCAATTCCGGGCGTCTGGCGACGTCTTCAAGTACGAGGACTTCACGGGACGCGTCGGCGGCAGCGATCTCAACGGCACGCTGGTGTACGTTTCGCGCGAACCGAGGCCGCTCTTGTCCGGCACGCTGGAGTCCAGGCTGTTGCAGTTCTCCGACCTCGCACCGCTTGTCGGCGCCGACACGAATGCCAGGAAGGCGCGGCGCGGTGCCGCAGTCGCGCAGCCCGCGAACAAGTCGTTGCCTGTCGAGACATTCCGAACCGACCGCTGGAAGAAGATCGACGCCGACGTTCGATTTACCGGGCGACGCATCGTCAAGACCTCCAGCTTGCCGATCACCGACCTGTCGACCCACATCGTCATGCGTGACGGGGTTCTGATGCTCAACCCGCTGAACTTTGGCGTCGCGGGCGGGACGCTGGCTTCCAACATTCATCTGGATGGCAGCGGCGTGCCGCTCAAGGGGCGATTCTCGCTGCAGGCGAGACACCTGAAACTCAAGCAGCTGTTCCCGACATTCTCGGTGATGCAAACGGCGCTCGGCGAGGTCAACGGCGATGCCGAGTTGTCAGCCACCGGCAATTCGCCGGCGGCACTCGCGGCGACTTCCAACGGGGAAGTGAAGACATTGATCACCGACGGCACGGTGAGCCTCCTGCTGATGGAAGCTGCAGGCCTGAACGTCGCCAACGTGGTTTACGAGAAATTGTTCGGCACTCGCGACGTAAAGATCAACTGCGGCGTGGCCGACCTGGTGGCCACCAACGGCGTGCTCGACTCGCGCGTGTTCGCACTCGACACCGACGATGCGGTGATCGGAATGGAGGGCAACGTGAACCTGCGGGACGAGACCATGAATCTGACGCTGCATCCCCACACCAAGGGGTTCAGGGTGATATCGCTGCGCTCGCCGCTGTATGTCACCGGATCCTTCAAGCAGCCGCACGTCGGCGTGAAGGCAGGAGCACTGATCGCGCGTGGCGGTGCGGCGATCGGGCTGGGCTTGTTGAATCCGCTCGCAAGTCTGCTCGCGTTGGTGCAACCGGGCCGCAGCAGCCCGTTGCCGTGCCGGCAGATGCTGGCCGACATGGAGCGGCGCCCGACGGCGCCGCCGCCGGGAATCCGAAAGGAGAAGAAGCCTCCACCGGCGTACATGAACGCGCTGTCGGCTGCGTCGGCAGCCTCCGCGCCGACTGGTGCCGAACCCGGGCATGCGGAGCGCGCGAGCGGGGCTTCCTCTCATAACCGGTAACACGGCTGGCAAGATCGCCTGCGACAACCTGTCGAGGCGCTTGCATCGACTGCTATCGCTTTGCCGCGTGCTGTTCCTCGTCAACCGCACGTTTGGCGTGCTTCGACGCTGCCACGACGGCGACGTCGAAATTGCCGCGCGCGGCTTCGGCAGCTTGCTGGCCCGTGCTGCCGAGGGTCCGGTACAGCGAATTCGCAGCGACGATCGCGGAGTTCCAGGCCGCTACGGTTGCCTCGGAGCCGGACGGCGCGAATTTTGCCGCATCATCGACGAACGCTTGTATCCGATGCACGTATTGATCGCTGCCGGCTTGGGCGACTTTGATCACGTCGGCATGGCACGACGACACGATACCGAGCCACTCGCTGTTGTAGGACTGAAGCTTCTCGGCCAGCGGCTCGGTGAGCGCGCGCTGGATGGGCGTCCAGTCCTGCGGTGTTTCAATCGCGCTTTCGGCGACCGCCCACGCGTCCTTCAGCGACGATCGTGCAAATCGCGCATTGAGTTCGGCCAGTTTCCCGACTTCATCGAGTAACGCGCCAGCCAGACCGAATACGAAGTCGAGATTGGCGTGTTGCGCGCTCGAAACCAGCTCCCGGGTTTTCATGATCGACGATCTCCTGAATGGAATTGGGTGCCGCTGTTTGATCGCTTCGTCGGCCCATGCGTCGCTGCACTGGCCGGGTGCCGATCAATACGTTTGCGTAACGATGCGAAGCAGTGTTTCGCCGTTATGCGTCATGCGCAGGCGATGCGCGCCGGAAGCAAGTGTCTCGAGTTCCACGAGTTGTTGCTCGCGCAGCGTGTCGAATTCTTCGCTGCTCGTGTCGATCTGGTCGGGTGAAGCCTTGACCAGCATGAGCGCGGCGATTTCATGAGGGCTCAGCATGCTTGTCTCCTGGATGGCTGGATACGCAATCTTTACCGCTTCGCCCCGAATGGGCCGGGACGGTATGACCTGGCAGAAGCGGCTTGCGCGTCACATGCAATCAGTCTCGTTTGGAATGTGCGACGTGGCGGGTGATATCCCTGACCAGTGTCAGCCTCGGATGTGAACGAACGATGGCGATCGAATTCGCTGCCTCGCGCATACGATCCTCGTTGGGCTCCCGTGTGACCGAAGAATTCGTCACCACGGCCATATGAAACAGCGTGACAGTCAATTGCAAGGATGAATCATCGAGCATCGTCTTGATGTCGTCGGCAAGCAGCAAATCCGATCCGACGATATCGACCGTCATCGATTCGATGCCCGACCGCTGGTCGACATGCATGCCCCAGCGGCATACGCGTATGCCGCTTCGCCACAGGCATCGCCACACCGTGATGACTTGCAGCTTGCCTGCAGCAGCGCGAAATGAAAGTCTCTGGACGACCATTCCTTCACCTGTGAAGTAACGAAACCGGCACGGAAACGACCGTTCCAAGCTTATGTCAGCCGCGATGGGAAAGTACATCGCAAACAAATGTCCGTATATGGTGCTTTACGGACATCGTATCGGATGATGAACGAGAGCAGAATGCGACCCGAAATCGGACGCGCCGGAGGTGCGGAACAGGAATTGCGACAGCTATTCTTCTGAGTTGTATGGACGCGTGGTGAATACGTTTTCAATGAAGTGACGAATGCACCGGCGATCCAGGTCTACACTTGAAGCAGCGGGAATAGGGGAGGCAAATTGGCTCATCGGGACTTCATCGCAATCGGTACGTCGTCGGGTGGTGTCGATACGCTCTGCGCGCTGGTTTCTCGACTTCCGCGCAACTTGCCGGCCGCGGTCGCGATCGTTCTGCATATCGGAGCGCACGACAGTTTCCTGCCATCCCTCCTGAGTTCGGCCGGCCCGCTTCATGCAGTGCACGCAAAAGATGGCGATACCTACCTGCCGGGCAGAATTTACGTGGCTCCGCCGGATCGGCATCTGATCGTCGAAGGCGAGGTGCTGCGCCTCACGGGCGGCGCCAAGGAGAATTTTGCAAGACCGGCGATCGATCCGCTGTTTCGCAGCGTCGCGGCCGAAATGGGGCGGCGCGCCATCGGGGTGATCCTGACCGGCCTGCTGGACGACGGTGCCGCTGGCCTCGATGCGATCCGGTTGTGCGGGGGCGCCACGATCGTCCAGGATCCCGCGGAAGCGTTTGCGTCCGACATGCCGCTGCATGCCGAGCCTTATGCGGATTTCGTCTTGCCGCTCGACGGGCTGGCACGGCGGCTGATCGAACTGACGGCGAGCCCGCTGAGCGGATCGGCTGACAACGAGATCGCCAGACAACGCGCCGTCGAGCACATCGCCAAAAAGCAGCGCTCATGGATCGCCGACCGCCGGCGCTCGACCCACTGAACCGCCTTGCGGAGTCCACTACGCCGGCCTGAACGGGAGGCGGCGATACGCTTTCGCGACTGACGAATTCAGGCCGGTTCCGCTAATGGCGACAGACAGGGCACGCCACACTCGCCGTTTCCCTGTCCCGATGCAAGCGCGAAGATGTCGAGCGTGCGCCAAGCGAAAGGGAGATGAATCGTCGCATGCTCGATGCGCATCCCGGCGGATCCAGCCTCGAGGCTTCGCGGAGGCGTCAAGAGGAAGCCGCACACCCCGCTGGCGACGCGGCAAAATTCTTGCAGTCAATGCTGTTGGAGCGATAATAGCGATCCACGCGTATCTTGGCGCAAGCGGGCCATGCGCCTGCCCGACCTTGGCCGCGAACACGATTATTCTTTCAACAGGACACGCAGCGATGTCGAAAAGACGCGGGCAGACTCTCCCGGGCCAGGCAAATCATCCTGTCGTCGGAATCGGCGCGTCGGCTGGCGGTTTGGGTGCGCTCCTCGAGTTCTTCGAAGCCTTGCCGGCGCGCACGTCGATGGCATTCGTCGTGGTCATGCATTTGGCACCGGATCATGAAAGCAATCTGGCCAGCCTGTTGCAGAAGGCCACCGGAATGCCCGTGCTGGAAGTCACGAGTGCCACGCCGATCGAGCCCGACCACGTCTACCTGATCGCGCCCTCCCTCGAACTGACCATGGTCGACGATTTTCTGCGCGTCGCTCCCCATCGACCGGAAGAGGGCGGCCGACGGGCTGCCGTCGATCTCTTTTTCCGGACGCTCGCTGAAGCCCATCGCGCACGCGCAATCGGCGTCGTGCTGTCCGGCGCAGGCTCGGACGGCTCCGTCGGGCTGTCGAGGATCAAGGAAATGGGCGGTATCACCTTCGCCCAGGAGCCGGCGGAAGCGGAATACGACAGCATGCCGCGCAGTGCCATCGCGACAGGCATGGTCGACTTCGTGACCACCGCCGCGGAAATGCCGCAGCGGCTGATGGACCTGTGGGTGACCGCGAAGGAAATCCACCTGCCCGTCACCGAAAGCGAGGAGCGCCAGGAAGAACTGGTCAACGAGGCAGCCGAGCGTGCATTGCGCGAGATCATGATCATCCTGCGTACGCGCACCGCGCATGATTTCCGGCATTACAAGCGGGCGACAGTACTGCGGCGGATCGAACGCCGCCTGCAGGTCAACGGCATCACCGATCTCCAGGCGTACCGCGACTTTCTCCATCTGCATCCGGAGGAAACCCAGGCGCTTCTGCAGGACATGCTGATCAGTGTCACGAACTTCTTCCGCGACAAGGAAGCGTTCGATGCACTGGACCGCGACGTCCTGCCCCATTTCTTCGAAGGGCGCGGTGAGCAGGATCGCATTCGCGTGTGGTCGGTTGGCTGCGCGACCGGGGAAGAGGCCTATTCGCTCGCGATGTTGCTGCAGGAGCGGTCGCTGAAATCAGCCGAAGGCGTTTCGTTCCAGGTCTTCGCGACCGACATCGACGAGCGGGCCATCTCGTTTGCACGCACCGGCTTGTACCCCGATTCGATTCTCGCCGACGTGGCGCCGAACCGCGTGCGCCAGTTCTTCGCGAAAGACGCCGCGCACTACCGCGTCAAGAAAGAGCTGCGCGAGCACATGCTGTTCGCGCATCACAACGTGCTGAGCGACCCGCCATTCTCGCGGCTCGACCTGATCTGCTGCCGCAATCTGCTGATTTATCTGGACCGGGAAGCGCAGATCGAAATTCTGAAGATGTTCCACTTCGCGCTGCGTCCCGGTGGCGTGCTGTTTCTCGGCAGCTCTGAATCGGCCGACAGCGTGAGTTCCATGTTCTCGGTCGTCGACAAGCGCAACCGAATCTACCGCGCGAACATGGCAGTGCGTGGCGATACCCCGGTGCCGGTCGCCATTTCCGGAACGATGAGCGCACGGCCCGTCGTGACGACCATTCAGCCGCCGGGCCGTCGCCGCTTCTCGTTCGGCGACTTGCACCAACGCCTCGTCGAGCAGCATGCGCCGCCGAGCGTGCTCGTCAGCCGCGATTCCGAAATCGTTCACCTGTCCGATCGGGCTGGACGCTTCCTGCGATATTCCGGCGGCGAACCCTCTCACAACATCATTGCGGTGGTGCGCCCCGAATTGCGTCTCGAGCTGCGCACGGCGATCTATCAGGCACTGCACACCAATCGCAGCGTCGAGGCGCGGCGCGTGAGGGTCGAGCGCGACGCGCGCTCGTATTTCGTCAATATGACCGCGCGCCCCGTGCATGATCCGGAGGCCAATGCGGACTTCGTGCTGGTGCTGTTCGACGAAGTCGAAGACAGCATGAGCGGTTCCGAAACCGCGACGGTCGACGTGCAGAAAGACCCGATCATCAGCCAGCTCGAACGCGAGCTGCAGCGCACGAAGGAGCAGCTTCAGTCGACCATCGAGCAATCGGAAACGTCCACGGAAGAGTTGAAAGCATCCAACGAGGAGTTGCAGGCGATCAACGAGGAGCTGCGTTCGGCGACGGAAGAGCTCGAGACCAGCAAAGAAGAGCTGCAGTCGATCAACGAAGAGCTGACCACCGTCAATGCGGAGCTCAAGTCGAAGGTCGAGGAAACCGGCAAGATCAACGACGACCTGCAGAATCTGATCGCAGCCAACGATATCGGCACGATCTTCGTCGACCGGAATATCTGCATCAAGCGCTACACGCCGCGGGCGACGGACGTTTTCAGCATCATTCCGTCGGATATTGGCCGATCGCTGCTGGACATTACGCATCGGCTCGAGTACGACAAGCTCTCCGACGACGCGGCCGAGGCTTTCGATTCGCTCCGCCTGATCGAGCGTGAACTGCGGAGCAACGACGGACGCTGGTATCTCGCGCGCTTCGTGCCCTACCGGACAACGGAGGACCGAATCGACGGCGCGGTGCTTTCCTTCATCGATGTCACTGACCGCCGAAGGGCGGAAGACCGTCTGCGCGAAGGTGAGCGGCTGATGCGCATCGTGGCCGAAGGCACCAAGGACTACGCGATCATCACGTTCGATGACAACGGCATCGTCACCAGCTGGAATGCCGGCGCGGAGCGGATCTTCGGGTATACCGAGGCCGAAATGATCGGGCAGTCTGCCGATCTCCTGTCGACCGAAGAGGATCGTACCAATCAGGTTGCACAGCGCGAATTCGCGGAGGCCCGGCTGAACGGACGCACCGAAGAGGAACGCTGGCATCTGCGCAAGGACGGCACCCGCTTCTTTGCGAGCGGGGTGCTGTCGCGCCTCGACGAACCGGGCATCAGCGGGTTTGCGAAGATCGCGCGTGATCTCGGGGAATTCGCGCCGGCGGCCATGGCTGGCCGCCATGCGCCGGCCGAGCCGCTTGGCGAAACGGGTGAACGGAATGAGGTGCGGCGCCGCGACGAGTTCCTTGCCGTGGTGTCGCATGAACTCAAGAATCCACTCAACCTCATTTCGGCGAGCGCGGAACTGATCGCGCGCGCGCCGGAATCCCGGCAAAACCTGAACATTTCGCGTGCCGCCGATACGATCCGGCGCACCGTCATCGGCCAGGCGCAGATCATCGACGATCTGCTCGACATTTCGCGCGTGCGAACCGGGAAGCTGTCCGTCGTGCGTACGCCCGTCGACATGCGCGAAATCGTGAAGCGTGTCACACATGCCGTCCAGGACGAAGCGAGCCAGCGCGGCCTCGCACTCAACGTCGCGATACCCGCCGCGCCCGTCATCATTCATGCCGACCTTACGCGCATCGAACAGATCGTCTGGAACCTGATCAGCAATGCGCTGAAGTTCACCAGTCGCGGGTCTGTGGACGTGTCGCTGCAGGTTGACGAGCATGAGGAGGCCGTACTGCGTGTGGCTGATACCGGGAACGGCATCGAGGCTGCGTTGTTGCCTCACGTCTTCGACATGTTCCGGCAAAGCCGGGATTCGAATGCGCGCCGCCCGGGTCTCGGAATTGGCCTTGCACTGGTCAAGGACCTGGTGAACCTGCATGGCGGCATCGTGCAGGCGGAATCGAAGGGTGCGGGTCTCGGTGCGGCGTTCACGGTAACGCTGCCGACGCACCGCGTGCTCACCGACGCGCATTCGACCAGAAGAGGACCGGTCGAGTCCTTGCAGGGCTTGCATGTGCTGATGGTGGACGATGACGCGGACACGGTTGAGACGTTCAAGCTCCTGCTGGAAGGCGAGGGTGCCATCGTCCGGACGGCAATGAGCGGTGAGGAGGCATTGTCGACGCTCGACGGTCATGTGCCGGACGTCGTGCTGTCCGACATCGGCATGCCCGGCATGGATGGGCTGGTCTTCGTTGAAAAGCTGCGCGAAGCGCCGGCACTGAAATCGGTGCTCTGTATTGCGCTGAGCGGCTACGCTCAGGACGAAGACGTGAGGCAGGCGGAGAAGGCTGGCTTCGATGCTCACCTGAAGAAACCAGTGTCGCTTGACGACCTGATGGCCATCTTCACGCGGCTTCGCAGTTAACACGCGAAACAAGACATGGAGGAAGGGATCGATAGCTACAACGGGAAGGCAAAGGCACGCTTCGACGAAGCAGACCGGCGGCTCGGGGTGGCCGAGGCGCGCGTCCGGGCGCTTTTCGCCAATCCGCTCGCGGACGAGGCCCTCAAGCAATCTGCGCTGGAAGCCTATCGGGAAGCACGTCTGCTCTGGTTGAGTGCGGACGCCGTATTGCGCAGTTCATCGGTCACCGACAAGCCGCTGCGGCTCGCCGGCCGCCGCATCGTGATTCTTCGAGGAAACGCGCATGTCGGGGAATCGGTTGCCCTGTTGTTGCGGCTGCGCGGGTTCAGCACGACCGTGGTGCCCGCGCACCGCGCCGAAGAAGCGATTTCGCATGGCCCGGCCTCGGCGGTTGTCGTCGACGTGGAGCGTGATCCCGACAACGCTTGCAAGTTCGCTGTCGACACGGTCAGCTTGCACCCGCGCACGCGTATCGTCGCCATGGTTCCGCCGACACTGGGAAGCTACGCGTGGCGCGGGTTCGATGCCATTCTCGTGAAACCGGTTTCGATCGACGCGATCGCGCACGCGATCATGGGCGATAGCGGGGCGTAGTGACGGAGGCGGTGCATCCGCCGGCAACCTTGCACGCATCGGAGGGCGGATGAGCCGTACCTTTCTTTACATCAACAGCCCGATCGGGAGTCTGTTCCCCGAGCAGGAGCTGATTGCGTTCGACAAGGCAGGCCACACCGTCGTACTCAATCGCGTCGCCATCGACCGCGTCCCACCGTATGTCAACGCAGCCGAGCGACCGGAACTGGCTGGTACCCTGAGGCGCGCCGTACCTGGTGACTCGCTGGTGGTACTGGAAATTGCTGCGCTCGGCTGCAGCGCACGCGACGCCCTTTCGACCCTGATGCAATGCCGCAACCGGAGGATCGTGGTCCAGTGCGTCGAGGTCGGCAACGTCGATCTTGCGAGCCGCCCCGAACCGCCGGCGATCAAGATGCTCCGTGCGGTGATCCGACTGGAGACCGCGGTCAGGAGCCAGCGTGGCAAAACGGGTGTGAAATCCGCACAAGACAACGGGCAGCGCGTCGGTCGGCCATCGTCGCTTGGCCGGCAAGATCGCGAGCGCGTGATGCGCTCCCTCGACAAAGGACTGTCGGTCAGCGAGGTCGCACGCAGGTTCGGGACGTCGCGTCAGACCATCATGCGGATCCGGGCATCGTTTTCGCTTACGGCTGAGGAGCACTGATAGTCCAGGAGTTCCGCGTATCCCCAACGTACCCGCGGCTGGCCGGTCCGCGCTGACGCGTCGTCCGGCGCACTACCGCCGTTGTTCCGGCCGACTGCCGATACGTCGGCTCGACGGCTGCCCGACCGGGGTCGGTCGTTCGACCGATACCGGTACGTCGACGCAATTGCGATCCTTCTCGTCACGCGCATGTCACCACGGCATGGCGCGTGCACCATCCGCAAGGTTACGAGGAAGTTCGCTTTGAGACGCTCGACGATTCATCCGCTGTGGGTTCGTCTTTTCCACTGGCTCAATGCCGCCGCAGTCATCGCCATGTGCCTGAGCGGCTGGCAGGTCTACAACGCGTCGCCGATTTTCAGGGCGGTCACGTTTCCGCCTTCCATCACGCTGGGAGGCTGGCTGGGCGGTGCGCTCCTCTGGCACTTCGCGGCGATGTGGATCCTGGTCGGCAACCTGTTCGCCTATCTCGTGCTCGGCATTGCAACAGGGCGGTTGCGCAGGAAGCTGTTGCCGCTCGGCATGCGCGCGCTCCTTTCCGACCTCGCCGCCGCGCTGCGCGGAAAGCTGGTCCACGATGATCCCGCCCGGTACAACGCCGTGCAGAAGTTCGCGTATCTCGGCGCGCTCGCCGATATCGTGCTGCTCGTTCTCTCGGGGCTCGCCATCTGGAAACCGGTGCAGTTTGCGGTCCTGAGGACATTGATGGGCGGATTCGACAACGCGCGCATCGTTCATTTCGTCGCGATGAGCGTGCTCGTCGGTTTCTTTGCCGTTCACGTCGTGATGGTCGCGCTCGTTCCGCGCTCACTGCTCACGATGATTCGAGGGCGCTGATCATGAATGAACCCAAACGTTCGCCGCGTGCCGACCGCGTCGCGCAGCTCGATTCGCATGCGATCGTCAAGGATGCGCGCAACGCACTCCAGTCGACGCAACGCCGCCTGTTCGGCAAGCGGATCCTTACGCTCGGCGGCCTGATGCTGCTGTCCGGCTGCGACTTGACCGACGACCAATCGGTCAACACGATGCTGCGCCGCGTGTCGTCGTTCAACGACGACGTGCAGGCTTCGCTCTTCGATCCGCGCAAGCTTGCGCCGACGTATCCGGAGTCGATGATCACGCGGCCCTTTCCGTTCAATGCGTACTACGACATCGACCAGGTGCCGGACGTGGATGCGGCGAGATATCGGCTCCAGCTCGGCGGGCTGGTCAAGGGCAAGCGTGCGTGGACGCTCGACGAGCTCCATGCGCTGCCGCAGGAAAGCCAGGTTACGCGGCATATCTGCATCGAAGGGTGGAGCGCGATCGGAAAGTGGGGCGGCGTGCGATTTTCCGACTTCCTGTTGCGCGCCGGCGCCGACACCACCGCGAAGTACGTCGCGCTGCATTGCGCCGACAACTACTGGACGAGCATCGACATGCCGACCGCGCTCCATCCGCAAACACTGCTGACGCTCACCTATGACGGCAGCGTCTTGCCGGCGAAGTACGGCTTCCCGATGAAGCTGCGCATGCCGACCAAGCTCGGCTACAAGAATCCCAAACACATCGTCGCCATCACGGTGACCAACGCATTCCCGGGCGGTTATTGGGAAAACCAGGGATACAACTGGTTTGGCGGATCCTGAGCTTCTGGCCAGGATCCCGCGCCGGTGACGTCCCCGATCGCAACCTCTTCACAGGAGCATTCATGTCCATTCGACTCAAACTCGTTGTCTCCGTCGTCGCGGCTACGCTGGCCGGCACTGCGTTCGCGCAATCCGCCGCGGTCAAGCCCGAGCGCATTCGCGGCGACATCGTCTCGTTTTCCGGAGACAGTCTGAAGGTACACCGTCGCAGCGGCGATACCGTGCTCATCAATATCGCAGCGTCGGCCAACGTGAACGCGGTGAAAGCGATTCAGCTTTCCGATATCAAGCCCGGTTCCTACGTCGGCGCGGCAGCCATGCCGGGCGAGAACGGCAAGTTGATCGCGAAGGAAGTGCTCGTATTCCCCGAAGCCGCGCGCGGCATGGGTGAAGGCCACTACGCATGGGATCTCGGCGCGAACAGCTCGATGACGAACGCGAATGTGGATACCGTCGTTCAAGGCACGAGCGGGCGCGATCTCAAGCTTTCATACAAGGGCGGCAGCAACACGATCAACGTGCCGCCCGACGCACCGGTCGTGACGCTGGTCCCGGCGACGCGCGCCGATTTGTCGACGGGCAAGAAGATCTTCGTCGTGGCTACGCCGGGCAAGAACGGGGCATACGACGGACGCCAGATCGTGGTCGAGAAGGATGGGGTAGCGCCTCCGATGTAAGCCGGCCGCCCGGCGAGCGACTTGTCGTTCGCCGGCGTGCAACCGGACGGCGGTTGCCGAACCGATGCTCGAGGACCGGCCGCGTGTCCGCGCTTCGTTTTGTTTCGGGCCGACCGTTGCGTCGGCCCGGGACCGTCAATCAAAGTCGGTCGCGATGGAGCGCGCGCGCCACGCGTCGATGTCCCGGCGGAACGCCTTCAGCTTGCGCTCCGCAATTGCATGGGCACTCGGTCCGATCGGCAGGTGCAAGGGTGGATCGTCCGAGTCGATCGCCTGGATGATCACCGCGGCGGCTTTGGCCGGATCGCCTGCCTGATGTCCGTCGTTGCTGTCGCGATAGCTGCGCGCGGAGCCCGCGGTTGCCGAATAGGCGCTGATTTGCTGCTTGGCGACCGCGATCGAGCGCCCCAGGAATTCGGTTCGAAACGGGCCGGGCTCCACGATGACCACGCGAATGCCCATCGGTTCGACTTCCTGCGCAAGGGCCTCCGACAGGCCTTCGACTGCGAACTTCGTCGCGTTGTAATAGCCGCGGCCCCCCGAGCCGGCGATGCCCGCACCGGACGACAGGTTCACGATCCTGCCGCCTCCGGTGCGCCGCATCAGCGGCAACGCCGCACGCGTCGTCTCGATGAGCCCGAACACGTTCACATCGAATAACGGCCGGTATTCCTCCGGCGTGCCTTCTTCGATTGCGCCCATGAAGCCATGGCCGGCGTTATTGACGAGCACGTCCAGCCTGCCGAACGTTTCGGTCGTCAAGGCAATGGCCGCTTGTATCGTTTCCGGCTTCGTCACGTCCAGTGCTGCGACACGCAGCGTGTCCGGATAACGCCGTGCCAGATCGCGTAGCGTTTCCGGCGTACGCGCCGTTGCCACCACGTGGTCGCCGCGCGCGGCTGCCGCGCGTGCGAGATGCAGGCCGAAGCCGCCGGAGCAGCCGGTGATCAACCAGGTTTTGTTCATGTGTTTCTCCTTTTGCTCGATTCCGCGTTTCGATACGCTCGACGGGGCACGCCGACATGCGTTTGCCCATGTCTTCACACTCCGCAGACGCCGGCCCCGAGCGGGCCGGTTCGATTGATGAACACCACCATGGTGAGGCGTACACAATTGTTTGTGAATGGTCGTTCTTGTATATTGAGCGTACATTTTTGAACGAAGGTTCCTCGCATGGAATGGAGTGATGTCAGGGTCTTTCTGGCCGTCAAGCGGGGCGGATCTTTCGGTGCGGCAGCCCGAGGCCTGGGCGTGAGCCATCCGACGATCGGCCGCCGGATCAAGGCGCTGGAGGATGAAGCCGGGCAGGCGTTGTTCCGCAGGACCGCGGATGGGCTGGTGCTCACGGACGCCGGAGATACCGTGCTCGGCATGGCCGAAGCGATGGAAAACGCCGCGCTGGCCATGGAGCGGCGTCTGGCCGGTAATCACGATCGCCTCGAAGGCATCTTGCGCATCTCGTGCGCAGAGTGGTTCGCCGGCTACGTGCTGACGCCTGTGCTGGCGGAACTGGTGCGCCGTCATCCGGCCGTGGTGCCGGAAGTGATCGCGAGCTACCGATTGCTGAGCCTGTCGCGTCGCGAGGCCGACCTGGCCTTCCGGATCGTTCCTTTCACCGAACCGGACATTGTCCAGCGCCGCCTGATGACCGTTCCGTACGGTCTTTACGGCACGGCCGAAACCATACGTGCGTTGCGGCGCGATCCTGCTTCGGTGGGGTTGATCGTGATGAACACGGCGCAGTCTCATTTCCCCGACGTCGCCTGGCTGCTCGACAGGTTCCCGCAGTCGCGGCGCGTGTTCACCAGCACGAGCCGAGCCGTTCAGGCCCGGATGTGCGCGGCGGGCATGGGCATCGCGGTGCTGCCGCGACCGCTGGGCGACGCGGTACCGGCAGTGCAGCGCATCGAGACGCCGGAACCGCCTCCATCCAGAGACATATGGGTGGGTTACCACCATGACCTTCGGCATATGGATCGCTTGCGCGCGATGCTCGATATCGCAGATACGATGCTGAGCGAATCACCGATTGCCGCTCGCTGAATCGAACGTCGAGGTTCGGGCACGTATCCGGTACGGCAATGCGGATCGGCAAAGGCCACGTCCACGTGGTCGGGGAGGGCGGCGCGCGAGTTCGGTGCCCGGGCCTGTTCCCGGTGTGGGATCCGCATCGATCGGCCGGCGATTTTGCATCGACCGTGATTCTCAAGCGGTGGAAGCGAATCGGATTCGCGGACGACGGAGAATGGCCTCTCCCCGCGTTCAAGGTCGCCTCGCAGGTATGAGCGGCTCGCGAGAGGTGTCAGGTATATTCAGCGGGTTCATATCCTCACGGTATCCGTTCAATGGAATCGAGACGCAAGACAGTGCGCATCGTCGCGCCCGCGGGTGTGCCCGATCCGCAAGGAATCGAGCGCGGCGTCGCGCTCGTCGAAAGCTGGGGCTTCAAGGTCACGACGAGCGCACATCTCGGCAGCCGGTACCGCTATTTCGCCGGTACCGCCGAGGAGCGCGCGGGCGATCTGCGGCGCGCCTTGATGGATCCGTCAATCGATATCGTCTGGCTCGCGCGAGGGGGATTCGGTTGCGCGCATCTGCTCGAGCACCTGCCGGACGAGATCGCGACGCCGAAGACGATCATCGGTTTTTCCGACGCGACGTCGCTATTCTGCGCGCTTGCAGACCGGCCCGGCGTGCGCTTGTTGCATGGTCCGACGTTCCACAGCCTGGCGACCAAGGTCGACGACGCGACGCGTGCCGACATGCGCGCCGTGCTGACCGGTGGCAAACGCGCGCCGCTGAGCCTGCGGCATTTGTCCGGCGCGCCTGATGCGGTGCGGGGACGTCTGTGCGGCGGCAACGTGACGGTGCTCGCGAGCGTCGCGGGTACACGCTGGTCGCTTCGCTCACGCGACGCGATCGTACTGCTGGAGGACGTGACGGAATTCGGCTACCGGCTCGACCGCAGCCTGACGCAACTGCGTCTGAGCGGTGCGTTGGACGGGGCCCGCGCGTTCGTGCTCGGGCAATTCACGCGCTGCCCGATCCCGGACGGCGCGGATTTCACGCTCGAGCAGATGCTTGTCGACGTGCTGGGCGGCTTCGGCCTGCCGATCTACTCGGGTCTGCCGATCGGACATGAACACCGCAACATCACTTGGCAATACGGCAACCAGGCTGCCATCGAGAACAGCGCGATCCGGTTCGTCGCGTAGCGTCGAATCTGGAAGGACAGGAGCGTGTAGTGCTCGGCGGCATCGAAGTAATGCATATGATCCGAAAAGGGCAAATGAAGTCGACTCGCAAGAATCAGACAACTGCGGAGCAATTCTATTATTCACAAGGGTTCCGGGCTTCCGGGCGACTGCGAACCGGCGAAGTGACTTCTTTACTTCGCAAACCGTGACAACTTTGTTTTGGTCTATGGCGCACGGAGGTCCTCCCGCGCCCTAGAATTGACACTTGATATATTGGACTGGCTTTGCTTGGATGATCGCTCGAACGCGATATCGCTTTGCCGACGTTCTGCAAATTTCCCAAGACTCCAACATGCGTATCCCGCCGCTCAAGGCCATCATCGCGTTCGAAAGCGTTGCCCGGACCAAAAGCGTCAATCGCGCGGCGGAAGAACTCGGCCTGACCGCGTCCGCCGTCAGCCATCAGCTCAGCAACCTCGAATCGCAGATAGGTCAGCCGCTGTTTCAGCGCTCGGGGCGCGGCCTCGTGCTCACGCCGACCGGCGAACGCTACCTGGCCGACGTCACGGGCTCGCTCGCCGATCTCAGCCGCGCGACCGAGCGCGCGTCGAGCCGCACCGAAGTCGATATCCTGCGCGTGCATTCGAGCCCGAGCTTCGGGCTGATGTGGCTGCTGCCGCGGCTGTCGTCGTTTCAGGAGGCGAACGGCGATATTCAGCTGAACCTTGCGTGCTCTTACGAAAACGTGTCGTTCTCGAATGGGTTCTACGATATCGATGTCCGGCACGGCTACGGCAACTGGGACAACCTCGAGGTCCGAACCGTGCGCGGCGAGTTCATCGCGCCGCTCGCGTCGCCGCGCTATCTCGAACGGCATCCGGTGAACACGCCGGAAGACCTGCTCGCACATCGGCTGATCTATTCCGAAACGCCGCTGGTCCAGTGGAAGCAATGGTTTGGCCGGACCGGCGTACCGCTTGCCGCCCAGAAGACCTTCGACTTTTCGTTCGACCGCTCGTACATGTCGCTCGAAACCGCCGCGCTGGGCCTCGGCATCGCGCTCGAAAGCCTGATGCTTGCATCGGTGAAGATCCGCGAAGGGCTGCTGATGCCGGTGTTCGACGCCGCCCATGCGGTGGAAGTCAGCGCGCATCACCTCGTTTACCCGCGGCAGAACGCGGAACTGCCGCGCGTGAAGCGCTTCCTCGCGTGGATCGAGCGCGAGGTCGCCACGCAGGGCGGGGCAAGCTGAACGTCGCGCATCGGGCCCGCGCACGATATTGCGTCGCAGCACGCCGCGGTGGGCCGCGCGGCGACATCTGAAATTTTCTCAACTATGGCTGAGCGTTTCCGCGTTGATGCGAGTGTCGGGCGAGCCGACACTCTGTACACACACATCAATACAGGAGACGAACGATGTTGCTCGACCATAAGACCATCATCGTGACCGGCGCCGCGTCGCCACGTGGAATCGGCAAGGCCACGGCTCGCGCACTGGCGGCCCACGGCGCACGCATTGCGATCCTCGACCTGCGCCGAGAAGACGCGGAGGCCGCCGCCGCCGATCTCGGCCCGGGCCATCTCGGCCTGGCCTGCGACGTAACCGACCGCGACGCGTGCGTGTCGGCAGCCCGGGCAACGCTGGAGCGCTTCGGCCGCATCGACGGCCTTGTGAACAATGCCGGCATCACACAACCCGTGCGGACGCTGGACATTGCCGCGCGCGACTTCGATGCGATCGTCGACGTGAACCTGCGCGGCACGCTGTACATGTCACAGGCGGTGCTGCCGGCGATGAAGGAGCAGCGCGGCGGCAGCATCGTCTGCATGTCGTCGGTCTCAGCGCAACGCGGCGGCGGCATCTTCGGCGGCCCGCACTACAGCGCCGCGAAGGCCGGCGTGCTCGGCCTCGCGAAGGCGATGGCGCGCGAATTCGGCGCTGACCATATCCGCATCAATTCGATCACGCCGGGCCTGATCCAGACCGACATCACGGGCGACAAGCTGACGCCCGCGATGCGCGAGGACATCATCAAGGGCATTCCGCTCGGCCGCCTCGGCGAGGCCGATGACGTTGCCAATGCGTGCCTGTTCCTGCTGAGCGATCTGTCGAGCTATCTGACCGGCATCACGCTCGACGTCAATGGCGGGATGCTGATCCACTGAAAACGGCGCCGCCACGCGTGCGGCGCCGCCCATCATGCACCCGGGACAACCCGGGGCCGTGGCAGGAGACAAACATGAGAGCAAAGTATCCTGCATCTCCGGTTCAGCCCGAGATGCTGCACCGGGACGATGCGCAGACGTTCGAAGCGGCGACCTATGCGAAGGTCGCGCGCCGGCTGATCCCGTTCCTGATGTTGTGCTATCTCGGCGCCTATCTCGACCGCGTCAACGTCGGGTTCGCGAAGCTGCAGATGCTGAGCGACCTGCGTTTCAGCGAGACGGTGTACGGGATGGGCGCGGGCATCTTCTTTCTCGGTTACTTTCTGTTCGAAGTGCCGAGCAACCTGATCCTGCATCGCGTCGGTGCGCGCCGCTGGCTCGCGCGCATCATGCTGACGTGGGCCGTGATTTCCGCGAGCTTCGTGTTCGTGAAGTCGCCCACCGTGTTCTACGTGCTGCGGTTTCTGCTCGGTGTCGCCGAAGCGGGTTTTGCGCCGGGCGTAATCCTGTACCTCACGTACTGGTTCCCGGCGGCGCGTCGCGCGAAGGCATTGTCCCTGTTCTTCATGGCGATTCCGCTCGCCGGGATCATCGGCGGTCCGCTGTCCGGCGCGATCATGCACTCGCTGCACGGCACGATGTCGCTGGCCGGCTGGAAATGGCTGTTCCTGCTCGAAGCGCTGCCTTCGCTCGTGCTGGGTGTCGCGATCCTGCTGTATCTCGACGACGGCATCGATTGCGCGAAGTGGCTGACCGACGCAGAAAAGTCCTTGCTGACGCGCAACGTCGCGGCCGACGCCGCGCACACGACCGCGCACCTGTCGATTCGCGCGTTCGCCGCGGACCGTCGTCTGTGGCTGATGGCAGCGATCTACTTCTGCGTCGTGCTCGGGCAGTACGGCCTCACGTTCTGGCTGCCCACCATCATTCGCAAGGCCGGTGTCGCCGATCCGCTGTGGGTGGGGCTGTTCACTGCGATTCCGTATGCGTGCGCGATCGTCGCGCTGCCGGTGATCGGCATGAGCGCCGATCGCCGTCGCGAGCGCCGCTTCCATCTCGCGATGCCGATGCTGGTCGCGGCGGCCGGCTTCGCGACATTGCCGCTGCTCGGCAGCGTCGGCGCGTCGATCGTGTGCCTGAGCATTGCGTCGGCCGGCATCCTCGCGTCGTCGTCGCAGTTCTGGTCGCTGCCGACGGCGCTGCTGGGTGGAATGTCGGCGGCAGCGGGAATCGCCGCCGTCAACTGCTTCGCGAACCTGGCGGGCTTCTTCTCTCCGGCGATCGTCGGCTGGCTGAACGATCTGACCGGCAAGTCCACCGCGGGGCTGCTCTTCATCTCCGTCGCGATCACGGTCGGCGCACTGCTGGTGTTCTTCGTGCCCCGATCCGTCAATCGCTGATTCGTTTTTCCTTCCCATTCCTTCCGACCCGATACTGGAGTAATCGATGGATACCGAAACCATCCATGAAGCGGTCACGCTCGCCGAGCGCGCGTACCGCATCCGCAGAAACGCCGTGCTGATGGGTGAAGTGCAGGGACAGGGCTATGTCGGCCAGGCACTCGACATCGCCGACGTGCTGGCCGTCGCGTACTTCGGCGCGATGCGCTATCGCCCCGACGATCCCGAGTGGGAAGGGCGCGACCGCTTCCTGCTGTCGAACGGCCACTACGCGATCGCGCTGTACGCGGCACTGTTCGAAGCCGGCATCCTGCCGGCGGACGAACTCGAAACCTACGGCAGCGACGACAGTCGTTTGCCCATGTCCGGGATGGCGAGTTATACGCCCGGCATGGAGATGTCCGGCGGCTCGCTCGGGCAGGGCCTGACGATCGCGGTCGGCCGGTGTCTCGGCCTGAAGCGCAAGGGCTCGGATGCATTCGTCTATACGCTGTTCTCGGACGGCGAACTCGACGAAGGCGCGATCTGGGAAGGGTTGATGTCGGCCGCTCACTGGAAGCTCGACAACCTGATCGCGATTGTCGACGTGAACAACCAGCAGGCCGACGGTCCGTCGACGCAGGTCATGGCGTTCGAGCCGCTGGTCGACAAGCTCGAAGCGTTCGGCTGGTATGTGCAACGCGTGGACGGCAACGACATCGATGCGGTGAAACGCGCGTTCGACAACGCACGCCTGCATGACGCGCCGAAGCCTCGCATCATCGTTTGCGACACGAAGATGGGGTGCGGCGTGCCGTTCCTCGAAGCACGCGAGAAGAGCCATTTCATTCGCGTCGATGCGCACGAGTGGAAGCTCGCGCTCGACGCACTCGAAGCAGGGAGACACGCATGAGCACCGTCGACAACAAGCCGCGCCTGAAGACTTCCGCGATGATCGCGTCCATCGCAGCCGACGGGCAAGCGACCCGCGCCGCGCCGTTCGGCCATGCGCTCGCGAAACTCGCGCGCACGAACGGCAACGTGATCGGCATGACCGCCGATCTTGGCAAGTACACCGATCTGCACATCTTCGCGAAGGAATTTCCCGAGCGTTACTACCAGATGGGGATGGCCGAGCAGCTGCTGATGGGGGCCGCTGCCGGATTCGCGCACGAAGGTGCGCAGCCGTTCGTCACGACCTACGCGGTGTTTGCAACGCGCCGGGCGTACGACTTCATTCACCAAGCGATTGCCGAGGACAATCTCGATGTGAAGCTGGTGTGCGCGTTGCCGGGGCTCACGACCGGCTACGGGCCGAGCCATCAGGCCGCCGAGGATCTGGCGCTGATGCGCGCGATGCCGAACATGACCGTGATCGACCCGTGCGACGCGCTGGACATCGAGCAGATGGTGCCGGCGATTGCGGCGCACAAGGGGCCGGTGTACGCGCGCCTGCTGCGCGGCAACGTGCCGGCCGTGCTCGACGAATACGATTACCGTTTCGAACTCGGCAAGGCCAAGCTGCTGCGCGACGGCAACGACGTGCTGCTGATCTCGTCCGGGATCATGACGATGCGTGCGCTCGAGGTGGCGAAGGCGCTCGAAGCCGATCGCGTCGATGTCGCCGTGCTGCACGTGCCGACGATCAAGCCGCTCGACACGGCGACCATCGTCCGCGAGGCCGCGCGAAAAGGGCGCATGGTCGTCGTCGCGGAGAACCATACGGTGATCGGCGGGCTTGGCGAAGCGGTCGCAACGGCGTTGCTCGGGGCCGGTGTCGTCGTACCGTTCCGCCAGATCGCGCTGCCGGATGCGTATCTCGCCGCGGGTGCGTTGCCGACGTTGCACGACCGCTACGGGATCTCGGCCGGCGCGATGCGGGTGAATATCAGGACCTGGCTCGGATGACGAATCGGAAGCGCGGGCATGCCGGGTGAATGGCATCTCGCGCGGCGACGTGGTTGTGGCTGTCTTCCGGATCCTGCCGTATGCGCTCAAGCAAGCCGGCGGTTCGCTCGGGAGCGTCGATGCGAATGGACATCGACGGCATGGATGTCTCAGCAAAGAGCCGGTCAGCGTGGCGACTCCGTCAGACGTGAAGAAGCGCCCGATCGATGGCTGGCGGGATGCATTGCCGCGCGTGCCGGACCACGCTGGAACGGCGTGTCCGTCGCGCCCGTGGAAGGATCGAAGTCTGGGCGAGAGGCTGATGTGGGCCGCGAAAGAGTTGCGGCACTTCGGCTATCGCCCGGATGTCGGCTCACGGTACGATTGGTCACGGAATTCCGCCGCGTGTAAGCGTGAGCACGTCCCGCAAATGAAGCCCATCATATCGACCTTGCGCCTGCTGCCCAGCGTGCAGGAAAACCTGCCGCACATAGGGCAGGTTCGCAGCAATGAGCGTCGAACGTGGCCAACCCGTGAATATGGAATGGGTCTTCGGCAATCATTTTCTCGATATCCCGTGGTTGGCCCGCATACGCGAGCACGAAGCCGCCGTTCTCTTCATGCAGCGGACCCGCGGCAAGGATATTTCCCGCCTGGGCGTATCTGACGAGCCATGCCTTGTGAGCATCGAGATGCGCCTGGATCTCTTCAATCGGACGGACGTAGCCGAGCTTGATGGCGAACAGCATAAGCGACCTCTGTTACTGGATGGTTTGCGCACCGGACGTGCGTACATTGACGAGTACCTCGGTCAGGGACGCCCTGGCGAGTGCGATGCCCTGGTCCCGAGCGGCTTGACCTTTCGATACCCCCTCCGCCCGTACGAACCGGACGTCGGTGATGCCCAGGAAACCGAGGAACGCTTTCAGGTAGCTTTCCTGGAAGTCCATGTGCGCGAGCGGTGCTTCCGCGTAAAACCCGCCGCGCGCAGAGGCCACGATAACCTGCTTGCCGCCCGCCAGGCCGACCGGGCCGTTTTCGGTATACCGGAACGTACGCCCGGCCTGGGCCACGCGATCGAGCCATGCTTTCAACTGGCTAGGTACCGAAAAGTTGTACATCGGCGCACCGATGACAATGACGTCGCTCGCCAGAAACTCTGTGACGAGTACTTCGGATAGCTGATGTTCGTGTGCGGTGGTGTCGTCGAAAGCACCGACGTCGATCTGGCGAAATCCGGCTGCGATCGGACCGGTGAGATGCCGGATTTCGTCGCCGACGAGATCACGGTACGTCACCTGCGCCGATGGATGCTGCGCCCGGAGACCAGCTACCACGACCGCGGACAGTTCTCGCGTGATGGAGCTGCTGCCGAGTATGCTCGAATCGAGATGAAGGATGTTCATTGAAGCCTCGCTGACAGGGGAGGAGGGAAGCGCGTCGAAACGTGCTGGAATTCATTGCGATGCCTTCCGGGCGGCTAGATCGATCAGCCTCGCGACTTCGTCCGGGTGAGACAGCATCGACATGTGGCTGGAGCGAATCGATGTGACGGTTGCGCCGATGTGCTGCGCAATGGCTTGCTGGACGGCGGGCTTCAGCGCATTGTCGTTGGTGGTTCGCAGATACCAGACAGGCTTGTCGTGCCATGCCGCGTGCTGGATCTTCGCGGTGAAGCAGGCCGCCGCGACAGGCTGCTGGACCGATGCCAGGACTCGAGCCTGTTCAAGCGGAATGTCTGCTGCCATGACGTGCTGAAACGCTCGTGCATCGTCGAGCCAGATCAGCCCCTGGGCGTCCGGTGTGAGACCGGTCATCGGCGCGTTGAGGCGTTGCAGAAGGTCGGCGACGGACTCACCGTTGTCCGGTACCAGCGCGGACAGATAGACCAGGCCTTTCACATTGGCAGCATTGCCTGCTTGCGTGATGACCGCGCCGGCCCAGGAATGGCCCACCAGCAGGACGTCGCCGGTTTGCCGATGCAGGACGCTCTCGGTGGCGGCAACGTCGTCTGCCAGCGAAGTGAGCGGGTTTGGCACGGCAGTGACGCGGTAACCCATGCGCTGCAGCCTGACGATCACCGGGCTCCAGCTCGATCCATCCGCAAAGGCGCCATGCACGAGGACGATGTTGCGCACAGCCGGCGCTGTAGTCGCTGCCGCATGAGCCGTCGTCAGCGTCGCCGTGAAGGCCACGGCAGCAACCAGTCGGCTGAACCATACGGATCGACGGCGCGCTCTTCTCTGAAGGAGCGAGTCCGGGCAGTCGTGAAGCAATGGGGGTTTCATGTGAAAGCGAATCGTTGAGAAGACGTGCCAAATTTATCTGGCTTTAACGAACCGTTGAAGGTGGCAAACTCGCCAACATTCATGCAAAATTCGCCAACACTCCCCGAGACACGGAGCGCGCCGTGCGCATAGGAATCGTTGCAGTCGAGGGCAGCCTGCTCTCTGCCATTAGCGGCCTTGTTGACCTGTTCTGGATGACGGAGCAGGCGTTACGTGCACCACCCGCCGATGCGTCATATGACCTTTCTGGCCAAGTCCACCCAACCTTCGAGACCATCGTCGCAAGCGCGGATGGGAAGGCCCGGTGCGACCCGCAGGGCCGGTTGATTCCGGTCGACGCTTCGTTTCGGGAATTGACGCATTGCGACGTGGCGCTTGTCACAGGCATGGCGCTGGGGCCGGACCGGCTTCCCCCTGTATCCGCATCGATCAGCCACGCGGCAACATGGCTGCGAGAGCTTCATCAGGCCGGTGCACTGGTGGGCGCTGCGTGTGCAGGTACCTTCGTACTGGGAGAGGCCGGGTTGCTGGACGGAAGGCGTTGTACGACCACGTGGTGGCTCCACCATGCGTTCAGGCAGCGGTTTCCCAAGGCATGCGCGGTTTGGGGCACTGCAGTGGAAGAGCAGGATCGGATCGTGACGACAGGCGGTCCGCTGTCCTGGGTGGATCTGGCCTTGCACGTGATCAGACGCGAGGCAGGGCCCGATGTGGCCCGTCTCGCGGCAGATATCTCCGTGGCCGACAGCTTGCCGCTGCCGCAACTGGTTTATGCGCCCCGCGGGTTCGTCAATGCCACCGACCCGCTGCTTCTGCAAGCAGAGCAGATCGTTCGCCATGCTAGCCCCGGATTGTCCGCTGAAGCGCTGGCGAGCGCGCTAAGTCTCAGCGAACGGACACTGCATCGGCGGCTGAAGGGCTTGACCAACGAGTCACCCAAAGGGTTCATTACCCGCGTGCGGATCGAAATGGCCTGTGTGTTGCTCGAGCGGCCGGGAGCGAGCATTAAGCAAGTCGCATCGCAATGCGGCTACAGCGACGAAACATCATTCCGACGGGCCTTCGGTCAACTCACCAGTATGACGCCGGCCGATTACAGGCGCTGGGCGAGTGGGCGAAACCCAAGACGTTTGCGCCCATCCCACGATAGCGACCTGGGCCGGGAATGACGCTACCGCCGAGGGGCCTGGTCGCGGCATTTCGCTGCAGCTAGGGACGTTACACATCGATTTGAAGCACTTCGACGGTCGACTGACTTCGCCTCTGGCGATCCGATAGAACTTCAGGCGGATCACTTTGCCGCTGGTCTGCTAATGCCATCGTCGCTTTTCGTGAAGGAGGCCGGTAAGTACTCCGATGGCTTGGGCGCGATTGAAAAACTGGCGGAGGTCTGCAAGGCTTCACTCACTGCATCGGCGAACGATGTCGGATTCTCGCTCCCAAGTAGATCCTGGCGAATCATCCTAGGGCGATAATAGTGCGGATTCCCGCTCTCCGGAGATCAAATGCCGAAATCGTTCCAGCGCTTCACCCTCAAAGTGACGCTTCAGCACATCGATCCACCCATCTGGCGTCGGATCGAAGTCGAAGGAACTGAATCGCTGCGCAAGCTGCATCACATTCTGCAAGCAGCTTTCGGGTGGGAAGACGCCCATCTCCACGACTTCCTGATCGATGGCATGACCTACGCCATGTTCGAGATCGATGACGTGGCGGACTTCGCTGACCCGGGCACGACTGCAGATGACCGGAAGATTCGTCTGCAGGCGGTCCTGAAGCCAGGTTCGCGCTTCGTCTACCGATACGACTTCGGGGACGGCTGGAATCACACCGTCGTCGTCGAGAAGACGGAAACGATCGAGGGCCAACCGTGGGGAGAAGCCCAAGTCATTGGCGGCGCCCGTGCTTGTCCGCCGGAGGACGTTGGTGGTCCATCGGGCTATGAGAGGTTCCTGAATACGCTTTCCAACGATCCGGACAGTGAAAAGGCAGAGCGTTATCGAAACTGGATCGGGTCCGGCTTCGACGCGGAATTATTCGATTTGCGTGCTGCCAATGCAGCGCTGTTGCGCATGGCTTCCAACCGTTGGGGCAATCGGTAACTCAGACTGCGTCAAGACTCTGGGCGGAATGAAGATGGTGCGGCTGGACTTCATGACTCTAATGAGACTGCCGTATGTCTATAGAACCTTAGCGCAACGCCGATAAGTACCATCTACTGAGCTCAGTGTTGCGCTGAAGCGGCTGATCTGCGGCGCGGAACGCAACACCTCAAAATGTACCAGTTGT